>JAGWMP010000067.1 GCA_028871705.1 Gammaproteobacteria bacterium
CGGCCGCATCCGCAACACCGTCGCCGGCGCGCGCGCCAGCGAGCAGGCCAGCGCCGGGGACCTCGCCACCCTCGATCTGAGCGTGCATGCGGAGCTCGCCACCGACTATTTCGCCCTGCGCGGCCTCGATGCGCAGCAGCAGCTGCTCGACCAGACCGTGACCGACTACCTCAAGGCGCTCGATCTGACGCGTAACCTCTACCAGGGAGGCGCGGCGGCGCTCTCGGACGTGCAACAGGCGCAGGCGCAGCTCGAGACCGCCCGCACCCAGGCCGAGGACACGCGCCTGCAGCGCGCGCAGCTCGAGCATGCGATCGCGGTCCTGGTCGGCGCCCCGGCGAGCGGCTTTCACCTCCCGGCGCGTCCGCTCGAGGCCGGCCACGAGATTCCGGTGTGGGATCCGGGCCTGCCCTCGCAGCTCCTCGAGCGCCGGCCCGACGTGGCCGCCGCCGAGCGGCGGGTCGCCGCCGCCAACGCCGGCATCGGTGTGGCGCGCGCGGCCTACTTCCCGGTCTTCAGCCTCAACGCCGCCGCCGGCCAGCAGAGCACCCAGAGCAGCAACTGGATGATGGCGCCGAGCCGGTTCTGGTCGGTGGGCCCGCAGGGTCTGCTCACCGTGTTCGACGCCGGATTGCATGCCGCGCAGTCGGCCGCCGCACACGCGGCTTATGATGAGCAGGTGGCGAATTACCGGGGCACCGTGCTCAGCGCCTACCAGGACGTCGAGGACAACCTCGCGGCGCTGCGCCAGCGGGCGCTCGAGAGCGTGAGCCCGGCGGCCGCCGTCAGTGCGACGCAAGGGGCGCTCGATCAGGCCAACTACCGCTACAAGGGCGGCATCGTCACCTATCTCGAGGTCGTGGCGACCGAGAACGCGGCACTCGCGGCGCGCCTCGCGGCGGTCAACATCGAGACGCGCCGTATCAGTGCCACCGTGCTGCTGGTGCGTGCCCTGGGCGGGGACTGGCAGGCGACCGGCGCGCCGGACCGAAAATAGCGTGCCGCGGCTGCCTCAGCGGTCCCGCGCCGGCCGGTTACACGCCGGCTTTTCCCTCGCACTGACCTGGCTCGCGTCCTGCGCGGGTGCGGCCCAGGCCGAGGAGCCCGCCCCCGCGAGTGATCTGCCGCAGCTGCTGGGTGTGCAGTACACCTTCATCGAGCAGCGCCAATCCGCCCTCGAATCGCCCTACGACGGCCGGCTCAGCCTGCACCCCGACGGCGACCGCCAGGGAACCCACACCATCGGCTTCTACGGCGGCTGGGCGCCGCTTCCCTGGGCGCAGCTCTATCTCGATGCCGAGAAGTTCATGGGGGCGGGGGTGAGCGATGCCACCGGGCTCGGCGGACTCACCAACGGGGACGTCATCCGCCAGGGCGTGCCGGGGCTCAAGAAGGAGTTCTACATCGCCCGCGCCTACGCGCGCTTCATGCTGCCCCTCGGCGGCACGGTCGCGAGCGTGGCGCGGGGCCAGGACCAGCTCCCCGGCACCGAGGCGGTGCAGCGCCTCGAGCTCAAAGTCGGACGGATGTCGGCTTCGGATGATTTCGACCACAACAGCTACGCGAACTCCGCGCGCACGCAGTTCCTCAACTGGTCGCTGTGGAACAACACCGCCTGGGACTTCGCCGCCAACACCCGCGGCTATACCGATGGCCTCGTTGCCGCCTACGTGAGCCCGCTCTGGGCGCTGCGCTACGGCATGTATCGCATGCCGCTCTACGCCAACGGCCAGACCCTGGAGACGCTGTTGCGGGCGCGCGAGCAGGACCTCGAGCTGACGCTCACACCCGCGGCCGTCGGTACCGTCGTGCGTCTGCTCGCCTACCGCAACACCGCGCGCATGGGCGATTACGCGCAGGCACTCGCGGTTGCCGCGGCGTCCGGCGCGGTGCCGGACGTCGCGGCCGATGACGCCGGGGGGCGCCACAAGACGGGCTTCGGCGTGAATGCCGAGCAGCCGCTCGCCGATGGTGGTGACACCGGCGTGTTCGCGCGTCTCGGCTGGCAGGACGGCAAGACCGAGGATTTCGCGTTCACGGAAGTCGACCGGCAGGCGAGCGCCGGCGTACAGCTCTCGGGCGTGCACTGGCAACGGAGCGAGGACCGCCTCGGTCTCGCGGCCGCGGTTCAGGGCCTCTCGGCCGTGCACCGCGAGTACCTGGCGGCGGGAGGCTCGGGATTCCTGCTCGGCGACGGCGCGCTCAACTACGCCCATGAACAGATCCTCGAGGCCTATTACCGGGCTCAGTGGATCTGGTCGCGCGGCGCCTGCGCGCTGCGCCTGCAGCTCTCGCCGGACTTCCAGTACATCGAGAACCCGGGCTACAACCGGGACCGCGGGCCCGTGCGCTTCTACGCACTGCGGCTACACCTCGAGTATTGAGGGCCCCCTGCCCCGCCGGCCCGAATACCCAGGCTCAGCCGAGCGGACGCAGATCCTCACTCGCCTGCTGTTCGGCGCGCCGCACTTCCCTCTTCGAGTCGACCGCGGGCTTCAGCGCGTGGATCGCAGCCTCGAGCGTTTGTCCGCCCAGCAAGCGCGCGCGCACATCGGGGAACGCGATGTTGAGATTCTGGGAGGCATGCAGCGCCGCTGAGCAGTCCGCCAGGTCCTTGAAGCCCGTGCAGGCTTCACGCGTCGTCATACCGGCCGGCACCAGCGCCGCGAGCCGGGTGTTTGCGGTCGCCGGATCGGGCGCGGGTCCCGCCGACTCGGCGGCCGGCGGCGGGTTCGTGCTCGAAGGATCCGCGCCGGCGGACGATAACGGGGCGAGCGCAAGCGTCGCGACGACGGACATCAGAGTGATGGTTCCCTTCATGACAAGCTCCTTTGTTGCGGCGGCCCGCGGACGTCAGCCCGCCTGCGCGCGCCCTTGTCACCATCTAAGACCCGAAACGCGCACGCCCGCAACCTGTCGGCAGCTGGCGATATGTCGGTGTGCGGCGATATGTCGGCGATCGGCGTCGCGGGACGCCAGCCCGGGGAGGGAGTCGCTATCTCGCGCGGACGAAGTCGATGAAGCCGCGCTCCATGTCGGTGTGCGTGAGCTGCACGCGCACCGCATCGCCCACATCGAGGCCCTGGAAGCCCTTGATCAGCCGCCCTTCGGCGAGCGGATGCGGGATCCGCACGAACGTACCGCCCTCGTTGACGCCGGTCACCATGGCGTCGAACTGCTCGCCGACGTGGGGCGCGAGCAGCATCGCGGCGGCGGACTTGCGCACCTGGCGCTCGACCTTCTGCGCATTGCCTTCCTGCAGGGTGCAATGGGCGGCGAGCGTACGCAGAGTCGCCTCGTCATAGGGTGCCGGGCGGCCCGCGAGCACCGCCTTGACGAGCCGTTGCGTGACGAGATCGGGGAAGCGCCGGTTGGGTGCGGTGGCGTGCGTGTAGTCGTCGATCGCCAGGCCGAAATGGCCCTCGGCCGGCTCACCGGGGCGCTTGAGCACGTACTCGCCGGCACCGAGCAGTTTCACCACCGCGAGCGAGAGGTCCGCAAAGCGCTCCGGCGCCTGCCGCTGGCGGGCCACGAGGAAGGCGCTGAGCGCGAGCGCGTCCGGCGTCGCCGGAAGCGATCCGCCCTGGGCCGCCGCCAGCGCCACGATCCGGTTCCAGCGCTCGGGCACGCGCAGCACGCGGCGCAGAGAAGAGGAGCGGTGGGCTTCGAGAAACTGCGCCACCACGCTGTTGGCGGCGATCATGAAGTACTCGATGAGCTCCTTGGCGCGGTTATCCTCATCGGGGCACAGATCGAGCAGCTGGGCGCCCTCGTAGATCGCCTGGGCCTCGAGGGTGGTGAGACCGAGCGCGCCCTGCGCCTTGCGCACGCGCTTCAACGCCTGCGCCACGCGGTCCTGGATGCGCAGCTGCTCCTCCATGCCTTTGACGGCGGCCACCGGCGGGGGCATCGGCCCCTTGCCGTCGAGCCAGGCGGCGACGCTGTTGTAGGCGAGCTTGGCGCGATTCACGACGCGCGCGAGGTAAACGTCCGAGGCGCTGACCTCCCCCGCCGTCGTTACCGTCAGGTCGACCACGAAGCTCGGCCGCTCCTGCCCCGCGGCAAGCGAGGTGAGATCGGTCGAGAGCCGCTCGGGCAGCATCGGAAAGATCTGCGCGGCGGTATAGACGCTGGTGGTATTGGTGCTCGCATGCGCATCGAGCGGCGAGTGCGCGGCGACCGTGCCATCGACGTCCGCCACCGCCACCAGGATGCGCGTCGCCCCATCGGGCCCCGGCTCCGCCACCGACAGCTGGTCGAGATCGCGCGAGCTGTCGTTGTCGATCGAGCACCACAGGAGTGCGCGCAGATCGCGCACGCCCGGCACGCCCGCCGCGGCCGGCGCACCGATGGCGCGCAGCTGCGCAAGCGCCGCCGCGGGAAAGTCCGGCTCGAGGCCGTGCTCCTGCATCGAGCGGCGCGCGATGCGCGTCAGCTCCTCCTGGCGGTCGCTGGGCGATGACACGGGAGCAATGATACCGAAGCCGGGGCCGTGCCGAAGCGTGAGTCCGAAGCGCGCAAAAAAAAGAGGCGCCGTACTTGACGGCGCCCCTTTTCCGTTCGCTGACCGGGACGCACCCCGTCGCGCTCCGTGTCATCAGCTCATCGGCAGTGTGCCGGTGTAGTAGATGATCACGTAGGCCTTGAGCGCTCCGCTCGCCGCCATGCCGGCCGGCTGCGGCACGCTCCAGAGCTTGACCAGCGACCCCGCCGTCAGGCTGCTCGAGAAGGTGTTGAAGTCGCTCGAGTCGGCGAGGTTGAGCGGCGTAACGGTGACCGCGCCGCCGCTGCGGTTCACCTGGTAGACGAGCGTCGCCGAGCCCTGCGTGGCGTCGAAGTCCACCGTCACCGCATTGCCGCCGGTATTGCCGATCAGCGACAGCGTGAAGGAGCTGCCGGTGACGCCCTGGACCACCTGTGCCAGCGGCAGCGGCGTCGGCTCGAGGATCGCCATCGGCACCTGCCAGGGCGTCGCTCCGCCCACCCAGGTGGCGGAGGAGGCGCCCCAGGCTTTCACCTGGCCGAACGTGCCGCCGAAGTTGACCGAGCCGTTGCTCGCCGACTCGAAGTCGCCGATGGCATTGGCGCCGGTGTCGGCCTGCGTCGGGAAGGTGAAGTACCACCAGTCGAAGCCCGAGATCGCATCTCCGGCCGGATCCATGTTGTTGTTGCTGCCGGTGTAGGGCAGGTAATCGAGATTTACCGAGTAGTCGTCAGTGGCGCGCACGAAGTCGCGCGTGTAGGTGAAGCCGGCGGCGCTCGCGCCCGAAATGCTGCCGCTGTAGTTGGCCCTCTCGATGTCGACCGTGTCGGCCACCAGCGGGCTGGCGAGCGGGTCGACGCAGCTCACGTGCACCTTGAAGCCGCGCACGATGTCACCGCTGGCGAGGAAGCCCGGGCCCTGGCCGATCGAGGCGGCATCCGCCGTCGAGTCCTGCGGCGCGCGGAAGTAGAACAGCGTGTTCGGGCCGATGGTGATCTGAACCGGCGCGCCATCCTCGTTCTCGACGGTCATCGTGCCGGCCGCGTCATCGACGCTCAGCACATGGCCCTCGGGGCTCAGCCACACCTTGTCGAAGGTGCTCGAGTACCACACGCGCACCGCGGTGAGCGAGCCGTCCTCCTGGTAGCGCGCGGCGACCCGCACGAACTCATTGGCGAGGGCACTCGGGAAGGTGCTGTTGACCACCGTGCGCGCGTCGTTGTTGTCGACGTCGTAGAGGATCGTGCCGTTGGTGCTGTCGACGTTGATGGTGAGCTGGGTGTTGCTGGTGATCTCACCCTCCGGGTTGCTCGCCGGTACCACCGGGAAGTCGCGCAGCATCGTGAAGGAGCCGCCGTTGACCGTCTGCACCGTGCCGTAGCTGTGGCGCAGTACCAGCCAGCGCAGGTCGCCGACGCGGTGCCGGCGCACCGGCCCGGTGAAGTTCACCGCCCACACGGTGGCGCCGTTGGCCGCCGGCGGGTTGTGCGCGACGACGAAGGCGGGGTGCGCCAGGTCGAACTCGACGTTCAATACGTTGGGCGCAGTGCTCGAGACGACCAGCGGGCTGTCGAAGTTGAGCTTGATCGGCACCGAGAGGCTGCCGGCCGCGCCCTGCGTGCCCTGGATCTGGATCTGGCTCGCGGCGATGGTGGCGCCCGCGGCCGCCGGGAAGCCCGCCTCGGGGTTCGAGGCCACCGTGAGTACCACGTCGCCCGGATTGCCGGCGATCGTGACGATCGCGCCGCTGTAGGTGTTCACCGGCACGCGGACGCTGCCGATGATGTCGGCGAGATTGTCGAGCTGCACGAGATTGAGCGGCGTCGCGGTGGCGGCCGTCCAGATGGTGACGTTCGCGCTGCCGTCGGACGGCACCAGCGCCACGCTCTGAAGCTGCACGCCGATCGTCGCCCAATCCTCGGAAGCCGCATCGCTGACCAGCAGCTGCAAGGCGGCGGTCTGGGGCGGTGGGTTGTTCGAAGCGGAACCACCGCCGCCGCAGCCGCCGAGCACCGCAGTGAGACCCGTAACCAGCGCGCTCAACAGGGCGCGCCGCAACATAATGCGCTCCATATGCGTTTCCCTCTGTCGGTTTGGGGCGAGCGTATGCCGGCCCGTCGCACCCTAAAGCGGTCCAGGCGGGAGTTGGTTGACGGGACAGTGCAGATGCGGCGCGCGTGTCGCGGCGTGGCGACGCGCCAGACTCGCGGGCGATCGGGCTACGCGGCCGCCTGTAACAGCGCCGTCACGTGCTCCTTGGCGCGCGCGCATGCGACGGCGAGCTCGAGGCCGCGTGCGAGTCCGGCGGCTACCCCTGAGGCGAGCGCGCAGCCGGTGCCGCGCCGCCCGCCGGCGTAGCGCGCACCCGTGAACTCGCGCACCGCGCCATCGGCCGACACCAGCCAGTCGGTCGCGAGCGCCCCCGTGGCGTGGCCGCCCTTCATGAGCACCGCGGCCGCGCCGAGCGCGCACAGTGCACGTCCCTGCGCGACGATCTCTCCCGGCGAGCCCGCCGGCGCGGCGCCGAGCAGCAGCGCAGCTTCCGGCAGGTTGGGGGTGAGCAGCGTCGCACGCGGCAGCAGCCGCGTGCGCAGCGCCGCGCGCCCCGCCTCATCGAGCAGCACGCCGCCGGAGCTGGCCGCGAGCACCGGATCGACGACCAGCGGCAGCCGTTCGCGGGGCGGCAGCGCCGCGGCGAGCGCCTCGACGGTATCGCGGGCGCCGAGCATGCCGGTCTTCACCGCCCGCACCCGCCCGCTGCCGAGCGCAGTCTCGATCTGGGCGCGCACCAGTGCCGCGGGAATGAGCAGCACCGCCGCCACTTCGCGCTCGGACTGCGCCGTCACCGCGCTGACCGCGCAGAGTGCGTCCATGCCGAAGGCGCTGAGTGTCGCGACGTCGCGGGTGAGCCCGGCCCCGCCGCTCGAGTCGGTGCCGGCGATGACGAGAACCGCGCTCACTCGCCGAGCGCGATCAGCGCGAGGTTGCGGCGGCCGCCGGCATCGAGGGCGCGCGCCGCCCGCCAGGCGCGTATCCCGGTGCGGCAGCACAGTACGATGCGCGGCGCCTCGGGAAGCTGCACACCTCGCTCGAGAGCCTCGACATCGATGCGCAGCGCCGCCGGAAAAGGCGACACCGGCGCCTCGGCGAGCGAGCGCAGATCGATGACGAGATCGGCGGCGGCGACCTGCTGCGGGGCGATGAAGGCGAAGCGCGCGGCGGGCTCGGGCGCCTGCGCGAAGGACATCTCGCCCACGTGCAGGGTGCGGAAGTCGACGCTCAGGAGCCTGCCGAGGACCGGCGGCTCGAGCTCGAGGAGGAGCGCGAGCGTCAGGTGCGCCTGCAGCGTCCCCATGACCGCGACCGCGGTCCCCAGCACGCCGGACGCTGCGCACGAGCCAGCCAGGCGCGGCAGCTCGGGAAAGACCGCGCGGTAGCTCGGCGCCCCGCCGCAGAAGGCGCCGACGTAGCCCGCGAGTGCGAGCACCGAGGCGCTCACGAGCGGCTTGCCCGCCTGCTGGCAGGCATCGCTCAACGCGTAGGTCACCGCGAAACTGTCGGCCGCATCGACGATGACGTCGGCGGCGGCGGCGACCGCGGCGGCGTTGGCGGGCGTCAGCCGCTCGGGGACGGCATCGATGTGCAGCGTGGGATTCAGGGCGAGGAGCGCTGCGCGCGCGGCCTCGGCCTTGCGGGCACCTAAGTCGCTCATGCGGTAGAGCGGCTGGCGGTGCAGGTTCGATTCCGCAACGCGATCGTGGTCGATGATGTGGAGCCGGCCTACGCCCGCGGCGGCGAGGTACGGCAGCGCCGCGCAGCCGAGTCCGCCGGCGCCCACGACCGCGACCGCAGCCGCCGCGAGCCGCGCCTGTCCGGACGCGCCGACTTCGGGCAGCACCACCTGGCGGGAGTAACGCTCGCTCACGCGGGAGTCCATCAGGCCGCCGCCCGGAGCCACGCGCGCGCGCGCTCCTCGGGATCGGCGTGGCGCACGATGTCGGTGACCACCGCGGCGACGTCGGCGCCGGCGGCGAACACTCCGGGCAGACGCTCGAGGGTGAGTCCGCCGATCGCCACCAGCGGCAGGGTGCCGATGCGCCGCTTCCACTCGCCGAGCCGCGCCAGGCCCTGCGGCTGCCAGGGCATGATCTTGAGGACTGTCGGGTAGATGGGCCCGAGCGCCACGTAGTCGGGACGCGCGGCCAGTGCGCGCTCGAGCTCGGCCTCGTCATGGGTACTGATGCCGAGCCGCACGCCCGCGCGGCGCAGCGCCGTCAGATCCACGCCCTCGAGATCGCCCTGACCGAGGTGCACGAAGTCGCAGCCCTCCGCGAGCGCCGCCTCCCAGTGATCATTGACGATCAGCTGCATCGCGGCGGCCGCGCAGCGCGCACGCGCCGCACGGATCTCCATGCGGACCTCGGCCGCCGGGCGCTCCTTGATGCGCAGCTGCACCAGCCGCACGCCGGTGGGCGCGAGGCGCGCGATCCAGGCCGCGCTCTCCACGATCGGGTAGACCCGCGGCAGGCTCATCCGCGGAAGGCCTGCCCGACGACCGGCGTCGAAGGCACGGCAAAATCGCGCGCCTCGATGGGCCCGGCGAGACGGGCCGCATGGCCCGCCTCCACCGCGAGCGCGAACGCCCCGGCCATCGCTACCGGGTCCGTCGCCTGAGCGACGGCGGTATTGACGAGCACCGCATCGAAGCCGAGCTCCAGGGCCTGCGCGGCGTGCGAGGGTACGCCGAGACCCGCGTCGACGATGAGCGGCACCCCGGGGAAGCGGGCCCGCAACGCCGTGAGGCCGTAGAGATTGTTCAAGCCGCGGCCCGAGCCGATCGGCGCACCCCACGGCATCAGCACGCGGCACCCCGCATCCAGCAGCCGCTCGGCCACTACGAGGTCCTCGGTGGTGTACGGGAACACCTCGAACCCCTCGGCGCAGAGAATGCGCGCGGCCTCGAGGAGCCCGAAGACATCGGGCTGCAGCGTATCGGCGTCGCCGATGACCTCGAGCTTCACCCACGGCGTGCCGAACACCTCGCGGGCCATGTGCGCCGTGGTGACGGCCTCCTTCACCGAATGACAGCCGGCGGTGTTGGGTAACACGCGCACGCCCAGCCCGCGGACCAGCGACCAGAATCCCTGTCCGGCGCGCTCTCCGCCCGCCTCGCGGCGCAGCGACACGGTGAGGATCTCGGCACGCGCCGCGCGCACGGCGGCGCTGAGCACCGTGGGCGAGGGATAGCGCGCGGTGCCGAGCAGCAGTCGTGAGCGCAGTTGCGTGCCGTAAACCTCGAGCATTCAGCCCCCCTGCATCGGTGCCAGCACTTCGAGCCGATCGCCTTCGGCGAGCGCGGTGCGCGGCCGCGCCTCCGCGGCCACGAACTCGCCGTTCACCGCGGTGGCGACGATGCGGCCGGCGTAGCCGAGCTCCTCCAGCGTCGCGGCGAGCTCGGCAGCTGCGGTCTCACGCCAGACGCCGTTGACGAGGATCCTCATCCATCACCTCCGGAAACTCGCGGCCCTCGAGCAGGACCTCCGCCGCCCGGCGCGCGAGCGCCGGGGCGAGCAGGAAGCCGTGACGATAGAGGCCGTTGACGCACAGCACGCCCTCGACGCGGCGGATGCGCGGCAGATTGTCGGGAAAGGCCGCCCGGACGCCGGAGCCGGTCTCGAGGATCTCGGCTTCGCCGAAGGCCGGGTGCAGCGCGTAGGCCGCCGACAGCAGCTCGAGCGCCGAGCGGGCGCTGAGCCGGCGCTCGGCGTCGCTCTCGAGCATGGTCGCGCCCACCAGATACACGCCCTCTTCCCGCGGCACCACGTACACGGGCAGCCGCGGGTGCAGCACCCGCACCGGCCGCGACAGCGACACCTCCGGGGCCTTGAGCAGCAGCATCTCGCCGCGCACACCGCGCAGATCGCCGAGCACGTGCCGCGCGGCGAGTCCGCTGCAGTCGAGCACCTCCCGCCCGGCGAGCGCGCGCCGCTCCGCGGCGACGCCGAAGCGCACGCTGACACCCAGGGCGCGGGCGCGCTCGAGGAGCGCCGCGAGTGCCGCGCGCGGATCGAGGTGACCCTCGGCGGCAAAGTGCAACGCCGTGGCGAAGCGCCCGGCGAGCTCGGGCTCGAGTGCCGCGAGTGCCGCGCTTCCGAGGGTGGCGAAGTCATGGGTGCGCCGGCCGAACTGCCGCAGCTCCGCGGCATCCCGGCCGTGGGCGATCACCAGCGTGCCGCGCAGCACCGTTCCCGGAAACCGGCGCCGCCACCACGCGAGCGCCTCCTCCCCGAGGCGCGCCACCAGCGGCCCGCCGTTCTCGAGCTCGCACCAGGGCGCGAGCATGCCGCCCGCGTACCAGGAGCAGCCCGCGCCGGCGAGCGTCGTGGCGCGCTCGAGGAGCTCGACCGCCGCGCCGCGCTCGGCGAGCTCGACCGCGCAGGCGAGCCCCGCGACGCCGGCGCCGATCACCGTCACGCGCACCGCTTCAGCTTTCCTTGCCGGCCGGCACGTAGAGCTCGGAGCCGCCGGCGCGGAACTTGTCCGCCATCTCGCGCAGGCCCTGCGCGCGCGCCTCGGCGCGCACCTCGTGCGAGATGCGCATGGAGCAGAACTTCGGCCCGCACATCGAGCAGAAGTGCGCCACCTTGTGGCCCTCCTTCGGCAGCGTCGCGTCGTGGAACGCGCAGGCGGTGTCGGGGTCGAGCGAGAGGTTGAACTGGTCCTGCCAGCGGAAGTCGAAGCGCGCCCGCGACAGGGCGTCGTCGCGCTCGCGCGCACCGGGGTGGCCCTTGGCCAGATCCGCGGCGTGCGCCGCGATCTTGTAGGTGACGACGCCGGTCTTGACGTCGTTGCGATCCGGGAGACCGAGGTGCTCCTTGGGCGTGACGTAGCAGAGCATCGCCGTGCCGAACCAGCCGATCATGGCCGCGCCGATCGCGGAGGTGATGTGATCGTACCCCGGTGCGATGTCGGTGGTGAGGGGCCCGAGGGTATAGAACGGCGCCTCGCCGCAGGTGGCGAGCTGCTTGTCCATGTTCTCCTTGATCTTGTGCATAGGCACGTGGCCCGGGCCCTCGATCATCACCTGGCAGTCGCGCGCCCAGGCGAGCCTGGTGAGCTCGCCGAGCGTCTCGAGCTCGGCGAACTGGGCCGCATCGTTGGCATCGGCGATCGAGCCCGGGCGCAGTCCGTCGCCGAGCGAGAAGCTCACGTCGTAGGCGCGGCAGATCTCGCAGATCTCCTCGAAGTGCTCGTAGAGGAAACTCTCGCGGTGATGCGCCAGGCACCACTTGGCCATGATCGAGCCGCCGCGCGAGACGATGCCGGTGACGCGCGAAACGGTGAGCGGCACGTACGGCAGGCGCACGCCGGCGTGGATGGTGAAGTAGTCGACGCCCTGCTCGGCCTGCTCGATGAGGGTATCGCGGAAGATCTCCCAGCTGAGCTCCTCGGCGATCCCGCCGACCTTCTCGAGCGCCTGGTAGATCGGTACCGTGCCGATCGGCACCGGCGAGTTGCGCAGGATCCATTCGCGGATGGTGTGGATGTTGCGCCCGGTGGACAGGTCCATGACGGTATCGGCGCCCCAGCGGATGGCCCATACCATCTTGTCGACCTCCTCGGCCGTCGAGGAGGTCACCGCGGAGTTGCCGATGTTGGCGTTGATCTTCACCAGGAAGTTCCGCCCGATGATCATCGGCTCGGATTCCGGGTGATTGACGTTCGCGGGCAGGATGGCGCGCCCGGCGGCGATCTCGGCGCGCACGAACTCCGGGGTGACGTGATCGGGAATGGCCGCGCCCCAGGAATTGCCGTCGCGCGCCGTGCCGAGAGCGCGTTCGCGGCCGAGGTTCTCGCGGATCGCGACGTACTCCATCTCCGGCGTCACGATGCCGGCGCGCGCGTAGGCGAGTTGCGTCACCGCACGGCCCGCCCTGGCGCGCAGCGGTGCCCGGCGCAGCGCAAACTCCGGCGCCGCCCTGGCGCCGGCGGTGAGACCGTTGTCGATGAGCTGCACGTGCCGGCCCGGGTACGCCTCGGTATCGGCGCGCGCGGCGATCCACTCCGCGCGCAGCCGCGCGAGACCTGCCTCGATGTCGATGGTGACCGCCGGGTCGGTGTAGGGGCCGGAGGCGTCGTAGACCGTCAGCGGCGGCTCGCCGCTCGCCGGGTGCAGCGCGATCTCGCGCATCGGCACACGCACCCCCGGATGCATCCGCCCGGGGCGGTACACCTTGCACGAGGCGGGAAAGGACTCGGAGACGACGTGCCAGCTCTGCGCATTCATCAGGACACTCCCGGCGTTGCGGCCACAGAAGATCCGGCGAATGCTGCCAACGGGAAAGGGTTCGCGAGCGCGCGATACGAGAACTTTCCTACGCCAGCATTAACTGGATCAGGTTCGGAGGGTCGCCATGCTGCGCTTCCCCGAGCGCCGATGGCCTCTCAGCCCCCTGCCGGGGCTCCCCTAGCTTCAGGCGTGGAAAGTAGTACGAGAACGCCGTGGCGGTCAATGGCGCGCGCGCATACCGCCGCGGCACGCGCTGTGTGACACTAGCCCCGAGATGGCTTCGTGGCAGTTCTGGGCGCTCCTGTCGGCGGCCTTCGCCGCGCTCACGGCGATCTTCGCCAAGGTCGGCGTTGCGGGTGTCGCGCCCGACGTGGCCACCTTCGTGCGCACCGTGGTGGTGCTCGTACTGCTCGCGCTGGTGCTCGTCGCGACCCGCCAGTATCCACAGCTCACCGCCCTCTCGCCGCGCACCTTCGCGTTTCTGGCGCTCTCGGGGCTCGCCACCGGCGCCTCGTGGTGGTGTTATTTCCGCGCGCTGAACCTCGGCGACGCCGCGCGCGTCGCGCCGCTCGACAAGCTGAGCGTCGTGCTGGTGGCGCTGTTCGGCGTCGGCTTTCTCGGCGAGCGGCTCTCGATGCTCAATTGGCTCGGCATCGCCCTCATCGCCGCCGGCGCCTGGTTCGTGACCCTCAGGGCCTGAA
>JAGWMP010000325.1 GCA_028871705.1 Gammaproteobacteria bacterium
CATGTGCAGCACGT
Organism: Gammaproteobacteria bacterium; assembly: GCA_028871705.1. Classification (GTDB taxonomy): domain Bacteria; phylum Pseudomonadota; class Gammaproteobacteria; order Steroidobacterales; family Steroidobacteraceae; genus 13-2-20CM-66-19. The sequence goes on from JAGWMP010000325.1 coordinate 15, forward strand.
GCCGCACGCCCGCGGCGCGGGCCGCGGCCAGCACCTTGGCCGGGAGCTCGGCGTGCACGGCATGAAAACCCGCGCCGCGGCGCGCATTGAGGATCCCGACGAGATTGATGACCGCGTCGCAGCCGGCGAACAGCTGCCCGAGCGCGGGCGGGGAGTGCACGTCGGCGACGCGCAGCTCGACCGTGTCGAGCACTCGCAGCTTGAGGGCCCGCGCCGGGTTGCGCGTCGGCACCCGCACCCAGTGCCCATCGAGCGCCAGGCGCGTGACGAGCTCCGTGCCGACGAAACCGGTTCCACCGAGCACACAGATATTCACGGCTAACCTCCGAAGGACGCGCCCTCAATGCACCGTCACCGTGGCGATCACCGCCGTCACCTTGAGCGGCTTGCCCTCGCGCAGCAGCCCGACGTCGATGCGGTCGCCGACGCTCGCCAGCCCGCTCGCATTGCGCAGCTCGCTGTTGGATCTTACCGGCTGGCCGTTCACCGAGGTGATCACATCGCCGACGCGGACGCCGGCCTTGTCGGCCGGCGAGCCCTCGACCACGCGCGATACCAGCGCCCCGGAGGCGCTCGGGAGCCCGAGCGAATGGGCGATATCGGGCGTCACCGTATACATGGAGACGCCGAGCTGGCCGCGCCGCACCGCGCCGTACTTCACCAGCTGCTCCATGACGCTGCGCACCATGTTGACGGGGATGGCGAAGCCGATGCCGATGTTGCCGCCGTTGCTCGAGAGGATCTCGGCGTTGATGCCGATCAGCTCGCCGCGCAGGTTCACCAGCGCGCCGCCCGAGTTGCCGGGGTTGATCGAGGCATCCGTCTGGATGAAGTCCTCGTACCCGTCGGGGTTGATGCCGGTGCGCGAGAGCCCGCTGACGATCCCCGAGGTGACGGTGTGCTGCAGGCCGAAGGGGTTGCCGATGGCCACGACGAAGTCGCCGACCTCGAGCCGGGAGGAGTCGCCGAGCGGCATCTGCGAGAGTCCGGCGGCGCTCACCTTGAGCACGGCCACGTCGGCGGGCTGATCGCTGCCGACGAGCGTGGCTTTGAGATCGCGCCCGTCCTGCAGCGTCACCGTGATCTCGCTCGCGTTCTCGACGACGTGCGCGTTGGTGACGATGTAGCCCTCGCGCGCGTCGAAGATGACGCCGGAGCCGGCGCTCATGAACGGGTGCTCGCGCGGGGCGCCGCCCGGGGGCAGGTCGAAGAAGCGGCGGAAGAAAGGATCCTGCAGCAGCGGATTCTGCGCGCCCGCGTCGCGCACGGTGCCGCGGGTGGCGACGTTCACCACCGCAGGGGACACCTTGCGGATCATGGGAGCGAGCGAGGGGAGCGGGGTATCGCCCACCGAGGGTGGCACGCCGGCGGCGGCCAGGGTGGCGAGGGTGCCGAGCGCAAGGGCGGGAATCGCGGCTCTCATGTGGCTCGAATTCTAGCCCGCGGCCGCGGAGCGGCTGGCAGAAGCGCTCACCCGGCGGCGCCGCGCGGGCGCCGCCGGGTGCAAGCGGTAGCGGAGGATTAAGCGGCCTGGACGCTGATGCGCCGGGGCTGCTCCTGCGGGCGCTTCGGAATGCTCAGCTCGAGCACGCCGTTCACATGGGTCGCCTTGATGGCCTCGGCGTCCGCGCTCTCCGGGAGCGTGAAGCGGCGCAGGAAGCTGCCGGTCGCGCGCTCGACGCGCTCGTAGCCCTCTTCCGCGCTCTTCTTCTCCGAGCGGCGCTCACCCTTGATCGTGAGCACACCCTTGTCGGCGGTGATCTCGATGTCCTTGCCCTCGACGCCCGGCAGGTCGGCCGCCACGACGAAGCGCTCGGCCTCCTCGCGGACGTCGACGTGCGGGATCCAGCTGACGCTCGCGGCATCATCGCCGAAGCTCTGATCGAGCTGGCGCTGCAGCCGCCCGAAGAGCCCCCACGGCTCGTAACGAACGATAGTCATAGAAAAACTCCTCTGAACTGAAGTGTTGAAAAACCGTTGGTCTCGATGTGCGGATGGGCGCGCGGGCTTTCAAGAGCGGCGCGTGGTGCGGCGGCGCCCGTGCGGGGCGGCGGGGCCGGAGCGGGGAGCCGGGGTGGGGCTGGGGTGGCGGTAGGTTCGGCTGTGGGCAAGTCTGTGCAAAACCTGTGCTTGTCCTGAGCACAAGATATTGGGGTCGGGGGTTGACTTCCCGGGACCGACGGCGCTTCAAAAATTATCGTGCAATTTACTGCGGAGAATGTGATAAATAATTGAAATTGCTGAATAAAAATGACACGACAAAATATGGTTTTGAATCTTGACGCACTCGGGCACCGTCATTAGGCTTTTGACCCCGACACAAGATCTTGTGTTTGCGCGAGAGCGAAGAGAGCGACGAGGGTCACGCAGTCGGGGGGAGGTTTTCAGGG
>JAGWMP010000068.1 GCA_028871705.1 Gammaproteobacteria bacterium
CGTCGTCAAGTCGCGCACGCTCGACGGCTTCGATTCCCCTTATATCCCCGGGTGGGACTGCCACGGGCTGCCCATCGAGCACCAGGTGGAGAAGAAGCACGGGCGCCCCGGCGTCAAGCTCGACGCCCAGGCCTTCCGTGCCGCCTGCCGCGCTTTCGCCGCCGAGCAGCTCGACCTGCAGCGCACCGATTTCAAGCGCCTCGGCGTGCTCGGCGATTGGGACCATCCTTACATGACGATGGCGCCGCGCTACGAGGCGCAGCAGCTGCGCGCCTTCGGCCGCATCATCGAGAACGGCCACCTCTACAAGGGGGTGAAGCCCGTGCACTGGTGCATCGACTGCCGCTCGGCGCTCGCCGAGGCGGAGGTCGAGTACGAGGACAAGACCTCCCCCGCCATCGACGTCGCCTTCCGGGTGAGCGACAACGCCGACCTCGCGCGCCGCGTGGGTTTGGGTCTCGCCCCGCTCGGCCCGGCGCCCGTCGATGTCGTGATCTGGACGACCACGCCCTGGACGCTGCCCGCCAACCAGGCGGTCGCGCTCGAGCCGCAGTTCCGCTACGTGCTCATCGAGGGCGTGCAGGGCGGCGAGCGGCGCCGGCTGATCCTCGCCGAGGATCTCGCCGCCGCGTGCCTGAAGCGCTACGGGATGACCGCGGGCGCGGTGCTCGCCAACGTCGCCGGCGCCGATCTCGAAGGACTCGAGCTCGAGCACCCGTTCCAGGACCGCCAGGTGCCGGTGGTGCTCGGCGAGCACGTCACCCTCGATGCGGGCACGGGCGCGGTGCATACCGCGCCCGGCCATGGCCAGGAGGACTTCGTCGTCGGTCAGCGCTACGGGCTGACGGTGTCGAATCCCGTGGGCAACGACGGGCGCTTCTTCCCGGACACCCCGCTCGTGGCCGGCCTGAAGGTGGATGAAGCCAACCCGGTAATCATCGCCGAGCTCGCCGGCCGCGGGCGCCTCCTGCACGAGGAACCGGTGCTGCACAGCTATCCGCATTGCTGGCGGCACAAGACCCCGGTGATCTTTCGCGCGACCCCGCAGTGGTTCATCAGCATGGAGCAGGCGGGCCTGCGCGAGCAGACGCTGCGCGACATTCCCGGCGTCGCCTGGACGCCGGCCTGGGGCGAGCCGCGCATCACCGGCATGATCGCGAGCCGGCCCGACTGGTGCATCTCGCGCCAGCGCACCTGGGGCGTGCCGATTCCGCTCTTCGTGCACCGCCAGTCGGGGACGCTGCATCCGCGCACCCAGGAGCTGATCGAGGCGGCCGCGGCGCGCGTCGAGCGCGGCGGTATCGACGCCTGGTTCGCGCTCGAGCCACGCGAGCTCCTGGGCGATGACGCCGACACCTACGACAAGGTCACCGACGTCATGGACGTGTGGGCCGACTCGGGGCTGTCCTTCGAATGCGTCGGCGCCGAGCGCCCCGAGATCGCCGCCCCGGTAGATCTTTACCTCGAGGGCTCGGATCAGCACCGCGGCTGGTTTCACAGCTCGCTGCTCATGTCGGAAGCGCTCTACGGACGAGCGCCCTACCGCGGCGTGCTGACCCACGGCTTCACGGTGGACGAGAAGGGGCGCAAGCAGTCGAAGTCCTTGGGCAACGTGATCGCGCCGCAGAAGGTGATGAACAGCCTCGGCGCCGACGTGCTGCGCCTGTGGGTGTCGGCCACCGATTACGCCAACGAGATGAGCGTGTCGGACGAGATCCTGAAGCGCATGGCGGATTCCTACCGCCGCATGCGCAACACGCTGCGCTTCCTCCTCGGCAACCTCGAGGGCTTCGACCCGGCGCGCGATGCGCTGCCGGCCGCGGAGCTCGTGGCGCTCGATCAGTGGGCGCTCGAGCGCACGCGTGCGCTGCAGGCGGAAGTGCTCGAAGCCTACCGCCGCTACGCCTTCCATCTCATCTACCAGAAGGTCCACAACTTCTGCACCGTGGATCTCGGCGGTTTCTACCTCGACGTATTGAAGGACCGTCTGTACACGACGCCCGCCGCCAGCCGCGCGCGCCGCTCGGCGCAGACCGCGATGTACCACGTCGCCGAGTGCATGGTGCGCTGGCTCGCGCCGATCCTGTCGTTCACCGCCGAGGAAGCATGGCGCTACCTGCCGGGAGCGCGCGCCGAGTCGGTGTTCCACGCCACCTGGCACGAGGCTCCCGCGCCGCCGCCGGCCGCCATCGACTGGCCGGCGTTCATCGAGCTGCGGACCGACGTGACGCGCGAGCTGGAGAAGCTGCGCGAAGCGGGGACGATCGGCGCGCCGCTCGATGCGCGCATCGAGGTGTACTGCCTGCCCGGTGAGTACCCGCGCTTCGCGGCGCTCGCAGGCGAGCTGCGCTTCCTGCTCATCACCTCCGAGGCGCGCGTTCAGGAGGTGACCGAGCCCCCCGGCACCGCGGTCGCGGTCGCGGCCGCGAATCTGCCGGGCGTGTGGCTCGCGGCGGGCGCCGACGTCGATCCGAAGTGCGTGCGCTGCTGGCAGCGCCGTGCGGACGTCGGCACGCACGCTGCGCACCCGGAGCTCTGCGGCCGCTGCGTCGGCAATCTCGCCCTGCCGGGCGAAGAGCGGCGCTTCGTATGAGCAGCGCATCGCTTCCGGCCGCCGCGAGCGGGCTGCGCTGGCTGCCGCTCACCGCCCTGGTGATCGCCCTCGACCAGGCGAGCAAGATCTGGATGACGCATCACTTCGCTCTTCTCGAGCGCGTACGGCTGCTGCCGGTGCTCGACGTGCTGCTCACCTACAACACCGGCGCCGCCTTCAGCATGCTGGCCCAGGCGTCCGGCTGGCAGCGCTGGCTGTTCGTGGCGCTGGCGCTCGTCGTGAGCGCGGTGCTGCTCGTGTGGCTGCGGCGGCTCGCCGCCGCGACCCAGGGGCTGATCGCCTGCGGGCTCGCGCTGATCGTCGCCGGGGCGCTCGGCAACCTCATCGACCGCGTGCGCCTCGGACACGTCATCGACTTCATCTGGGCGCACTGGGGCGAGCATTACTTCCCGGCCTTCAACGTGGCCGACTCCGCCATCACCATCGGTGCGGCCTTGCTGCTGCTCGATGCCTGGCGTGAGTCGCGCGCCGCACAGCGGAGCGGCGGCTGATGCAGGTGCTGCTCGCCAACCCGCGCGGCTTCTGCGCCGGCGTCGACCGCGCCATCGACATCGTCGAGCGGGCGCTCGAGCTCTTCGGTCCGCCGATCTACGTGCGTCACGAGGTGGTGCACAACCGCTACGTGGTCGAGCGGCTGCGGGGCCTCGGTGCCGTGTTCGTCGATGAGCTCGCCGAGGTGCCCGCGGGCGGTACGGTGATCTTCTCGGCGCACGGGGTCTCGAGCGCCGTGGAGCAGGAGGCGCACGGACGGCGGCTCACGGTGTTCAACGCCACCTGCCCGCTCGTGACCAAGGTGCACATGGAGGTGCAGCGCTACGCGCGCGAGGGGCGCGACGTCGTGCTCATCGGCCACGCCGGCCACCCGGAGGTCGAGGGCACCATGGGGCGGTTCGATGCGTCTTTCGGCGGCCACATCCACCTGGTGGAGGATCTCGCGGACGTGGCCGCGCTCACGCTGCGCGACGCCGCCAGCCTCGCGCTCGTCACCCAGACGACGCTCTCGGTGGATGACACGGCGGAGCTGGTGGCGGCGCTGCGCGCGCGCTTCCCCGCGCTCGCGATCCCGCGGCACGAGGACATCTGCTACGCCACGCAGAACCGGCAGGATGCCGTGAAGAAGCTGCTCGAGCAGTGCGACGTGCTGCTGGTGGTGGGCTCGCGCACCAGCTCCAACTCCAACCGCCTGCGCGAGCTCGCCGATCGTGCGGGCATCCCCGGCTACCTCATCGACGGTCCGGACGACCTGCGCGCCGAGTGGTTCGCGGGCAAGCGCGCCGTCGGCGTCACCGCGGGCGCCTCGGCGCCCGAGCTGCTGGTGCAGCAGGTGGTTGCGCGTCTCGCGCCGTGGGGCGGGGAGCCCCCGCGGGAGGTCACGGGACGCGAGGAGCGCGTGTTCTTCACCCTGCCGCGGGAACTGCGCCGCGGCGAGGCCGCCGAGCCGGACGGACCCACGCGCCGCTGAGGGCGCGCGGCGCGCTGCGGCGCGCGATGCGCGATGCGCGATGTGCGTTCCCGCCGGGCCCCGCCCGAAACCGCCGCGCACCCGCGCGCCACCCACTGGCGGACCAACAACCACCAGCGGGATCAAGCCATGCACGCGCGTCATCCATTGCTCGGAAAATTCCTGATTGCCTCCTGCGCCGTACTCGGCGCGCTGCTCGGCGCCTGTGGCGGCTACGGCAGCGGCTACAACGCGACCGGCGGCGGGCCGGGAGCCACCTGCGGCGGAACCTACATGGTCGCCTGTCCGCCCCCGACGGTGTCGCTGACGGCGCCGGCGGCCAATGCCACCGTGAGCGGCATGGTGACGCTGACGGCCGATGCGGCCGCCTCGACCACCTACAACCTCACCGTGACCAACGTCAATTTCGAGGTCGACGCGACGTCCGTGGGAACGGCGACGGCCTCGCCCTATACCGTGATGTGGGACAGTACCAAGGTGGCGAACGGCAGCCACACCCTCACCGCGATCGTCACGGACAGCGCCCACGACACCACGACCTCGGCAGCGGTCACGGTCACGGTGCAGAACGCCGCCGCGGCGGCGGCGGCCACCATGAGCCCGCAGCAGCTCTTCCCGTCGCCGGCCTCGAAGGCCTCCGGCATGGCGCGCCTCACGGTCCAGGGGGACAGCGGTAGCCTCAGCGGCACGGTCACTCTCAGCGGCATGAGCGCCACGGCCGTGACGCTCCACGAAGGTTTCGCGGGCTCGAGCGGCGAAACACTGCTCGCGCTCGCGCCGCGCGCCGGGCATACGGGCGAGTGGCAGGTGCCGGCCAATACCACCCTGAGCGCCGCGCAGGTCGCCGCGCTTGCAGCCGGCAAGCTCTACCTCCTCGCCAGCTCCGCGGCCCATCCCGCCGGCGAGGTCCGCGGTCAGATCGCCCCGGAGGGCGTGCGCGTGACCTTCGCCGCGCTCAGCCCCTCACCCGAGGCCGACGCGCTCGGCGTGCACGCCGCCGGGGTGGCCGCCGCCACCTTCGATGGGCGCGGCGGCACCCTCACGGTGCACGTGAGCTCCGCCGGCATCGCGGATGCGAGCGGCGCGCAGCTGTCCTCGAGCACCGGCGCGAAGCTCGCCGGGCTCAGCCGCGATCCTCTCGACATGGGTCATTTCTCGGCTGAGTCGACGCGTCTCACCGCCGCCGAGGTCAGCGACTTCGAGGCGGGAAGACTGTCGGTGAGCGTCGCCGCGGCCTCCCTTCCCGAGGGGGCGCTCGTGGGTGCCATCGGCCCGCAATAGGCTCCTCTGGCCGGCCCGCGCGGGATGCGCGGGCCGGCAGCTTTCTCAGGCCGTGCGGTCCTGGTACACGGATTTCTTCAACCGCCAGCGCTTGTGCGACCACGGCCAGTCGGCAGGCGCGGCGCGGATCTGCTCCTCGACGAGGCGCGCATAGCGCTCGGTCAGTGCGCCGGATGCCATGGGCTTTGCCCCGGGGGAGAGCGGCAGGAACTCCATCTCGTAGTAGCCGCGGGACTTGCGGCGGATGGCGATGAAGAACACGGGGAAGCGGGTGACGCGCGTGATCTCCTCCGGTCCCATGTAGAAGGCCGTGTCGCGGTTGAGGAAGCGCGTCCAGTACTTGCGCTCGCTGCGGGTCGGCTCCTGGTCGGCCACCATCGCGATGGCGCGCACCACGCCGCGGCGCCTGAGGATGTCCGCGAGCAGTTCCTGTGCCGGCACCAGGCGGCTGCCGAAGCGGGTGCGCAGCTTGCGCATCTCGCGCTCGGCCCACCGGTTCACCAGCGGCTTGTAGGCGGCATCGAGCGGGTAGCCGAGCTCGAGCGACAGGGCGAGCAGCATCCACTCCCAGTTGCACTGGTGAGCGGCGACCAGCAGCACCGGCTGCCCGCGCTCGAGGAGCGCGCGCGGCTCCTCCAGGTTGACGATGCGCACCCGGCGGCGGAACTCCCCGGGCGCGAGAGCCGGCGCCTTGAGCAGCTCGGCGAACATCTGCGCGAAGCCGCGATAGTAGCGGTAGCGCACCCCGCGCCGCTCCCGCGCGTCGAGCTCCGGAAAGGCGGTGGCGAGACTCGCATCGATCATGCCGGCGCGGTACGGCACCACGCGCAACGCGAGCCAGGCGGCGGCCCCGCAGAGTGCGTACAGCACGGGGAGCGGCAGGCGCGACAGCAGCCGCGCCCACCAGGCCGGGGGCTCGGCGGGGGCCGCGGACGCTGCGGTGGGCGTGCTGGCTGCTTGCGGCGGATCTAAGGCGGGCATTCCGCCTTAGTTTACCGGACGCGGCTGGGCCGGCCGTGCGCCCGGCGGCGGCTGCGGCGGCTGCGGCACCAGGACACGGCCCATGCGGGGCGCGAGCCAGCGCTCGACGTCGTCGATGAGCGTGAATGCGGCCGGCACCACCACCAGCGTCAACGCGGTGGAGGTGATGAGGCCGCCGATGACCGCGATCGCCATCGGCTGACGGAAGGCGGTGTCGCCGCCGAGTCCGAGCGCCACCGGCAGCATGCCCGCCACCATCGCGACGGTGGTCATGACGATCGGGCGGGCGCGCTTGTGGCCCGCCTCGAGGATCGCGGTCACCCGGTCCTTGCCCGCGCGCATCTCCTCGATGGCGAAGTCGACCAGCAGGATCGAGTTCTTGGCGACGATGCCCATGAGCATCAGGAGCCCGATGAACACGCCGAGCGAGGCCGAGAAACCGGTGACGATGAGCGCAATGACGACGCCCCCGAATGACAGTGGCAGCGCGGAGAGGATCGTGATCGGCTGCAGCACGCGCGCGAACAGGAGCACCAGCACCGCGAACACCATGAGGATGCCGGTGCCCATGGCGATGAAGAAGTTACCGATCAGCTCGTTCATGTACTTGGAGTCGCCCACGTCGACGCGGTGCACCCCCTGCGGCAGGTGCTTGAGCGTCGGCAGGTCATAGATGGCCTTCATCGCCGGCCCGAGCTCCATGCCCTTCAGGTCCGCGTCGACGAACAGGCGCCGGCTCTGGTTGTAGCGCCGCACGCGCGTCGGGCCCTCGCCGAAGCCGATGTCCGCCACCGCCTTCAGGGGCACCGTGCCGCCGTTGGAGGTTGGCACCGGCAGGTTCTCGAGCGTCGTGATGTTCTTGCGGCTGTCCTCGAGCAGGCTGACCCGAATCGGTACCTGGCGGTCGGCGAGGGAGAACTTGGCGCTGTTCTGATCGAGGTCGCCCAGAGTTGCGATGCGGATCGTGTCGCTGATGGAAGCGACCGTCACGCCGAGCTGCGAGGCGAGATCGAGGTGCGGATGGATCAGGATCTCGGGCCGCGGCAGGTCGTTGTTGATGCGCGCGTCGCGCACGAACGGCAGGGTGCCCATCTCCTCGACCACCTTGCGCGCGGTGTTGTAGGTGAGCTGCGGATCGTCGCCGGTGATGTAGATGTTGACGTCGCGGCCGTTGCCGTTGCGGTTGAAGTGCAGCTGCGCGTCGGGGATGGTCTTGAACATCTCGAGCATCCGGTCCTCGAACTCGCGCTGGGTCGCCTTGCGCTGCGACTTGGGCACCAGCGCGATCTCGAGCTCGCCGGCGCGCACGCCCTCGTCGCTGTCGCCGACCTGCTCGACGACGTCGCGCACCTCGGGCTGGTGCGACAGCATGCGGTAGGCCGCCGCGGTAGCCGCAGAGGTTTCCTCGAGGCGCACGCCGGGCGGCAGCTCGACGCTCGCGAAGACGAAGCCGTTGTCCTGCTCGGGGATGAACGAGAACGGCACCAGCCCCGCCACGATGGCGCCAATCGACAGCACGAAGAAGGCGAGTCCCGCGCAGACCGTCTTCCAGCGGTGCACCGTGCACCAGCGCAGCAGGCGCTGGTACCAGACCATGACGGGACCGTCGGTGTGCTGCGCTATGCCGTCGGCCTTGAGCGCGTAGGCCGCGAGCACCGGCGTGATGAGGCGCGCCACCAGCAGCGAAAAGAACACCGCCGCGGCGACGGTGAGGCCGAACTGCTTGAAGTACTGGCCGGTGAGGCCGCCCATGAAGCTGACCGGCACGAACACCGCGATGATGGTGGCCGAGGTGGCCACCACCGCAAGTCCGATCTCGTCGGCCGCGTCGAGCGCCGCCTGGTACGCGCTCTTGCCCATGCGCATATGGCGCACGATGTTCTCGATCTCGACGATCGCATCGTCGACCAGCACGCCCGCCACCAGCGACAGAGCCAGCAGGCTGATGGAGTTCAGCGTGAAGTCCATCCACTGCATGAAGATGAACGCGGGGATGGCCGAGAGCGGTATCGCGAGCGCCGAGATCAGCGTCGCACGCCCGTCGCGCAGAAAGAGGAACACCACCAGCACCGAGAGGATCGAGCCCTCGATGAGCGCGCTGATGGCCGAATGGTAAGTGTCCTTGGTGTAGTCGACGCTGGTATAGATCTGCGTCATCGTGACCTGCGGGTTCTCCTTGCGGATCTTGGCGAGCTCGGCCTGCACCCCGGCATCGACGCTGACGTCCGAGGAGCCCTTCGCCTTCTGCACCCCGAAGGTGGTCGCCGGGCGCCCGTTGAGGCGCGCGATCTGGCGGATCTCGCCGACGCCGTCGCGCACGTCGGCGAGATCGGAGAGGCGCGCGAAGCGCCCGCCGGACAGCATGATCTGGGTCTGGCCGAGGGCGGCCGCAGTGCGCGCGCCGCCGAGCACGCGGATCGACTGCTCGCCGCCGCCGAGCTGGGCGCGGCCGCCGGGGGAATCGAGATTGAGGGCGCGCAGCTGGTTGTTGACCTCCACCGCCGTGATGCCGAGCGCCGCCATGCGTGCCGGGTCGAGCTCGACGCGGATTTCGCGATTGACGCCACCGCCGCGGTTCACCTGGGCGACGCCGGTGACCGACAGCAGCCGTTTGGTGATGGTGTTGTCGACGAACCAGGAGAGCTCTTCCTCGGTGAGCCCGCTCGAGCTCACCGCGTAGTACTCCATCGAGCCGCCATCGGTGTTGATGCGCTGGACTACCGGCTCCTGGATGCCCTGCGGCAAGAGCGGCCGCACCTTGGCGATCGCATCGCGCACGTCGGCCACCGCCCGGTCGACCGGGGTGCCGATGTCGAACTGGATGTTGATGTTGGCTTCGCCCTCGACCGCCCAGGAGGTGATGTTGTCGATGTTGCCGATGCCGGCGACGGCACCCTCGACCTTCTGCATCACCTGCGTCTCGAGCTCCTCGGGCGCCGCGCCCGGCTGATCGACGGTGACGATCACGCCCGGGAAGGAGATGTCCGGATCGGCGGTCACCGGCAGGCGTACGAACGACACGATGCCCATGAAGAGCAGCACGACGAACAGCACGATCGGCGGCAGCGGATGCCGGATGGCCCACGCGGAGATATTTTTCACGGGCGCTCTCCTGGAAGGCTGCGGGCGTCAGCCCGCGCCGGGACCGGTGGTCGTGACCTTCACCGATTCGCCGTCATGCAGGAATCCACCGGCGGTGGTGACCACGCGCTCGGTGCCTGTCAGCCCCGAGGCGATGACCACGCCGTCATCCGAAGTATCGGAGACCACCACGCGCCGCAGCACCGCATGATCGTTGGCGTCCACCACATAGACATAGCTGCCCTGCGGATCGACCAGCACTGCGGTCTGCGGCACGACCGGCCGTTTGGCGCTGCCGACCGCTACCGAGCCGCGCGCGAAGGCGCCGGGGCGCAGCGCCGCATCGGGCTTGAGCGCGATGCGAATCTCGCCGAGCCGGGTCGTGGGATCGATGATGGCGCCGAGGAGACGCACCCTGCCCTCGAAGGACTGTGGCAGCCCCGTCAGGCGCACGCTCGCGGCGTCGCCCTGTTTCACCTGGGCGAGATCCTGCTCGGCGAGCTGGCCGCGCATCTCCACTTCGCCGCCGCTCGCGACCCGAAAGAGCGCATCCCCGCCGGTGCTGGCGATCTGCCCGACTTCGGCATGGCGTGTGAGCACGGTGCCGGCGATGGGCGCGACGATGCGGGTGCGGTTGAGCCGCGCCTGCGCCTCGGCGAGCTGCGCCGCGGCGACCTTGACGTTGGCGGCATCCGTGACGGCGGTGGCGCGCCGCTTCTCGATATCCTCGGCGGACAGCGCGCCGGCGGCCTGCACCCCGAGCGCCCGCTTGTACTCGGCGGCGGACAGTGCGGCCTGGGCCTGGGCCTGCTCGAGCGCGGCGGCGAGGCGATTCACCTGCGGCACCAGCACCGAGTCGTCGATGCGCGCCAGCAGCTGTCCCTTCTGCACGTGATCGCCCGGCTCGACGTACACGGCGACGATGCGGCCGGCGTCGCCGTCGTTGCCGATCGGCATGTCGTAACGGGCGAAAATGGCGCCGGTGAAGGTCACGCTCGAGGTCACCGAGCGCACTCCGGGCGTGACCACGGTGATCAGCGGGACGTTCTGCTGGTCGGCGAGTGCGACGTGAGCGGGCCCGCCGCGATGAGTCGCCCAGACCACCGCGCCGAGAAGTGCGAGCACGCCCACGCCGATGGCGATCCAGCGGGTGCGCGGGTTCGCGGGGAGCGTGAGGGTGGGGCCCTTCGCGGCCGGCTCGGCGCCCGCGACCCGCTCGAAGCCCGCGCGGTCGCGGCTGATCCAGGTGACCTCGCCGTCGTCCTCGTGAGTGCTCAGCTGTTCCGGAATTGTGCCCACGGGGATTCCTTCAATGAGGCCTGTGCGCCGGCACCCTTTAGAACCAGCACGTTGCGGCGAAGTTTAATCAAGCACGCAAGTATTTCGGCCGGTAACGCGGCGAAGGGACGCGCGGGGGCGACAGGGCGAGCCCGCCGCCGGACCTCGCGGTGGGTGGCCACCGTCCCTGGCCGCGGCGAATATCCCACGCCGCCATCTTGCGGGCGCGGAGTCTACCCGGAAACTGATGTGAAATCAGTCCTTTCCGGTCACAGAAACGAGGAATTTGGTGCCGGGAATAGGATTCGAACCTACGACCCACGCATTACGAATGCGTTGCTCTACCAACTGAGCTATCCCGGCACCGGGAAATCGGACAGTCTCGTGGGGGACGGCCGAATTCTACTGTTTTTTGCGCAGCCGGATCACCAGATCGATCCCCGCGACCTCGGTTCCCGGGGGTGGCATGGGCAGGCGGCTGAACTCGACGTCGGGCACCGGCACGTCGATCAGCGCACCGCTCGAGAGATCGTGGAAGTGGTAGTGGGGATCGACATTCGAGTCGAACCAGGCGCGTGCGCCGTCGACCGAGAGCTGGCGGATCAGGCCGTGCGAGGCGAAGAGGTTGAGCGTGTTGTACACGGTGGCCTTCGACACCCGCGCGCCGCTGCCGCGCAGGCTCGCCAGGATCTGCTCGGCAGAGAGGTGCTGCGGCGCCTGCAGCAGCACGGTGGCGATGCGCACGCGCTGCGCCGTCGGGCGGATGCCGCAGGCGGTGAGGCGCTGCTCGCAGCGCATGCCGGCCGGCGGCGCGGCGGTCTCGGTACTCAGCATCGGCGCATTATAGGCAAGGGTTGGGCCAAGTCAAAAATAATGTCTTAGATTTCAGAGCGTTGTGGCGGAGGCGAGCTTGCCCTCGAGATGCTTCGCGAGCTCGGCGATGGTGGGGAAGTCGAAGAGCTCGGTGAGGTCGATCTGACCGGGATAGAGGTGGTCGATCTGCTCGTGGATCTCGATGAGTTTCAGCGAGCTCGCGCCGACCTCGAAGAGGTTGTCGTTGACGTCGACGCGCTTGCCCTCGAGCGCCGCGTCGCAGATGGTCTTCAGCTGCTCCTCGAGCTCGCTGCGCGCGCGCTCGCCGGGCTTGCGCTGCGCGGCGCGCAGCGCCGCGAGAGCGGCGAGCTCCGCATCGAACTCGCCGTCGGCATAACTCTCCTCGAGCAGGTGCCGCTGCACCTTGCCGCTCGTGGTCTTGGGGATGCGCTTCACGGGCACGACCTCGGCGACCTCGAGCCCGGTCTGCTCGTTGATGAGCCGCGCCACCTGCGTGGCGAGCGGCAGGAAATCCTCGGCGGCGCCGCGATGCAGCACGAAGACCACGAGCTGCTCGGTTTGCGCTCCGCGGCGGCGCACGCCCGAGGCCACGACCTTGCCGAGCTCGAGTCCCGGCGCGCGCTGGGCGATGGCCTCGAGGTCGTGGGGGTAGTAGTTCTGGCCGTTGACGAAGATGATCTCCTTGGCGCGCCCGGAGATGTAGAGATCGCCGCCGTGCTTCAGCCCCAGGTCCCCGGTGCGCAGCCAGCCATCCGCGGTGAAGGCCGCGGCGTTGGCCTGCGGGTCCTCGAAGTAGCCGCGCGTCACGTTCTCGCCCGTCATGTGCACGTGACCGATGCGGTCCTCGGCGAGCTCGCGGTCGTCGTCCCCGGCGATGCGCACGCGCGTGTAGGGGATCGCCTTGCCTTCGCTCACGAGCGTGAGCCCCTGGGGGTCGTGCGCCGGGACCGGCTCCACCGGATCGCCGGGGTTCATGCGATGGCGATTCAGCGTGAGGGTCTTGAGCGGCGCGCCCACCGGCGGGAAGCTCACGGCGAGGGAGGCCTCGGCGAGCCCGTACACCGGGTACATGGTGTTGCGGGCGAGGCGCGCGGGCGCGAGGCGCGTCAGGAACTCGTCGCACAACTCGACCGAGATCGGCTCCGCGCCGTTGAAGATGAGCCGCACGCTCGCGAGATCGAGGCCTGCCACCGGGCGGTCGCCGAGCACCTTGAGGTAATGCTTGTAGCCGAAGTTCGGCGAACAGAGGATGGTTGCGCGGATGCGCGCCGCGAGCGTGAGCCACAGGAGCGGACGGCGGATGAAGAGCTCGGTCGGCATCAAGTGCGAGTGCACGCGGTTCGCGAACATGATGAGGTGAAAGCCGATGAGGCCCATGTCGTGGGTGAGCGGCATCCACGACAGGCTCACGTCGTTCTCGTTGAAGCCGCCCGCCTCGGTCGAGCCGCGCCAGTTGGCGATGATGTTGCCGTGGGTCAGCACCACGCCCTTAGGTGCCGCGGTCGAGCCCGAGGAGAACTGGATGAACGCGGTATCGTCGGGCGTGACGCGCTGGATGCTGCCGGCACGCGAGATGTCGTCGAGATCGTCGACCAGGAAGGTGCGCGCGCGCAGCCCCTCGAAGAGCTGCGTCTCGCCCGAGGCGGCGGCGAAGGCGCCGATGCGCTCGAGCGAGCGGCGTTCAGTGTAGAGGTAGGGGGCGCCGAGGCGGCGCGCGATGCGCAGCAGCTTGTGGCGGTGCTCGTCGCTGATGCCCGGCGCCACCGGTACCGCGACGATGCCGCCGAGCAGCGCCGCCCAGAACGCGTCGACGAACGGCTCGTTGCCCGACAG
>JAGWMP010000326.1 GCA_028871705.1 Gammaproteobacteria bacterium
CCGGGCTCTCGGCGGCGATCTGCCGGAAGCGCGGATAGGTCATTTCGGCGAGCTCGCACTGGTTGCGGGTGCGGACCCAGGCGCTGCGCGTCGGCTGCTCGTAGAACAGGCCCATCTCGCCGAAGAACTGGCCGCGGTTGAGGTAGGCGAGCACCATCTCGTTGCCTTCCTCGTCCTCGATCATGACCTCGACCGAGCCGCTGATGATGTAGTAGAGGACGTCCGGCAGGTCGCCGGCGTGGATCACGACCGTCTTCGAGGGCACTGCGCGGATGCGGCAGTAGCTCAGGAACCGGTTGATCGCCGGGATTTCGCTCAGTGGCTTGATGTTCTCTTCCATACCGGCTCCCCCAGTCACCACATTCTTAAATATACAGCCTTCGCGGCCCGTCAGAGCCAGTAGGCGGTGCCCGTCATCACGCGCGCGGTCTGTCGCATGAGCGCGCGCACCGGCGCCGGCAGGGGCATGCCGCCCGCCGCGGCCGCCGTCGCGCCGTGCTCGATCTCTTCGGCTCTCATGGTTTCAAGTATGGCACGGCTGCGGTCATCGCCCACCGGCAGCCGCCCGAGGTGCTCGTCCAGATGCCCTTCGACCTGGCGCTCGGTCTCGACGACGAACCCGAGGCTCACGGAATCGCCCGCGAGCGCCGCGAGCGCGCCGATCGCGAAGGAGCCGGCGTACCACAGCGGGTCGAGGAGGCTCGGGCGCGCGCCGAGCTCGGTGAGCCGCGTCTCGCACCAGGCGAGGTGATCGGCCTCGGACGCGGCGGCCGTGAGCAGCATGGCGCGTGCCGCGGCGCTGCGGGCCATGAGCGCCTGGCCGTGGTACAGCGCCTGGGCGGCGAGCTCGCCCGCATGATTGACGCGCATCAGCGCGGCGCTCTCGCGCTGCTCTGCCGGGGTGAGGGGCGAGGGGCCCGCGGGCGCCGTTCCGGGCACCGGGCGCATCGCACGCGCCGGCGCGAAAACCGCGCGCAGGGCACGGTCGAGGGCGGCGATTGCAGCGTCGGAGGAGCGGCCGGGCACCATATACAAGGGTCCCATTATAGGGTGTGAGGGCCCCCGGCAGAGGCCCCGGGGGCGGCCCCAGGGGGCCGGAAAGGGCTTATGGGGCAGTGCTTTGCATTGCGCCAAGCCCTTGAGTAAACTTGCCCGCCTTTTTTTGGGCCCGGCCGCGAGGGGAAATCCAGCGCCGGTCGCGAGCCCGTTGCCACGAGTGACCTATGAAGACCGTATTCGCCAATTCCGGCACCGTCCGCGGTGACTGGTTCGTCGTCGACGCCAGCGACAAGACGCTCGGGCGTCTCGCCTCGCAGATTGCCCATCGCCTCAAGGGCAAGCACAAGGCCGATTACAGCCCGCACGTGGACATGGGTGACCACATCGTGGTCGTCAACGCGCAGAAGATCCGTGTCACCGGGCGCAAGCTCACCGACAAGATCTACTACCACCACACCGGGCACATCGGCGGCATCAAGTCGATCGCGCTCGAGAAGCTGCTCGCCGAGCACCCCGAGCGGGCGATCGAGTTCGCGGTGAAGGGCATGCTGCCAAAGAACCCCCTGGGGCGGCGCATGTTCAGGAAACTCCACGTGTTCGCCGGCGGCGAGCATCCGCATCAGGCGCAGCAGCCGAAGCCCCTCGAGATCCAATAGGACCCATTGCACATGCCAGCGACCCCGAATCATTACGGAACCGGCCGGCGCAAGACCGCCACGGCGCGCGTCTACCTCAAGCCCGGCAGCGGCAAGATCACGGTCAACTCCCGCAGCCTGGATGAGTTCTTCGGTCGCGAGACCGGACGCATGATCGTGCGCCAGCCCCTCGATGCCGTGAAGCTGCACACCCAGTTCGACATCGCCGTCCAGGTCGACGGCGGTGGCATCACCGGCCAGGCGGGCGCGATCCGCCACGGGATCACCCGCGCGCTCATCGAATATGATGAGAGCCTGCGCAAGCCGCTGCGCGATGCGGGGTTCGTGACCCGCGATGCGCGTGAGGTGGAGCGCAAGAAGGTCGGCCGCCGCAAGGCGCGCCGCGGGCCGCAGTACTCGAAGCGCTAAGAATCGCCGGGGGCGGCTTCGCGGCCGCCCGGCGAGATTCCCTCTTGGGGGATCGTCTAGTGGTAGGACAACGGACTCTGACTCCGTTTACCTAGGTTCGAATCCTAGTCCCCCAGCCACCTACAGAAGGGGCCTGTTGAAAGACAGGCCCTTTCGCTTTCCAGGCGGGAGTCGCGCAGGCTCGCGGCGCCGAACAACCCGGTCCCCCGTCAACGGCACTAAGTTCGCCGCGCGCTGTCCACCGAAAACCCGCAGCGGCGCCGCGCCGCGGGGCGCCGCGGGAACCGGTGTAGGTGTAAAGGAGTACTCCGCCATGGCAAGC
>JAGWMP010000069.1 GCA_028871705.1 Gammaproteobacteria bacterium
AGACGCATCGTGATGCGATGATGCAGGCGCTCGATGCGTGCTACCCGGGCTTCGAACTCGCCCGCCACAAGGGCTACGCGACGCCCGCGCACCTGAAGGCGCTACGCCGGCGGCGGCCCTCGCCGCTGCACCGCCGCTCGTTCAGCCCCATGCGGCGCCCCTCCTGCTAGCATCGATGGCGATGGCCCCCGGCTTCGTACACCTGCGCCTGCACAGCGAGTACTCACTCAGCGACAGCGTGGTGCGCGTGCCGGAGCTCGTCGCGGCGGTCGCCGCGGCCGGCATGCCGGCGGTCGCGGTCACCGACCGCAACAACCTCTTCGCGATGGTGAAGTTCTACCGCGCCGCGCTCGCGGGCGGCATCAAGCCAATCATCGGCGTGGACCTCGCGGTGCGCGAAGAGGGCGAGCGGCGCGAGCCGAGCCGCCTGACGCTCCTCTGCCAGAACCAGGAGGGCTACCGCAATCTCGCGCGTCTCATCTCGCGTGCCTACCTCGAGGGCCAGGAGCGCGGCGTGCCGCGCCTCGAGCGCGACTGGCTCACCCCGGCGAGTCTCGCAGGGCTGATCGGCCTATCCGGCGCCCTCGAGGGGGATGTCGGGCGCGCACTGGTGAACGGCCGCGAGACGGAAGCCGAGCACTCGCTCGAGCGCTGGCGCGCGCTCCTGCCCGGGCGCTATTACCTCGAGCTGCAGCGCCTCGGGCGGCAGTTCGAGGAGGCCTACATCGGCAGCGCCGTGGCGCTCGCCGCGCGCCACCAGCTGCCCGTGGTCGCCACCAACGACGTCCGTTTCCTCGAGGCGGATGAGTTCGAGTCGCACGAGGCGCGGGTCTCGATCCACGACGGCGCGCTGCTCGCCGACCCGGCGCGCGTGCGCCGCTACACGCGGCAGCAGTACCTGCGCAGCCCCGCGGAGATGTCGGCGCTGTTCGCCGACCTGCCCGAGGCGCTCGCCAACTCGGTCGAGATCGCGCGCCGCTGCAGCCTGGCGCTGAACCTCGGCGAGGCGCGGCTGCCGCAGTACCCGGTGCCCGCCGGGATCACCACCGAGGAGTTCCTGCGCACCGAAGCGGCGCGCGGCCTCGCGCGGCGTTTTCCCGCGGGCGCGGCCGCCGCCTATCACGAGCGTCTGGCGAGCGAGCTCGCCGTCATCTGCCAGATGGGCTTCGCCGGCTACTTCCTGATCGTCGCCGACTTCATTCGCTGGGCGCGGGAGAACGGCGTACCGGTGGGTCCCGGGCGCGGCTCGGGCGCGGGGTCGCTGGTCGCCTACAGCCTGGGGGTCACGGATCTCGACCCGCTCGAGCACGACCTGCTGTTCGAGCGTTTCCTCAATCCCGAGCGCGTGTCGATGCCCGACTTCGACATCGATTTCTGCATGGAGGGCCGCGACCGGGTGATCGAGTACGTGGCCGGCAAGTACGGCCGCGAGCGCGTCTCGCAGATCATCACCTACGGGACGATGGCCGCCAAGGCCGTGGTGCGCGACGTCGGCCGCGTGCTCGGCATGCCCTACGGCTACGTCGACCGCATCGCCAAGCTCATTCCCTTCGAGCTCGGCATCACGCTCGATGCGGCGCTCGAGAAGGAGCCGGAGTTGAAGCGCCTCTACCAGGCGGAAGAGGAAGTGAAGAACCTCATCGACCTGGCGCGCTCGCTCGAGGGGCTCACCCGCAACGCCGGCATGCACGCCGGGGGCGTGGTGATCGCGCCCTCGGTGCTCACCGATTTCGCGCCGCTCTACTGCGACGCCGCCGGCGGCAGCGTCGTCACGCAATTCGACAAGGACGACGTCGAGGCCGCGGGCCTGGTCAAGTTCGACTTCCTGGGACTGCGCACCCTCACGATCATCGACCGCGCGGTGCGGCTCATCAACCGCGAGCGGCCCGCGGGGGCGGCGCCGCTCGAGATCGGCGCGCTGCCGATGGACGACGCGCCGACCTATGCGCTGCTCAAGTCCTGCCGCACCACCGCCGTTTTCCAGCTCGAGTCGCGCGGCATGAAGGACCTGATCCGGCGGCTGCAGCCGGACTGCTTCGAGGACATCGTGGCGCTGGTGGCGCTGTTCCGCCCCGGGCCGCTGCAGTCGGGCATGGTGGACGACTTCATCAACCGCAAGCACGGGCGCAACGAGGCGCCGATCGACTACCTGCATCCGAGCCTCGAGCCGATCCTCAAGCCCACTTACGGCGTCATCCTCTACCAGGAACAGGTGATGCAGATCGCGCAGCAGCTCGCCGGCTATACGCTCGGCGGCGCCGATCTGCTGCGCCGTGCGATGGGCAAGAAGAAGCCCGAGGAGATGGCGCAGCAGCGCTCGGTGTTCATCGCCGGGGCGGTGGCGCGCGGCGTGCGCGAGCGCCTCGCGGAGCACATCTTCGACCTGATGGAGAAGTTCGCCGGCTACGGCTTCAACAAGTCGCACTCCGCAGCCTACGCGCTGCTCGCCTACCAGACCGCCTACCTCAAGGCGCATTACCCCGCGGCGTTCATGGCCGCGGTGCTGTCGGCCGACATGGACCATACCGACAAAGTCGTGACGCTCATCAAGGAATGCGCCGACATGGGCCTCGAGGTGCTGCCGCCCGACGTCAACGCGTCGCGCTACGAGTTCGCTGCCGATGGCGAGCGGCGCATCCGCTACGGCCTCGGCGCCGTGCGCGGCGTCGGCGCCGGCGCGGTCGAGGGACTGATCGCCGAGCGCAGCGCGCGCGGGCCGTTCACGAGCCTCGAGGACCTGTGCCGCCGGCTCGATCTCACCAGGGTCAACCGCCGCGTGCTCGAGGCGCTCTTGCGCTCCGGCAGCCTCGATGGGCTCGGCGCCAATCGCGCGACGCTCATGGAGCGTCTGGGCGCGGCCATGCAGCTCGGCGACCAGAGCACGCGCGCGCACGCGGCCGGGCAGGACGACCTCTTCGGCGGCCTCGCCGCGGTGGAGCATACGCCCGCCCCGCAACGCGCCGTGGAGCTGCCCGAATGGAGCGAGGCGGTACGCCTCACCGGCGAGCGCGAAACGCTCGGCCTCTACCTCACCGGGCATCCGCTCACGCGCTTCGAGGCGAGCCTGCCGCGCCTGGTCTCGCATCGCATCGGCGATCTGGTCGGCGAGCGCCCGGTGGCGGGGCTCGAGCCGGGGCGCTTCAGCGCCGGTAAGCCCGTCACGGTCGCCGGCCTCATCGACGAAGTGAAGAAGCGCGGCCCGCGCGTGATCCTGACGCTCGATGACCGCACCGGGCGGCTCGAAGTGATGCTGTTCGAGGAGACCTGGCAGCGGCACCGCGACCTGATCGCCAAGGATGCGCTCGTGCTGGTCGAGGGGATGCTGCGCTTCGATGACTTCAGCGATTCGTGGCGGCTTGCGGCGCGGCGCGTTTCCGAGCTCGAGGAGCTGCGCTCGCGGTCGGCGCGGCGCGTGGTGCTGCGCTGCTCGCACGCCGAGCTGCCGCGCTTGAGTGAGCGCCTCGCCGCCATCCTCGAGCCGTGGCGCCCGGGGCCTTGCCCGATCACCATCGAGTACACCGGCGCGGCTGCGAGCGGCGCGCTCAACCTCGGCAGCGAGTGGAGCGTGCGCGCCTCGCGCGAGCTCCTCGAGCAGCTCGAGGCACTGGTGGGCGGCGGCGCACTCGAAGTGTTGTACGCGGGGCCCGCTGCGAGTCCCGGCGAGGCGTTCAGCGCCGACGGCCGCTGAAGCGCGCTCAACTTGCGCTCCGGTCCCCCCCTTACGTAACCTCGCCGCCTCATGGCCGTCTCGTTCCTCGATTTCGAACAGCCCATCGCCGAGCTCGAAGCGAAGATCGAGGAGTTGAAGCACGTCACCTCGGAGGCGGAGTCCGGGGTCAATCTGCAGGACGAGATCGGGCGGCTGCAGGCCAAGAGCCGCCAGCTCACCCAGAGCATTTTCGCGAACCTGACGCCCTGGCAGATCACGCAGCTCGCGCGCCATCCGCACCGGCCCTATACCCTCGATTACGCGGGGGCCATCGCGAGCGAGTTTCACGAGCTGCACGGGGATCGGATGTACGCCGACGACCTGGCGATCGTCGGGGGACTCGCGCGCATCGACGAGCGCGCGGTGGTGCTGATCGGCCACCAGAAGGGCCGCGATACCAAGGAAAGGGTGCGGCGCAACTACGGCATGCCCAAGCCCGAAGGCTACCGCAAGGCGCTGCGCCTGATGCATCTCGCCGAGCGCTTCGGCATCCCACTCGTGACACTGATCGATACGCAGGGCGCCTACCCCGGCGTCGGCGCCGAGGAGCGCGGCCAGAGCGAGGCGATCGCGCGCAATCTCTTCGAGATGTCGGTGCTGCGCGTGCCGATCGTCACGGTGGTGACCGGCGAGGGCGGCTCGGGCGGGGCGCTGGCGATCGGCGTGTGCGACCGGCTGCTGATGCTCCAGTACAGCACCTACTCGGTGATCTCCCCGGAGGGCTGCGCCTCGATCCTGTGGAAGAGCCAGGACAAGAAGGAGGTGGCGGCCGAGTCGCTCAACCTCACGGCCGACCGGTTGCAGAAGCTCGGCCTCGTCGATGAGGTGATCGAGGAGCCCCTGGGCGGGGCGCATCGCGACGCGGCCACGACCGCGGCGCGCCTCAAAGCCGCGCTGATCCGCCACCTCGACGAGCTCGATGCGCTGCCCCGCGATCAGCTGCGGGCCGCGCGCGCCGCCAAGATCGCCTCCTTCGGCGTGTACTCCGAAACCGCGGCCTGAACGGCGCGAGGGCGGCGCCCATGCCAGCGCGGGCGGATGAGTTCAACGGAATGTGGCTGCGCCGCCGGCTCGCCGCGCTGCTGCCCGACCTGGCGGAGCGCGAGCTCTGTGTCGCCTTCAGCGGCGGCGCCGATTCCACCGCGCTGCTCGCGGCGCTCGCCGGGCAGTCGGGGAAGCTGGGCGCGCTGCGCGCGCTGCACGTCGATCACGGGCTGCACCCGGATTCCGCCGCCTGGGCGGCGCGCGCGGTAGCGGCAGCCCGCGGCCTCGGGGTCCCGTGCGGGGTGCTCGACGCGAAAGTGGCGCGCGGGCGCGGCGACTCTCTCGAGGCCCGCGCGCGCGAGGCGCGCTACCGGCTGTTCGAGGCGGCGTTGCGGCCCGGGGAGGTGCTGCTCAGCGCGCACCACGAGGACGACCAGCTCGAGACCGTGCTCCTCATGCTGCTGCGCGGCGCCGGGGTCGCCGGGCTCGCGGCGATGCCGGAGCTGGTGCGCTTCGGACCCGGGCTGCTGGTGCGGCCGCTCCTCTCGCGCTCGCGTGCGGCACTGGCCGCATTCGTGCGCGCGGCGGGCCTCCCCCACCTCGAGGACCCGAGCAACCTCGATGAGCGGCTCGATCGTAACTACCTGCGCCGGCGGGTGCTGCCGGCGCTGCGCGAGCGCTGGCCGGCGGCCGCCGCCACCGTGAGCCGCAGTGCGCGCCATGCCGCCGAGGCCGGCCGGCTCCTCGAGACCCTGGCCCGCGCCGACGTGGAGCGCGCGAGCCACGGCACCGCGCTCGCGGCGAGCGTGCTGCGGGCGCTGCCGCCCGATCGCCGCCACAACGCGCTCAGGTTCTGGATCGGCTCGCGCGGCCATCCGTTGCCGTCCACGGCGCGCTTGGCCGAGATCGCCGGACCCGTCCTCGCCGCGCGCGCCGATGCGCAGCCGGCGGTGGAGTGGGCGGGGGTGCGGGTCGAGTGCCATGGGGGGCTGCTGCGGCTCCTGCCGGCGCGGCGCGCGGCGGGCAGCCGCTCCGGCGTCGCGCCGCGCGCCCCGGCCGAGATCCGCTGGCGCTGGCGGGCGCAGTCGACGTGCCCTCTGCCCGGCGATCTCGGGGCGATCGCGCTTCTCCCCGATGCGCACGGCCCGGTGAATCTCGCCGCGCTCCCGGCCACGCTCGCCATCCGCTGGCGGCGGGGGGGCGAGCGGCTCACGGTCGCCCCGGGCGGCGCGCGGCGCGCCCTGAAGAGCCTGCTGCAGGAGTCCCGGCTGCCGCCGGCGGAGCGCGCGCGGCTGCCGCTCGTCTTCGGCGGACTGCGCCTGCTCGCCGTGGCGGACCGCTGGGTCGATGAGTCCGTGCAGGCGGGCAGGGCGGCGCGGCGCCGTGGCCGTTTCGTCTGGAGGCAGGCGGCGCGAGCGCGCGAGATGTGCTAACCTGCCTGCCCGTCGTCGATCTGCCCGTTCTGCGGCAGCGACCACACGCGACGGGTAATCCTGGCAAGAATTATGACGCGTTTCGTATTCGTCACCGGCGGCGTTGTGTCCTCCCTGGGCAAGGGCATCGCCTCCGCATCGCTCGGCGCGATCCTCGAGGCCCGGGGCCTGAAGGTCGCCATGGTGAAGCTCGATCCCTATATCAACGTGGATCCGGGCACCATGAGCCCCTTCCAGCACGGCGAGGTGTTCGTCACCAGCGACGGCACCGAGACCGACCTCGATCTCGGGCACTACGAGCGCTTCGTACGCACCACCACGGGGCGCAACAGCAATTTCACCACCGGGCGCATCTACGAGCGCGTCATCGCCAAGGAGCGCCGCGGCGACTATCTCGGCGCCACCGTGCAGGTGATCCCGCACATCACCGACGAGATCAAGCGCTGCATCAAGCTCGGGGCCGACGGCGCCGATGTATGCATGGTCGAGATCGGCGGCACCGTGGGCGATATCGAGTCGCTGCCCTTCCTCGAGGCGATTCGCCAGCTCGGGGTCGAGCTCGGCCGCAGCAACTGCGTCTACATGCACCTGACGCTGGTGCCGGTGGTCGGCGGCTCGGGTGAGATCAAGACCAAGCCCACGCAGCACTCGGTCAAGGAGCTGCGCGGCATCGGTATCCAGCCGGACGTGCTGCTGTGCCGCTGCAAGCACCCGCTGCCCGAGGAGCAGCGGCGCAAGATCGCGCTCTTCACCAACGTCGAGGAGCGCGCGGTGATCTCGGCGATCGATGCCGATGACATCTACCGCATCCCGATCCTGCTGCACGAGCAGGCGCTCGATGACATCGTGGTGGACAAGCTGCGGCTCACGGTCCCGGCCACCGACCTCGCCGAGTGGCGCCACGTGGTGAGCGCCAAGGCGAACCCGGAAGGGCACGTCGACATCGCCATGGTCGGCAAGTACGTGCAGATCCGCGATTCCTACCTGTCGCTGCACGAGGCGCTGATGCACGGGGGCTTGAAGAGCCGCACGCGCGTCAACATCCACTACATCGAATCGACCGACATCGAGCAGCACGGCACGCACATGCTCAAGGGCATGGATGCGGTGCTGGTGCCGGGCGGCTTCGGCGAGCGCGGCATCGAGGGCAAGATCCAGGCGGTGCGCTTCGCGCGCGAGCAGCGCATCCCCTATCTCGGCATCTGCTTAGGGATGCAGGTGGCGATCGTCGAGTACGGCCGCCACGTGCTCGGCCTCAACGAGGCCAACAGCACCGAGTTCAACCGCGCCACCCCGCACCCGGTGATCGCGCTCATCTCCGAGTGGCAGGACCAGATGCATGGGGCGCAAACGCGCACCGAAGGGTCCGAGAAGGGCGGCACCATGCGCCTCGGCGCGCAGGAGGTGCTGCTCGGGGCGGGCACCCGGGCGCGCGAGCTCTACGGGCGCGATGTGATCATGGAGCGCCACCGCCACCGCTACGAGTTCAACAACAACTACCTCGAGCGCTACCGCGCGGCGGGGCTGCGTTTCTCCGGCTTCTCGCGCGACAACCTGGTGGAAGTGATCGAGCTGCCGAACCACCCGTGGTTCGTGGCGACGCAGTTCCATCCCGAGTTCACCTCGACCCCGCGCGACGGGCATCCGCTGTTCACCGGCTTCATCCGCGCCGCGCGTGCGCAGCGTGCCGCACAGCTGCCGCAGGCCGCCGGGGCCTAGTTTGCGGCTCGCAGCGGACATTGCGCCTCGCGGCTTGCGCAGCGCCTGACGCCATGCAACTGGCAGGACATCAAGTCGGCCCCGACCGGCCGCTGTTTCTGATCGCCGGCCCCTGCGTCATCGAGGGCCCGACGCTCACCGAGGAGATCGCCGGGCGCCTCAAGGAGATCACCGCGCGCCTGAAGATCCCCTTCATCTTCAAGGCCTCCTACGACAAGGCGAACCGCTCCTCGCGCGGCTCCTTCCGCGGACCCGGCATCGAGGCGGGGCTCAAGGTGCTCGAGAACGTGAGGAGCCGCCTGCAGGTGCCGGTGCTCACCGACGTGCACGAGGACACCCCGCTCGCCGAGGTCGCCGCGGTGGTCGACGTGCTGCAGACGCCGGCGTTCCTGTGCCGGCAGACGAATTTCATCATCAATACCGCCTCCCAGGGCAAGCCCGTCAACATCAAGAAGGGCCAGTTCCTCTCGCCCTGGGAAATGCAGAACGTGGTCGACAAGGCCCGCTCGACCGGCAACCAGTCGATTCTGGTGTGCGAGCGCGGCTTCTCCTTCGGCTACAACAACCTGGTCACCGACATGCGCTCGCTCGCCATCATGCGCGCCACCGGCTGCCCGGTGGTGTTCGATGCCACGCACTCGGTGCAGCTGCCGGGTGGCCAGGGCACCGCCTCCGGCGGGCAGCGCGAGTTCATCCCGGTGCTGGCACGGGCGGCGGTCGCCGCCGGCGTCGCCGGGCTCTTCATGGAGACGCATCCCAAACCCGAGCAGGCGCTCTCCGACGGCCCCAACGCCTGGCCGCTCGCGCGCATGGAGCCGCTCCTCACAACCCTCAAGGAGCTCGACCGGGCCGTCAAGGCGGCACCGTTCGAGGAATCACTGTTATGAGCCGTATCAGCGCTGTCACGGGCCGCGAGATCCTCGATTCGCGCGGTAACCCCACGGTCGAAGTCGACGTACGGCTCGACTCGGGCACGCTCGGGCGGGCGGCGGTGCCCTCCGGCGCCTCGACCGGGACGCGTGAGGCGGTCGAGCTGCGCGACGGCGACGCGAGCCGCTACGGCGGCAAGGGGGTGCTGCAGGCGGTCGAGCACGTGAACACGCTGCTGCAGCAGGCCGTGCTCGGTGCCGATCCGCGCGAGCAGGCCGCGATCGACGCACGCATGATCGAGCTCGACGGCACGGACAACAAGGGGCGCCTGGGGGCGAACGCCATTCTCGGTGTCTCGCTCGCGGTGGCGCGCGCGGCGGCGAGCGATGCGCGCACGCCCCTCTACCGGCACCTCGCCGGGCTCGCCGGAGGCAGGCACGAGCCGGTGATGCCGGTGCCGCAGATGAACATCGTCAACGGCGGCGCGCACGCCGACAACAGTCTCGACATCCAGGAGTTCATGATCCTGCCGGTCGGGGCGCCGAGTTTCCGCGAGGCGCTGCGCTACGGCGCCGAGGTGTTCCACACGCTGAAGAAACTGCTCGCCGCGCGTGGCCTGTCCACCGCCGTGGGGGACGAGGGCGGCTATGCGCCGAATCTCGACTCGAACGAAGCGGCCCTGAAGCTCATTCTCGAGGCGATCGAGAAGGCCGGCTACCGGCCCGGTCAGGACGTGTACCTCGGGCTGGACGTCGCGAGCTCGGAGTTCTTCCGCGACGGGCACTATCACCTCGAGTCCGAGAACCGCGCGTTCACCGCGGCGGAGTTCGCGCGTTATCTCGCCGATCTCGCGGCCCGTTACCCGATCGTCACCATCGAGGACGGCATGAGCGAGGCCGACTGGGACGGCTGGGCGGAGCTGACGCGCGTCCTCGGCGGGAAGCTGCAGCTGGTGGGCGACGATGTGTTCGTCACGAACACCCGCATCCTGCGTGCCGGCATCGACAAGGGCATCGCCAACGCCATCCTCATCAAGCCGAACCAGATCGGCACGCTCACCGAGACGCTCGCCTGCGTCGACATGGCGGCCGAGGCGCGCTACGCCTCGGTGATCTCGCACCGCTCGGGGGAGACCGAGGACAGCACCATCGCCGACATCGCCGTCGCGACCCCAGCGACGCAGATCAAGACCGGCTCGCTGTCGCGCTCGGACCGCGTCGCCAAGTACAACCAGCTGCTGCGCATCGAGGCGGAGCTCGGCCGGGTGCGCTTCGCCGGCCGCGATGCTTTCCCCGCGAGGCGCTGATGGCCTTCGCGCACCGGGCGCCGTCTGTTAGGCTGTCGCTCCCATGAAGTGGCTCGCCGCCGCGCTCGCTGTCGTCGTCCTGCTGCTCCAATACCGGATCTGGGTCTCCGATAACGGGGTGCGCAAGGTGGAGCGTCTCAAGCAGGCGGTCGCCGCGCAGCAGGCCGAAGACGCCCAGCTCACCGAGCGCAACCGCCAGCTCGCCGCCGAAGTGCGCGACCTCAAGACCGGCATGGGCGCGCTCGAGGAGCGCGCCCGCAGCGACCTCGGCATGATCGCGCGCAACGAGACCTTCTACCAGGTAGTGCCCGCCCGCGCCGCCGGGGCGCCGGCGCCGCCGACGCGCACCGCCGCCCGCTGAAGCCGCCGCAGGCGGCTTTCGGCCAATGAAATATTTTCTCGTCATGCCGGCCGCGGGCTCGGGCAGACGCTTCCAGGGCGATCAACCCAAGCAGTACGCGCCGCTCCTCGGCCGCACCGTGATCGAATGGGCGCTCGCGCCCTTTCTCGGTGACGAGCGTTGCGCCCACGCGGTGGTGGTGATCGCCGAGGGAGATGCCGGCTGGCACCGCATCGCCGCGCGCCTCGGGAGCGAGCGGCTCTCGGCGACGCCCGGCGGCGCTGAGCGCAGCCTCTCGGTGCGCCGCGGGCTGGCGGCGCTCGCCGGGCGCGCCGCGCCCGAGGACTGGGTGCTGGTGCACGATGCGGCGCGTCCCTGTCTCGAGGCGGGCGATCTCGAGAAGCTGCTCGAGCGGGTGCAGGCCCACGGTGGCGGCGGACTGCTCGCGGTGCGCTCCGCCGACACCCTCAAGCAGGCGCAGCCGGGTGTGGCGCCGGGCGAAGTGACGGTCGCGCGCACCATCGACCGCGCGGAGCTCTGGCGGGCGCTCACTCCGCAGATGTTCCGCTACGGTGCGCTCGGCGCGGCGCTCGATGCCGCGCACACCGCCGGCCGGCACCCGACCGATGAGGCACAGGCGCTCGAGTGGCGCGGCGCGAGCGCGCTGCTGGTCGAGGGGGCGGCCGCCAACCTGAAGATCACCACCGGCGCGGATCTGAAGCTCGCCGAGGCGGTGTTGCGCGCGCGGAGGTCGGCATGAGGATCGGCTCGGGGTTCGACGTCCATGCCTTCGGTCCGGGCGATCACGTGATGCTCGGCGGCGTGCGCATTGCGCACGAGCGCGGCGTGATCGCTCATTCGGACGGAGACGTGCTGCTGCATGCGTTGTGCGATGCGCTGCTCGGGGCGGCGGGCTTAGGGGATATCGGCCAGCACTTTCCCGACAGCGACCCGCGCTGGCGGGGCGCCCCGAGCGCGCGCTTCGTCGCCGCGGTGCTCGCGCTCGTGCGCGGCGCCGGACTCGCGGTCGTCAATGCCGATCTGACGCTGCTCGCCGAGGCGCCGCGTATCGGTCCGCACCGCGAGGCCATCCGGCGCGAAGTGGCCCGGCTCCTCGAGCTCGCCCCCGAGCGCGTCAATCTCAAGGCCACGACCACCGAGCGGCTCGGGTTCCTCGGACGCGCCGAGGGGCTCGCTGCGCAGGCGGTCGTGCTGCTCGCCGGGGGCTGAGGGTGGGCGAGGAAGGGGTCCGGGCGGCGCTCACGGCCGCGCTCGCGCCGCCGCGCGCGCACGGCGAGCCGGTCGCGACGGCGGCGCTGCGCACCGTGGCGGCCGACTTCCTCGTCGAGGAGGACCTGGGGTTTGCACCCTCGGGCGCGGGGGCCCATCTGCTCCTCAAGGTGCGCAAGACCGACGCCAACACCGCGTGGGTCGCGCGCGAGCTGGCGCGCCTCGCCGGCTGTCATCCGCGGGACGTGGGCTATGCCGGGGTCAAGGACCGCCGCGCCGTCGCCATTCAGTGGTTCTCGGTGCCGAAGCCGCGCGCAGAGGCGGGGCTCGGTGGGGCGGGCGGGGAGGGCTTCGAGGTACTGGAAGCGCATCCTCACCAGCGCAAGCTTCCGCGCGGCGCGCTCGCCGGTAACCGCTTCACCCTGCGGCTGCGTGCGGCGGAGGGTGACGGGGGCGCTCTGGCGCGCTGCCTCGCGCCGCGCCTCGCCGCGGTCGCCGCACGCGGGGTGCCGAACTATTTCGGGCCGCAGCGCTTCGGCCGGGACGGCGCCAATCTCGGGCGCGCCGCCCGGGGGGATGCGCTGCGCCTGCCGCCCGCCGAGCGCGGCTTCGTGCTCTCGGCGGCACGGAGCCTGGTATTCAACGCGGTGCTCGGCGCGCGCGTCGCCGCGGGCAGCTGGGAGGATCTGAGCGCCGGCGATCTCGCCATCCTCGACGGGCGCGGCAGTCTCTTCCGGGTCGGGGAGCCCGATGAGACGCTCGCCGCGCGCGCTGCGCGACTCGAGATTCATGCCACCGGCCCCCTGTGGGGCGGGGGCGATCCGGCGAGCGGCGCGGGCGTGCTGCTGCTCGAGCAACGGATCGGCGCGCAGTTCCCGGCCGAGTGCGCGCTGTGCGTGGCGGCCGGTATGGCCCAGGAACGCCGCAGCCTGAGACTGCGGGTGGCGGACCTCGAGTGCGTGCCGGAGGCGGACGCCGTGGTGCTGCGCTTTCGGCTGGCGCGCGGCAGCTTCGCCACCGCGGTGCTGCGCGAGCTCATCGACGGTGCGGCGCAAGCGCCGGACTAAGGCGCCAGCAATACGTAGACCGCGCCCGTGCCGCCATCCGCCGGCCGCGCGGACACGTACGCCAG
Source organism: Gammaproteobacteria bacterium (assembly GCA_028871705.1). Classification (GTDB taxonomy): domain Bacteria; phylum Pseudomonadota; class Gammaproteobacteria; order Steroidobacterales; family Steroidobacteraceae; genus 13-2-20CM-66-19. The sequence continues at coordinate 12,724 of JAGWMP010000069.1, forward strand.
CACCGCCCCCGTGCGCCGCAGCACCGCGCCGACGGCGGACTTGAGCACGGGTCCCCGGTGTCCCGAGCGCAGCCCCTTGCCATGCACGATGCGCACGCAGCGCACGCGCGCGTGCAGGGCGTCGATGAGGAACTGCCGCAGCGCCGCTTTCGCCTCGGCGACGTTGAGCCCGTGCAGGTCGATCTCGCGCTCGATGCGGTACTCGCCGCGCCGCAGGCGGCGCAGGACGGCGTTCTGGATGCCGGGCCGCTGGTAGACGAGCTCCTCGCCGCCGGCGAGCGCCGGATCCGGCGGCTCGGGACCCAGGCTCTCCTTCAGCACCGCGGCACGGTCGGCACGCGCGAAACGTGCCCGGGGACGCGGTTTCGGCCCCCGCACCGGCGTGGTGCGCGTCGCCAGCGGCCGCACGCCACGGACGGCGTCGCGGAACAGCCGCGCGGCGTCCTCCGCCTCGTCCGGGTCGTCGCCGCCGCCTGCCTGGACCACGCCACCTCCGCC
>JAGWMP010000070.1 GCA_028871705.1 Gammaproteobacteria bacterium
CCAGGAATTGCCCTGCTGAGCCAGGGTCACGAAACTCGTCATCGCGCAATCCCGTATAGGGGAGGGGGGTATATAATACCCTGTCCGGGCGAGCCGATCTCAGCGCCCCCGTGGCGGACGCCGCGGGGTGCGCGGCAGCCCGGTGTGCTGGGTACGGAAGGGCTTGTCCGGGCCGCCGCTCCTGGCGCGCGCCGCCCCGCCGCTGCCGCTGCCGCCGCGGGCGGCGGCCGGCTGGTACGCCGGAATCAGCTGCTGACGGCCGTTGCCGATCAGGTCGGCGCGCCCCATGCGCCGCAGCGCCTCGCGCAGCAGCGGCCAGTTGTCCGGATCGTGATAGCGCAGGAACGCCTTGTGGAGGCGGCGCACCTTGAGCCCCTTCGGAATCAGCACGTCCTCGCTCGCGCGCGTGATGCGCTTGAGCGGATTCTTGCCCGAGTGGTACATGGCGGTGGCGGTCGCCATCGGTCCCGGCAGGAACGCCTGTACCTGATCGGCACGGAAGCCGTTTCGCTTCAGCCACAGCGCGAGCTCGAGCATGTCGCGGTCGGAGGTCCCGGGATGCGCGGCGATGAAGTACGGGATCAGGTACTGCTCCTTGCCCGCCTCCTTCGAGTAGCGGTCGAAGAGCTCCTTGAAGCGGTCGTAGGCGCCGACCCCCGGCTTCATCATCTTGGAGAGCGGCCCCTCGGCGAGCGCCTCGGGTGCGATCTTGAGGTAGCCGCCGGTGTGATGCTGGGCGAGCTCCTTCACGTACGCGGGCGACTCGATGGCGAGGTCGTAGCGCACCCCCGAGGCGATCAGCACCTTCTTGATCCCGGGAAGCGCGCGCGCCTTGCGGTAGAGGCGGATGAGCGGCGCGTGGTCGGTGTCGAGGTTGGGACAGATCCCGGGGTAGACGCACGAGGGCCGTCGGCAGGCGCTCTCGATCTCGCGGCTCTTGCAGGCGAGGCGGTACATGTTGGCGGTCGGGCCGCCGAGATCGGAGATGACGCCGGTGAAGCCCGCCACGGTGTCGCGCACCGTCTCGATCTCGCGCAGTACCGAGTCCTCCGAGCGGCTCTGGATGATGCGGCCTTCGTGCTCGGTGATCGAGCAGAAGGTGCAGCCGCCGAAACAGCCCCGCTGAATCGCGACCGAGAAACGGATCATCTTCCAGGCGGGGATGCTCTCCTTGCCGTAGACAGGGTGCGGCGCGCGCGCATACGGCCGCTCGTACACCCAGTCCATCTCCGCGGTCGAGAGCGGCAGCGGCGGCGGATTCAGCCACACGTCGAGATCGCCGTGGCGCTGCACGAGCGCGCGCGCGTTTCCGGGGTTCGATTCGAGGTGCAGGATGCGCGAGGCGTGCGCGTACAGCACCGGATCGGCCGCCACCGCCTCGTGCGAGGGCATGCGGATGAGGCTGCGCTCGCGGTCGGCGTTCTTCACCCGCCGCACGAAGCGCACCACCTGCTCGGCGGCCGGCGCGGGCGCGGCGGCCGCCGGACCCGGCGTGGCGCCGGCGCGCTCACCCATCGCATACGGGTCGACGGGCGCGTTGAGGGGGCCCGGCGCATCGAGGTGCGTCGAGTCGATCTCGATCCAGCCGGCCGGGGTCGCGCGGCGCGTGAAGGCGGTGCCGCGCACGTCGGTGATGGCGCCGATCGGCTCGCCGCCGGCGAGGCGGTGCGCAATCTCGCAGAGCTGCCGTTCGCCGTTGCCGTAGACGAGGAGGTCCGCCTTGGCATCGAGCAGCACCGAGCGGCGCACCTTCTCCGACCAGTAGTCGTAGTGGGCGATGCGCCGCAGCGAGGCCTCGATGCCGCCGATGACGATCGGCACGTCGCGAAACGCCTCGCGCGCGCGCTGCGCGTACACGATCACCGAGCGGTCCGGGCGCTTGCCCCCGGCGCCGCCCGGCGTATAGGCGTCGTCGCTGCGGATGCGGCGCTCGGCGGTGTAGCGGTTCACCATCGAGTCCATGTTGCCGCCGGTGATGCCGAAGAAGAGGTTCGGCCGGCCGAGCGCGGCGAACGGCGCGGCGCTGTGCCAGTCGGGCTGCGCGATGATGCCGACGCGGAAACCCTGCGCCTCGAGCACCCGTCCGACGATCGCCATGCCGAAGCTCGGGTGATCCACGTAGGCATCGCCGGTGACGATGACGACGTCGCAGCTGTCCCAGCCGAGCACGTCCATCTCGGCGCGCGACATGGGCAGGAACGGCGCCGTGCCGAAGCGTTCGGCCCAGTGCCTGCGGTAGCCGGTTATGTCGCGCGCGGTCTGCATGGAGCCGCACATTAGAGCAAAACCCCGCCACGCAGGCCACGCGGCGGCGGACGCGGCCTCGGCCGTGACGGCAGGGGTGGGATGAGATCCGCGGGCACCCGGGCTTGTTGGTACTTTGGTACCAAGGTACCATCGGCGGCATGAAGACCATCACCCGTACCCAGACCGGCGTGCGCCTCGAGACCCGCCTGCTCAAGGTGCTGAAGGCGCTCGCGACCGACCTCGACCTGTCCCTCGGCGACCTGCTCGAGGGGATCGTGCTGCATGCCTTCGAGGGCAAGGCACCGTTTTCGGCGCCGACCCTGAAGAAGGTGAAGGCGCTGCGTGCGGTTTACGGGCTGGAGCTGAGCGCGCGAGACTCGCACCAGTTGCGGGAGGCGGGCGACGATGCAGGCTGACTGCCCGGATCTGGAGCGCTTCGTCCGCGGCGAGACCGATCCGGCGCAATTCCCGCACCGCGAGCACCTGCGCATGGCGTTCGAGATGCTCGCGCGCCATGACTTCCCCGAGTCGGTGCTGCATTACTCGCGCGCGCTGCGCGCCATGACCGCACGGGCCGGCAAGCCCGAGGCCTTTCACCAGACCGTGACTATCGCCTTCCTGGCGCTGATTGCCGAGCGCATGGCGCCCGCCGAGCCGCGCGACTTCGCCGCCTTCGTGCGCGCGAACCCGGACCTGCTCGAGAAATCGGTGCTCGGCCGCTGGTACGGGCCCGAGCGGCTCGCCTCAGAAGCGGCGCGGCGGACGTTCCTGTTGCCGGATCCGGCGCCGCAGCGGCCGTAGCAGGCCGGGTAACCGCCAGCGCCGGCCGGTGGCCGCCCTGCGCGTGATGGCGAACGCCACCAGCGCCGCCAAAATCACCGTTTCGAAAATCCCCATCGACCCTCCTCCGCCTGAATTGCCTGCGATTCCCTGAGCCGCCGCGTCGGCGGATGAGCCGGTGGGCGCGCTCGCCGCGCCGGATGTGATGGTGAGCGTCGCCTGCGTCGAGACCGCCGCGCCAGCCGCCGCCGCGCTCTGGCAGACGAGGCCGAAGGTGTAGGTCCCCGCGGGACCCTTCTCGGCGGCAGAGCCGCTCGCGGGCACGTTCTGCATGCTCCCGCCCCAGCTGCCGCCCGGGACGCCGCCGGTGAGGGTGCAGTTCGTGGCGCTTCCCGAGGACCAGGCGGCGGTGAACGGCTGATTGGCCGCGACGCTCACCGGCGTGAACGTGATCCGCGGGGCGGGCGGCGCATCGCCGGGATAAGCAACGAGCTCGACGGGCTTACCCGGTACCACGCGGCTGCCGGTATCCGCGGGATCGAGCATCGAGCGCAGCGTCGCGCCGCCGGTACTGCTGGTCGTATCGGCGGTCGAGTCCCACACGGCGGCCAGCGCGGTGAAATCGGCGGCGCCGTTCGCGCCGTTCGGCGCCGCGGGCTGCGCTACCGGGCACGCCTGGTAGCCGGACGGGTCGGCGGTCTTGCGGCCGAGGGCGAGCGTGCCCACCAGGTGATCGTTGCGGTCGAAGAGTCCGCTGCCGGAGGCGCCGGCGCCGATGTTGCCGCTCTGGTTGACGGTCTCGAGGAGGTTGGAGGTGTAGGCGGTGCCGAGCTCGCCGCTGCGCGCGAAGGCATACGCCGTGCCGTACCAGCCGACGATCTGCTTGTCGCGTCCTTCGGCGTGGTGGATCGAGTAGCCCCCGGTGACCGCGCCGCCCGAAGCGTCGAAGCCGGCGAACTGCGCCTCCGCGGCGACCGGCTGGCCGTCGAGGAGCAGCAGCCAGGCGTCCTGCTGCTCGACCACGGTGCGCGCGCCCGTCTGGCTCGGCAGCGTGCCGTCGTAGATCGAGCCGAGCGGCGTGCCGCAGGGGCTGATCGCGTTCCAGTACACCGTGACGCCGGCCGCGGCGGCCGGATTGCCGCCCCCGAGCTGCCCGGTCTCGCAGTGGCGCGCGGTGAGTACGTAGGGTGTGTCGTCGCCCGGCACGTCGTTCACCAGCGTGCCGGTGCACTGGTAGAGGTTCTCGATCACCAGCGCCACCGTGGCCGAGGCCGCCGGCGTGTTGCCCGGAGTGACCGCACATTCGTAGTTGGTCACGCAGGCCGCGTCATCGGGCGGGGCGCTCGGCTGCAGGTGGCGGTACACCGGGTGGTCCGCGACGCCCGCGCCGATGGCACGGTACCCCGCCTGCAGGCTGACGATGCGCAGATCCACCGCGGCCTGCGCGGCGGCCACGACCGTCACGGTGAGCTCGAGGGTGTCGCCCGCATGGATGCGGCTCCAGAGCTCCCCGTGGTGCAGCGCCTCCGCACCGTAGCTGCTCGTGACCTCGCCACCGCTCACGAGCAGCGTCGCCCCGGCGGGAAGCGACCCGAGCGCATGGAACGACAGCGACACGGCGCCCGGTACCTGCACGGCGTAATGCCAGGTGGCCGTACCGTCGGCGACCGACCACTGGCCGGAACCCGCGGTCGAGACCGCGTGCGGCACCGGCACGGCGAACTGCACGGCCGAGGAGGCCGCGGCGCGAATGAGCGGCGCGAGATCGGTGTGCACCACGAACGGCGCGACCCGCGGCGCGGCCGCCACGGCGGCCGCCCAGCCGAGGAGAAATACAGCGAACACGGCCGGCGCACAGCGCGGCACTCGGGGTGAGGCGACGATGAACCTGCTCCCTATCGTTATTCTGTTCGCGCGCCTGTCGCGGCGCGCGAAACCCCTGGCGTCGTCGAGAGACATTGTGCGCGAAGGCACCGCACGGCACGGGCGGACTTACCGTAAGACGCCGGCACCCGCCGGAATCGGGACGGCGGCCGCACCGCGCCAGGGCCCGCAGTGGCCTTCGCCCAGATTAAGACAAGCGTGCGCTATGCTGCGCCCATGCGTCAGAGTTTCGCGCCGGCGGGCGCGCTGATTCTCGGGGTCCTGGTATGCGCCACGGCGGCCGTGTGCGCCGCGGCGGCGCCTGGCGGGTCCGGTGCGCGGGTGATCGTGCCCGTGTTCCACCGCCTCGTGGCGTTCACGCTCCCGCCGTCTTTCAAGATGAGCTTCGAGCGCACCAGCGGCAACGTCTACGTGCGCGAGCACGTGCCCGAAGGCCAGTCGAGCGATGAATGGACGCGCATGGTCACCCTCACCGGCGTGCAGGGCATGGCGTACAGCGCCGGCGCGACGCCCCAGGGGTACCTCGAGGCGCTGGCGCGCGGCTTCCAGCGCCATTGTCCCGACACCTACGTCGCGCTCGATCTCGGGCGGCAGCCGCTCGCACACGAGCCCGCCTTCGCCACCGTGGTGAGCTGCGGCCGGGTGAGCTCCGGCGGCAAGGCGCACAGCGAGACCTCGGTGATGGTGGCGATCCAGGGGAGCGACGACTTCTACGCGCTGCAATGGACCGAGCGCGGCCCGGACTCCTCGCATCCGCTCGCGCTCGACAGCAAGTACTGGAGCGCGCGCCTCGCGCAGCTCGGGCCCGTCACGCTCTGCCCGCTCGTGCCCGGCGAAGGGCCACCCTACGCGAGCTGCGGCGGCCGCTGAGCCGCCCGCGACGACTCAGTAGAGAAACAGCGCGCGGCGCGCGGCGTCCCAGGCCGATTCGTCGCGGCGCGCCAGCGCCTCGAGATCCGCGGGTCCGGCGGCCGGATCGTCCACCCAGGCCCTGAGCAGCTCGCTGCCGTTGATGACGTCGATCGCGAGCCTGCCGGTCTCGTACTCGTAGGGAAAGTCCGCCCACAGCGGATACTCCGGCCGCAGGCGCCGCAATGCCTTGAACGCGAGCGCGAACAGCCGCCACGGCCGAAACGCCTCGTGCCGGTAGTACGCCGCATCCTCCACGTGCACCTGCAGCCCCGCGCACAGCTGTCCCTGGTGCTTGTTGAAAGTCGGCTCGAACCAGCACGGCCGCAGCCGGCAGCCCGCGAGCCACTCGGGTGCTAGCGCGTGCATCTCCTCGAGCAGCGCCGGCACGTCGAGGTCCGGCGCTCCCAGCACCTCGAGCGGCCGCGTGGTGCCGCGGCCCTCGGAGAGGTTGGTGCCCTCGAGCAGCACCGAGCCCGCGTAGCAGCGCGCCATCGACAGGTTCGGCGCGTTGGGGCTCGGGTTCACCCAGGCGCGCTCGTTGAGCGGCCAGCCGTAGCCGGGCGCCGCAGCCGGCGCCCAGCCTTCCATGGTCACGACCTGACAGTCGACATCGAGGCGTAGCGTCGCGACGAACCAGCGCGCCACTTCCCCCATGGTGAGGCCGTGGCGCATGGGCAGTGCGCCTGCGCCGACGAAGCTTTCCCACCCCGGCCGCAGCGTCAGCCCCTCGACCGGCCGCCCGGCGGGATTCGGGCGGTCGAGCACCCACACGGCCTTGCGCGCGGCGGCGGCCGCCTCGAGCACGTAACGCAGCGTCGTGATGAAGGTATAGATGCGGCAGCCCAGGTCCTGCAGATCCACCAGCAACACGTCGAAGCTGTCCATCATGGCCGCGGTCGGCCGGCGCACCGTGCCGTACAGGCTGAACACCGGGATGTGGTGCACCGGGTCGGTGAAGTCCGCCGACTCGATCATGTTGTATTGCTTGTCGCCGCGCAGGCCGTGCTGCGGGCCGAACGCGGCGCTGAGGCGCAGCTCGCCGCAGGCGGCGAGCGCGTCGAGCGAGTGGGTGAGGTCGCGCGTGACGGAGGCCGGGTGGGCGAGCAGCGCCAGGCGCTTGCCGGCGAGCGGTACACGCAGCGCGCGATCCTCGATCAGCCGGTCGATGCCGAATTTCATGCGGTCTCAATCTCGAGCGCGAAGCCGCCGGGGTCGTGGAAATCGGGGTTGCCCGGCGCGTGGCGCAGGGCCCAGTACGAAAGAGTACCACCCTCGTCCTCGATGACCGCGGTGAGCCCGAGGCGCAGCCGCGGCGCGCGCGCGAGAGCGGCGAGGCCCTCGAGATGCAGGTGCGCGGTGAGCTCGAGCCGCCCGGCGGTGCGCCGCGACGTGAGCCCCGGCGCGCGCGCGAGGCTCGCGGGCGTCATCCCCGCGCGATACCCGCGAAAATGGTACGCGGCCCAGTCGAGCGAGGGCGAGAAGTTGAACTCGTAGTAGTCCTCGCTCCCCGCGGCGGCGGCGAACACCTCGAAGCAGGTGTGCTGCCAGAGCTCATCCGCCCGGCGGCCGGCGCGCACCGCCGGTACGCGCAGGCGGCCGACCTCGCCCTGCAGCGCGTAATGGCACACCAGCGTGCCCGCCTCGAGCCCGACGTCCGCGGCGATGCTCCAGACCCATTCGCCCGGCGTGTCGGGGTGCGCGAGCAGCAGTGCCCGGTGTGCAGCGGTCGCCATCGGCGTCGCCTCAGTCCCCGAGCCAGTCGAGCAGCGCGGCGGTCACCGCGCGCGGCTGCTCGAGCGTCGCGAGGTGCCCGCACTCGGGCACGGTGACGAGCTGCGCGCCGCGGATGCCGTGCGCCATCTCGAGCGCGCGATCGGGAGGAGTGAGCTCGTCCTGCGCGCCGACCAGCACCAGCGTGCGGCAGCCGATGGCCGCGAGCGTGGGACGCGAGTCGGGCCGTCCCATGATCGCCTGCTGCTGGCGCAGGAATCCTTCCGCGCCGACGTCCTCGGCCATGAGCCGATTGGTCTCCCGCAGCTGCGGATCAGCGCGATGCAGCGCATGGACGGTGCGCGCGAACTGCTGCTCCACCACTTCGCTCAAGTGCCCCGCGCCGGCGAGCGCCATCTGCGCCCGGCGCATGGCGGTCGCCTCGGGCGGGGCGGCGCGCGCCGAGGTATCGAGCAGCGCCAGGCGCGCGTCGCGCTCGGGCGCCTGGCGCACGACCTCGAAGGCGAGGTAGCCGCCCATGGAAAGGCCGGCGAGCGCGAAGCGCGGCGGCGCCGCCGCGAGCAGGCGGCGCACGATGGCCTCCATGCTCGCATCGCGGGTGTGGTCGGCGACCATCACCGGGCCGCGGCGCCAAAGCTCGGGGATCTGTGCGGCGTACAGGCGCGCCGAGGCGAGCAGTCCCGGGATCAGCACGACGGGCAGCGATTCGCGCACGGCGCTGAGCGTAACATGGCGTCATGAGACGCCCCATCGGCCCCGCCCTCGCGCTCGCGCTGCTCGCCGCCACCGCGCCGCCGCGCACCGCAGCCGCGGCCTCCTCCACCTCAACCGCCAGGCGCGCCGCGCACCTGAGCGCCGGGCGGCTGTCGAGGCCCGCGGCGGCTCGCTTCGCCGCACTCGCGCTCAAGTGCCTGCACCAGGAATATCCGAACCACATCAGTCACACCCTCAACGACGCCTCCGATGCGCGCCCGCCGCACGAGCTGACACCGGCCTTCTACGGCTGCCTCGACTGGCACTCGGACGTGCACGGCCACTGGCTGCTGGTGCGGTTGCTGCGGCTCTACCCGGAGGCACCGTTCGCCGTCGAGGCGCGCACCGCGCTCAATCAGAGCTTCATGACCGACAAGATCGAGGGCGAGGTGGCTTACCTGCACGGCGCGGGGCGCGCCTCCTTCGAGCGCCCCTATGGACTCGCGTGGCTGCTCGAGCTCGCCGCGGAGCTGCGCCGCTCGGACGACCCCGACGCGCGCCGCTGGTCGACGGTGCTCGCGCCGCTCGAGACCGAGGTAGTGGCGCGGCTCGAGCGCTGGCTGCCGAAGCTTCAGTACCCGATCCGGGTCGGCGAGCACGACCAGACCGCGTTCGCCTTCGGGCTGATCTGGGACTGGGCCGGCGTCACGCACGACGAGGCGATGCGCAAGCTCCTCGCCGATGCGGCGCAGCGCTTCTACCGCCGCGACCGCAACTGCCCGCTCGCCTATGAGCCCTCGGGCGAGGACTTCCTGTCGCCGTGCCTCGCGGAGGCGGATTTCATGCGCCGGGTGCTCGAGCCACCGGCGTTCGCAAAGTGGCTGAGCGCGTTCCTGCCGCAGATCCCGCGCGCCGCGAGTGTGGCCGCCCCGGGCACCACGGCAGCACCGGTCACGGCGGCCCCGCCGGCGAGCGCGGCGCACGCGGCCCACAGCTGGCTCGAGCCGGGAGTCGTCACCGACCGCTCGGATCCGAAGCTCGCGCACCTCGACGGCCTCAACCTCAGCCGCGCCTGGATGCTCGAAGGCATCGCGCATGGGCTGCCCCCGGGAGATGCGCGCATCGCGGCGCTGCGCGCCGCCGCTCGCCGTCACGCGCAGGCCGCGCTACCCGCCGTGACGGGTCAGTACTACGAAGGCGGCCACTGGCTCGGCACCTTCGCCGTCTATCTCACCAGCCGCGCCGGACTCGAGCCCTGAGACGGCCCGCACCGGCTCACGGTGCGCGCGGCGGCTGATCGATCCAGGTCCACTCGCTGGCGGACTTGCGGCAGCCGCTGCCGCCCGCACCGGTCCAGGCGCGCCCGCGCAGCACGCGCCCGCTGTGCGCACCGGTCGGCGCGCCGTCCCTGAGCGCCAACTGGCCGTTGATGAAGACGTCGCTGACGCCGGTCGCGTACTGCATCGGTTTCCGGTAGGTCGCATGGTCCTGGATATTCGCCGGATCGAAGACGACGACGTCGGCGTAGTTGCCGGCCCTGAGCCGGCCACGCCCGGAAAGCGACAACACGTCCGCCGGGAGCGAGGTGAGCTTGCGCACCGCCTCCTGCACGCTGAGCAGCCGCTCCTCGCGCACGTACTTGGCGAAGAGGCGCGCGAAATTGCCGTAGGCGCGCGGATGGGTCGACGAGAGGAGGAACACGCCCTCGGGCGCACTCGACTCGGCGTCCGATCCCGAGCTCACCCACGGCAGCACAATCTGTCTTTCGATGTTCTCCTCGCTGATGATCGTGTAAGCGGCGCCCACCCCGGCGTCGTCCTCGATCACGAGATCGACGATCGCATCCTCCGGACTTTCGTGGCGCTCGAGCGCGATCTCGGCGATGGTCTTGCCGATGAGCGCCTTCACCGCGGGTGTTCGCGCCGCGAGCACCAGCATGCCGCTGGCGCCCGACTGCATGTAGAGATTCTCCCAGTCCTTTGGATGCGGCTCCTGCATCGCGGCGATGACCCTGGCGCGCTCGGCCGGGTCCCTGAGGCGCTTGACGAGGGCCTCCGGACCGCCGGCGTGCGCCCAGGGCGGCAGCGAGGCATCGAGCGATGTCCCGCCCGCGGTGTAGGTGTACATGTCGGCCGTGATGCGGATGCCGGCGGCGCGCGCCGCGGTGATCATCGCCACCACTTTGTCACGCTTACCCCAGTTGTCGCGGCCGATGAACTTGAAGTGATGGATTTCGGCCGGGGCGCCGCTGTCCCTGGCGATGTCGATGGTCTCCTGCACCGCCTCCTCGATGTGATCGCCCTCGCTCCTCATGTGCGCCGTGTACATGCCGCCGCAGCGCGCCGACTCACGCGCCAGCGCCATGAGCTCGGGCGTCTTCGCATAGTGGTTCGGCGCGTAGATGAGCATGGTGGTGAGCCCGAGCGCCCCCTGCTCCATCGCCTGGCGCACGAGCGTGCGCATCGCCTCGAGCTGCGCCGCGGTCGGTTGCACGTCGCCCTCGCCGAGCACGTTGACACGCACCTCGCCCTCGCCGACGAAGCTCGCGACATTGGGCGAGATGCCGCGCCGCTCGAGCTGATCGAGGTACTGGCCGAGCGTCGACCAGGTCACGTCATACTTGACGTCGCCCTGGCGCGCCTGCATGGCCCGGGCCATCTCGGGCGTCAGCGGCCCCATCGACAACTCGGTGAACACATCGAGCGTGACGCCCTGCTCGAGGGCGCTCACGCCGCGGCCGTCGACCAGCAGCGACTCCTCCGAGTGCCCCATCATGTCGATGAATCCGGGCGAAACAGCCTGACCCCTCGCGTCGATCTCGAGGCGGCCCCTGCCGGCGGCATGCGGGCCGACGTAGGCGATGCGATCGCCGTCGATCGCGAGCTCGCCCGCGTAGGGCGCGCCGCCGTCGCCGTCGTAGATCATGGCGTGCCGGATGACGGCGTCGTGCAACTGCGCCTCGGCGCCGGGCGCCGCGGCGCCTGCCGCGCACCATAGCGCTCCCGCGGCGACCAGCGCCGCGCTGCCTGCCGCCGCCCGCCTCATGGCCGCGCCTCCTTCACCGGCGTGAAGAGCAGGTCCTGGTAGTCGTAAGAGAAGTCCGCGATCGGGGATACGGCCTTCATGGTCACGCGATCGACCTTGCCGTCGGCGTCGAGACTGAAGGTCACGTACGCGGGCTCGATCGTCCGGTCCTCGAGATTGGTCGTGAAGGTGTCGTACTGGTAGTGCTCGAGCGTGCCGCTCATGCGCGGCGTGGTCTTGAAGTCGATGCCGAGCTTGCCGTCCTTCACGGCGACCTCGATGTTGCCGTACCAGGGATCGTGGTAGGTCCCGGCGTACGCGGCGATGGGGAGCGATGGGCCGACGGCGGCCGGTTTCGCCGCCTCGGTCTTGAGGGCCGCGAGCGCCTCGTTGATGCGCCGCTGCTTCTCGGCGCGGTAGCGCGCCACCCAGTCGACGTGTGGCCGCCCGAGGTAGTGGTCGAGCAGCTCGTACATGAGGCCGCGGATGATCTCGCCGTCCTCGCAGTTGATCTCGATGGAGAAGCCGACGTGCTTTTCCGGAATCAGCACTACGGCGGTGAGGAAGCCGAGCACGGCGCCGCCGTGCCAGACGATCTTCGTTCCGGCGTAGTCGCTGACGTCCCAGCCGAGCGCATAAGTGTTGAAGTTGGGCTGGGTCGGCTTGAGTGCCGCGGGCGGCTCGCCGACCGGCTGCAGCACCACCGGCTTCCACATCTGCCGGTGTGCGGCGTCCGAGAACAGCCTGCCGGAGTGGCCCGGCAGCTCGCCGCCGTCGAGCTGGATCATGAGCCAGCGCGCCATGTCGTTGGCGCTCACCGTGAGGCCGCCGGCCGGAGCGGCGGCGCGGCCGAGCTCCTCGCGCTCGTTGAGACGTTGCTGGGTACCGGCGCCGCGCAGGCCGCCGTCCAGGCGCGCGTGGGGGTAGGCGCGGTTCGCATTGGCGAAACGCTCCGGCTCATCCGCGGTCGAGTGAAGCATGCCGGCGGGCTCGAGCACGTGCGCGGTGGTGAACTTCTCCCAGCTCTCGCCCGTGACCGCCTCGATCAGCTGCCCGGCCACCATGTAGAGCACGTTGTCGTAGGCGAAGCCGTAGCGGAAGCTGGTGGCGGGCTTGAGGTACCGCAGGCGATGCACCGCCTCGGCGCGCGTGAGATTCGAGCGCGGCACGAACATCAGATCGCCCTCGCCGAGCCCGAGGCCGCTCCGGTGCACGAGCAGGTCGCGGATGGTGATCTCGCGCGTCACCCAGGAGTCGTACATCTCGAAGCCCGGGAGGCGGTCGGTCACCCGGTCGTCCCAGCCGATCTTGCCGGCATCGACCAGCACGGCGAGATCGGCCACCGTAAACGCCTTGCCGGTCGAGCCGGTCGGAAAGATGGTGTCGGCGTCCACGCGCTCGGTGCCACCGAGAGCGCGCACGCCGAAGCCGTGGGCGAAGGTCACCTGGTCGCTCTCGACGATCGCGATCGCCATGCCGGGCACGCCGATCGCGGTGCGCACCTGCTCGACGCGGCGCTCGAAGCCCTGCGGCGGCGCGCCGCATGCACCACCGGCGAAGGAAGCGGCCGCCGCGGCGGCCATGAGACCCTTGAGATTCATGCGACCCCCTGCGGTACCACGTTGCCCGTGATGAGACGGTAGACGCCGACGGTGAAGAGCGGCAGTACGAACACCAGCAGCACGATCCACGCGAAAGCGCGGTAGCCCCTGGCGATGAGCGTGACGAGACCGAAGTGCTCGGCCAGCAGCATGCAGAAGACGAGCGTGGCGAGCGCGACGGCGGCGCGCGCCAGGCGCGGGAGCTCGCGGCCGCGGCGGCGGCGGAAGGCGTGGCCGACTCTTTCGTTGATGGCGTGCACGAAACCGGTGCCGCTCTCGAGCAGGGCCGCGAAGATCATCAGCTGGAAGAGATAGCGGAAC
>JAGWMP010000071.1 GCA_028871705.1 Gammaproteobacteria bacterium
AACGGTCGCGATGAGCGCGGCTGCGCCGAGCACGCGCAATCGGGCGAGGAGCCTGCGCTCAGGGTGTGCGGATCTCATAGAGAGAGCTGCGGCCGATCACCTGGCCGTCGCCATCGAACGCCACGATGCGCCAGCGGTAGCCGCGTCCGGCGGCCAGATGCGTCTGCGCGAGCGCGCTCAGGACCGAGTCGCGGCGCTCGGCGGGCAGCCACTCGCCCGAGAGCGGCGGCTCGTAGTCCGGGGAGGCGTCCGCTGCGTAGAACTCGAGCCGGTAGGCGGTCGCGCCCGGCGCCGGCTGCCAGGAGAAGCGCGTGTCGGGCTTGAAGGTGGCGTGCGGCTCGGGGCTCGTGACCACGATCGGTGGGATCGCAGGTCCCTGCTCCACCCCGTAGCGCAGCACCAGGCTCTGGAAGGAGACCACGGGACTGCGCACGCGGAAGCGCACGTAGTAGGTGCCCGCAAGGCTCGACGGCAGCGCCGGACTCGTGACCTCCGCGGTCCCGCCCGCGCTCAGATTCGTGCTGGCGGCCCCGAGGGGAACGAACACCGGCTGCCCCTGGGTCGAGGGCGGCGCCGCGACCTCCCACAGGCCGCTGAAGAGGCCGTTGCCCGTGTAGGTGATCTCCGCGACCGCGACCGCCGACTCCCCCTGCCGCAGCACCCGCACGAGCGTGCGGTCATCGAAATGCAGCGCCACCGCCGAGAGCGTGAGCGGGCCGCTCGCGCTGCCGCCGAGGCCGATGCTGACCGTGGCGGTCGCCATGTAGGGCGCCCCGTTCGGCCCGACACCCGCGTTGAAGGTGCGCGTCAGCCGCAGTGTATTGACGCCGAGCTTCTGCGCGGCGGCGACTGCCGCGGGCGCGAGCCTGAAGGTCTCGGGCGCGTTGCCCTGCACTGCGCTCGTCACGACGCCGGTGAGGTGCACCGTGAGCGGCAGGGGATAGACCTGCAGCACCTGCCCACCCGGCGTGCTGACGGTGGCCTGCGTCGAGGTGGCCGTGGTGGGCAGCACCACCACGCGCGCGCCCGCTGGCGCGGTGAGCCGCACCGTCCACACGAGTGTCGTCGGCAGCGTCGCCTGGAGCGAGGCGTTGAAGGTGCCCGGGGTCGCGGAGGCGGCGGCGGTCTGTGCCGCGGCCGGCGGGCTCGCCGCCAGCGCGGCCACGAGAGCGAAGACAGTTGCGATCAGGGCACGCACTTCACCGGTCTCCGAGCGCGAGCGGCCACTTGCTGCTCACCGTGAGGAAGGTCTGCAGCCCGCGTGTCGCGAGCGCCGAGAAGCCCTGGGAAGTCAGCACCGAGCTGTTGAGCCCCGAGGACTCGTTCCACGCCGAGGACAGACCCACGTCGAACCCGCCGCGCGTCGCGGTTGCGGCGATCGCGTGCCAGGTGAGCTGCGCCGTCGCGGTCTTGAGCACCACGTCGTTCCCCACCAGTTGCGGCGGCAGCGTGCCGGGAATCACCTGCTGGGTATTGTGGTTGATCGAGAGTGTCAGCTGCGCGGTCAGGCGGTTCGCCCAGAAGGTATCGCCGCCGGTCAGCGCGTAGTTCTTGTCGAGCGTGTGCGTATCCTGCTGCAGGTCGTGCGAGTCGAGCAGCTGCAGGTTGAAGCCCGCGAACCCCGATCCGGCGAACGTCACGTTGATGCCACCGGTGGGACCGAAGGTGTCGGTGTTGTCCTGCTGGCCGGTGTAATCGCGGAACTGGCCCGCGGCCATGCCGATCTGCCACGAGAGATGCGGATAGGCGAAGTTGAGGGTCGCACTGTCGTTCACCACGTCGCTGTCGGTCGGCTGGCTGCCCGCCGGCAGCGTGAGGTTATGGGTACGCGCATCCTGCCAGCTCAGGTTCGCGCTCGGCGTGCCGAGCCAGGCGGTGACGCTCGCCGGCAGCGGCGGCGAATAGCCGATGTTGAGCGTACGCGGGAGACTGCGCACCGTGGGCAGGCTCGCATTGTCGTCGGTGTTGTCCTCCGTGAAGCCGCCGCTCCCGGAGAACGCGAGACCGTGCCCGCTCAGCGTCGCGCCCGCGGTCGCCGCGCGGCGGTCCGGCGCGAGTGTCTGGTTGGCGAGACTCGTGAAGTAGGTGCCGACGTACTGATAGGTGGCATTCGCCGCCAGCGTCCATTGCGCGGGCAGCGGCACGCCGTAGCTCGCGCCGAGGAGGTACGCGCTGTCGTCGGCGTGCGTGGCCGGCTGTCCCGAGCCCGCGGCGAAGTCGAAGCCCGAGCGGGCGTACTGGCCGTTCACCTGCAGCGCCGTGCCCGGGATCTCGCTCGCCGCCCCGACGACCCAGGCGCTGCCCGCGCCCGGTTGCACCGAGGTCACCGAGCCGAGCGGCGTATTGGGAGGGAAAGTGCTGTTGCCGCCCGGATACGGCACGACGGTGCTCAGGCCTCCGGGCGTCGAGCCGCCGACGAGTGCCGCCTGCAGGGTGAGCGCCTTGGGCGATCCGCTGATCGGGTGGCTCTGCACCACGGCACCGGAGACCAGATCGTCGGAGTTGCCGACGCCCAAGCCTCCGTAGAAGCCGGCGAGCGTGCTGTCGCGCACCGAGAAGCCGGTGAGGTCGGTGTCCCCGGGCAGGTTCATGAGATGCCCGGACACGCCCCGCCGCGAGAGCCCCGAGATCACCAGGTTGTCGAACGGCAGCGTCTGATCGCCCACCACCACCCCGTCCTTGCCGTGCTCGAGGGACGCCTGCATCTGCGCCGGCTGCAGCCCCTGCCCGGAGATCGCCGAGGTGCCGTTGTCGGTGCCGTACAGTCCCTCGATGGTCGCCTGCGCGGTCCACTCGGACATGGTGCGCACTGCCTTCACATCGAAGGTCCCGTTTGCGGTAAAGGCGGGCGGCGCCGGCGGCGTCAGGTTGGAATCGGCGATGCGTTCGCTCATGGTCGCATCGACGCTGCCACGCACCGACCAGCCGCGCGCCGCGCCCGTCTCGCCGGGGGACTTCACGGTGAAGCTCCACTCGCCGCGCGGCAGGATACGTCCCCCCGCGTACTCGACCACCCGCAGGTCGTGCGTCCCGGGAGTCAGGGGCTGCGGGGGCGCGTAGACGATGCTGCCCTTGCCGATGCGGGCGATCGCGGTGACGTCGATCTGATCGATCTCGATGGCGAGGCTCGCGAGCTGCGCGGCCGAGAGGTCGGCGGGAATGGTGAGCGTGAGCGAGCTCGTCGGTGAGACGGCAGCCTGCGCCGGTGCCTGGATGCTCCAGCCGGCCGGGCTCGCGGCGACGGCCTGAACGCCACCGCCGCAGGCGAGCAGCGCCAGGCCGACGAGCTTAGCTACGGCTGGCGCGCGCCGATCCATTGCGGCCGCCGGGTGCGACGATCGGGGGAAATGCCGGGACGAGAAGCTCCGCGCGCAGGCGGACAGCTGACGCTCTCTGCAGGACTTCAGCCACTTCCGCGGCGCTCCAACAGGACCCCCTGACGGCGCGATCCTAACCTACGCCCGCGGATGTGCCAACTCTTCAGCTCACCAGCAGGTTGAGCACCAGCGCGAACTTGCTGGTGCCGTTGGCGCCGGACACGGCGATGGTCAGCTGCGCCGGCGAGGTGGTGGTATCGAGCGCAGCGAGCCCGGTGAACTCGACGCCGTTCAATACCGCGTAGTTGCCCGTGCAGCTCTGGAAGGTGAAGGTCACCTGGTAGAGATCGACGCTGCTGTCGCTGACGCTCAGCGAGCCGCTCAGTACGCAGCCGTTGCCATCCTGGCCGCTCATGAGGCCGCTGCCATCGATCGTGATCGCCGCGACGCCCCCGCTGTCGGTGTAGCTGGCGCTCACGGCGTTGAGCGAGGCGCCGCTGCCCGAGAGTGAGTTGAAGCTGAGCGACCAGGAGCCGCTTTGCGCGGTGCCGTTGTTGGTCGTGAAGCTCAGCATGAGCGTCATGGTGCCGCCGGTCGTCACCGTGCCCTCGAGCGTCCCGAGCCCGTAGGTCGAGCCGTCGCTGAACTGATTGCCGAAGTCCGCGTAGCCGATCACCGCGGACACCAGCGATTCGCCCGACACCTGCGTGGGACCGGCGAACTGCGCGCCGTCGGCGCGCATGAACACCGCGTCCCCGGTGGAGTTCACGTAGCCGATGACCGAGAGGCCGGTGACCGAGTCGGTGCCGCTCCAGATCCCGGTCGCCGAGGCGTTCGTCGGGTTCGTGCCGCCCGTGTTGACGTCGGTGCCGGTGCAGCCGCCGAGGGCGAGCGCCGCGCCGAGCGCGAGCGCCACGCGGAGCGCCCCCGTCACCATGAATCCGCGCAGAATCGCCTGTCGCATGCCCGCTCTCCGCGCCATCGGGTGAGTCCGTTATACGCGAGCAACGCGCCTTGCCAAGTGCTGTTGACCGCCTGATTACATTTGCATACGCCTCGGGTACATTCGGCGCGTGCCGTCGCAATCCGCCGACATTGCCGCCGTCCCCGAGGCGCTCAGCTACCCCTTCGACGCCGTGCCGCAGCCGGGTGAGGTGCTGCCCGTGGCGCCCGGTGTCCTGTGGCTGCGGATGCGCCTGCCGATGCCCGCGCTCAATCACATCAACCTCTGGGCGCTCGAGGACGAGAGCGGCTGGACGCTGATCGACACGGGTATGCAGACGCCGGATACCGTGGCCGACTGGCAGCGCCTGTTCGCCGGCGCACTCGCCGGCCGCGCGGTGCAGCGTGTCGTCTGCACTCACATGCATCCCGATCACATCGGCATGGCCGGCTGGCTCACGCGCCAGCACGACTGCCGGCTCTGGACCACGCGCCTCGAGTACGTGACCTGCCGCATGCTGGTCGCGGACACCGGACGCGAGGCGCCTGCGGACGGTGTGCGCTTCTACCGCGCGGCCGGCTGGGACGAGGCCGCGATCGAGCACTACCGCGCGCGCTTCGGCGGCTTCGGCAAGGCGGTCTACGCCCTGCCCGACAGCTACCGCCGCGTGATCGACGGCGAGGAGCTGCGCATCGGCGGGCGCGCGTGGCACGCGGTGGTCGGCCGCGGTCATTCGCCCGAGCATCTGTGCCTGCATTGCCCCGAGCTCGCGCTGCTCATCTCCGGCGACCAGGTCCTGCCGCGCATCACCTCGAACGTCTCGGTCTTCCCGACCGAGCCCGACGCGGATCCGCTCGCGGAATGGCTCGCCTCGCTCGCCGCGATCGGGCGGCGCGTCGGCGATGCGGTGTTGGTACTGCCATCGCACAACGAGCCCTTCCGCGGACTGCACGCGCGGCTCGCCGCGCTCATCGCCGGCCACGAGCAGCGCCTCGAGCGCGTGGCCGCCGAGCTCGCCGCTCCCCGGCGGGCGGTCGATCTATTCGGCCTTCTCTTCCGCCGCCGCGTGGGCCCCGACATGCTCGGCATGGCGACCGGCGAGAGCGTGGCGCACCTCAACTGCCTCATCGGCCGCGGCCTCGCGGTGCGCGAGCCCGATGCGCAGGGCGTCGCGTGGTACCGACGCGCCTGAGATCCGTTCGCGCCGCGCAGCGGAGCTTGAGGCTACAATCCCCAGACGCCGCGGCCCGCGGCGCAGGGATACCGATCTTGCCACCACGAAGAAGCGCGAAACTGCTGCTCGCCGCGGCATGCCTCTGGGTCTGCACGGGCGCACGCGGCGCCACACCCGGCGAGGATGCCGGCGATCAGGCCGCCCTGCCCCCGGCCGCCGCACCCGCGGCCCCGTCCGCCGCCGCGCAGTCCACGGCACCACCATCATTCCCGGCGCAGGTCCTCGGCGACGTCGGCGCCTACTTCACCGCGCCGCTGCGCTGGGACCGCAGCGACTGGGGCTGGTTCGGCGGGACCGTAGTCGCGATCGGCCTCGCGCACCGCTACGACGCGCAGGTGAGAACCCACTTCGTCGGTACCGGTCCCGCCACCAGCACCAACACCCACGACACCCAGGACGCCATCCCGACCGCCGTGGTCTTCGGCGGCACCTGGGCGTTCGCGCTGCTCACCCAGGATCGCGACGGTTACGGCGAGGGCTGGGCGATGCTGGAAGCGGGGGCGCTGAGCGGCGTCACCGGCTACGCGCTCAAGTTCGCGGCCGCGCGGGAAAGACCGGATGCGACCACGAACCCCAACGAATGGTTCAAGGGTGGCGACTCGTTTCCTTCGCTGCACTCGACCGCGGCGTTCGCGGTCGGCACGGTGCTCGCCGAATCCGGCAACGACGACTACCGCTACCTGCGGCGCCTGCTCGGCTATGGGCTCGGCGTCTTCACGAGCTATGAGCGGCTGAAGCACGACGCCCACTGGCTCTCGGACACGGTCGCGGGCGCCGCGCTCGGGATCTCGAGCGCCCGCTTCACCATGGACCGCCGCTACGGCAGCGGCGGCGAGTCGCACTTCGCGCTGGTGCCGCTCGAGGGCGGCGCGATGCTCACCTACCGCGTCTCGCTCGACTGACCGGGCAAGGTCCCGCGCGGACGATCACGGCTCGCGGCGCACGTCGCCGCCCGCCCAGTACACCACGCCCGCGCAGGGCGCGCGCAGCCGCTCGAGGCGGGCGAGGTAGCCCGTGGTGCGCACCAGCGCGAAGGCGCGCACGTCCGCATGCGGGAGCGCGCCGCGCAGCCGGGCGGCCGCGGCGAGCAGCGTGCGGCCGCGCGTGATGACATCGTCGACCAGCACCAGCTTCCCGCCGGGGCCCCGTGGTGCCGGATCGACCGCGAACGAGTCGTAGTGCTGCGCGAGCGTCGGCCGTGCGCCGGGCAGTGCGGTCGCCGACTTGCGCACCGGGGAGCGGCGCACGAGGCCCGGCCAGAGGCCGCGGCCGAGTCCGAGTGCGTGCAGCGCCACCGCCAGCTGCCAGGCGGCCGAGCCCTGCGGTGCCGCGGCGGCGCTCCCCGGCACCGGAACGAGCCAGGCATCGCGCGCGAGGAGCTGCGCCACGAAGCCCGGACGGGCGGCGAGTGCCGCCACGTACCCCGCATAGCGCGGCAACCACCGCGGATCGCTCGACTTGAGGCGCTGACACAGCGCCCGCGCCTGCGCGGCCAGCAGCCCCTCGCCGCGCGGTGCATAGACATAACAGGACGCGAACGGCAGGCTCGAGCGCAGTGCCACGATTGGGGCGGCTTCAGAGCGCCAGGTCGTCGTCATGCTGCGCCGTGTGTGCGAGCGGTTCGCGCTCGCGCCGCGCACCTTCGGGCTCAGCCGCGGCCTGCCCGGCGCGCAGCCGCAGCCAGGCCTCGCGCGCCTGCCGCCGGACCTCCTCGGCATCCGCGGGCCTGGCCTCCGGCGCGCGCGCCTCGGGCGCGCGTTGCTGACGCGCCGCTACGCGCTGGCGATATTGCTCGCGGATCCGCTCGGCCACCTCGCTGCGCAGCCCGCGCCGCTCCATCTTGATCGAGCCGATCGGGATGAGCGGCTGCGGCTCGCGATCGATGCCGCGCTCGGCGTAGCTGCGGTGATCCACCCGCGCCGCGACGTTCGCTTCGCGCAGCGCCTCGTTGGCGAGGCTTCCCCAGCGCTCGCGCAGCGCCCGCAGCTCCTCCCGCCCCGAAGGCAGCTCGCGCCGCCGGCGCTCGCTGCCGTTCTTGTCGAGCCCGGTCTTGGCGCCGAGTCCCCGCGGCGTCACCTCGCGGGTGGTCGTGAGCAGGTGCGCATGGAAGTTGCGCGGATCGCCGTCGGGGCGCGGCAGGTGCACCGCGAGATCCACCGCCACGCGGTAGCGCTCGGACAGCTCGCGGGCGAAGCTGCGCGCCAGCGCCACCTGCTGCGCGGTGTTGAGCTCGTGCGGCAGCGCCACCTGATATTCGCGCGCGACGCGCGAGTTGGCCTGCTTCTCGGCGCGCTCGGCGGCGTTCCACAGCGTCTCGCGTCGCTGTGCCCAGTCATCCGCCGCTCCGGCGAGATGGCCCGGCAGGAAGATCGCGCTGTGCACGACGTCCTTGCGGTGCGCGTGGTTGTAGAGGAGACCGCTGCGCTCGTCGCGCAACCGCTCGCCCGCGCGGTACGCGGCCGCCGCGGTGGCCCGGCGCCCCGCGCTGCGCGCGACGGAAGTGGTCCGCAGGAAATAGATCGCCACGGCGCCTCCTCAAGGGTTGAAGCTGACGCGCAGCCATGCGGGGGATGAGGCGGTCTTGAGGTAACCGCAAAGATCCGGCAGCTGCTCGAGCTCGGAGGCCATGACCGCCGTCTCCGTCACCCAGTGCTCGCTCACCTGCAGCGAGCGCCGCGCGCCGCGGCCCCAGCCGCTCTCGCGGTCGCGGCCGCGCGCGGTCTGCCGCCGGCGCACCTCGCGCTCGCCGATGAGGCGCGAGGCGAATTGCGAAGTGCCGCCGTGCTCGCTCCCCGCGCAGCGCAGGATGAGCGTCGTCGCGCAGTTCTCGACGAGCGTCTGCGCTTCCCCGGCGCCGTAGGTGGCCGATACCTGCGCCACCGACTGGAACCCGAGCACGCAGCGGCCGCCGAACTTGCGCAGCCGCGCGAGTGCGTCCTTCAGTCCCTCGATGGCGCCGAGCGAATCGAGCTCGTCCACGACGAACCACAGGCGCCGGTCCTCGCCCGGGCCGTGCATCGCCTCGAAGATCGCCAGGCGCATCCAGGTGGCGATGATCGAGCGCAGTGCCGCGATCTGCGAAGCGCGGTACGGGAGAAAGAGCACGCCGCGTCCGCCGCGTACCCACTCGCGCACCGAGAACGGCCGGCCGCGCTGCACCGCGAGGTGCTCGAGAGCGGCGACGGCGGACGCGGCCACCGCGCGAATGGAGCCGAACATGCGCGCGTTCTCCGGCTCGAGGAACGGCTGCGCGGGAGTGCCGGCGACGATCGGCCGCAGCTCATGGCTGCCCGCCACCGTCAGCAGCCGCCACAGCTCCGCCGGGTCGCTCGCGCCGCACTCCTGGCAGCGGCGCGTGACCGCGGTGACGAAGGTGCGCGCGTAGCCGCGCCACTCGCGTCCCGCGGCATCCTCGCTCCCGGGGATGAGGCCGCTCGCGAGCTGCTCGGCGTCCCAGCGCGCGGCGAGCTCCGCGAACGGATTCCACTTCACCGATCCGGGCTCGAAGGGATTGAGGATCACATCGCCGCGCCGGCGCCGGTGGAAGCGCGCGAGGTAGCCGCCGTCGGGATCGGCGATCACCGCGCGGTCGCCCCGCTCGAGGGCGCCGTGCAGGAGACCGGCGATCGCGGTCGACTTGCCCGTGCCGGTGGTACCGATGAGCTTGAAGTGCTTGGTCTCATCGCGCGGCGCGATCGCGACTCCGGCGAGGGTGAGGGGCGCGGCGCCGCGGCGGCGCCGCTCACGCAGGGCGCGGCGCTGCGCGCTGCGGCCCGCGGCGATCAGCGCGCCTCTGCGGTGCACGTCCGTGGGCCGGCGGCGCAGCGCGAGACACACAACCGCCGTCACCACGGCGAGCAGCGGCACCACGGGGCCCGTCTGGTGCGACCACTCGGCGAGGCTGCCGGGGTCCATGGTCAGTAGCCCTGCAAGACGAGGAACTCCCCGCCTTCGCCGAACGCGCCAGCCTTGCGATCGATGCGTACGCACAGCCGCCGCGCCGCTCCGCAGCGGCGCAGCTCCATCCGCCCGCCCTGCGCCTCGAGGCGCGCCACCTCGGCCGCGAGCGCCTCGCGCCGTGCACCGAGCGCGGCCACCTCGGCGCGCGAGGGCAAGAGCCACCAGGCCGCCGCGAGCGGCACCGCGCAGGCGAGCGCCGCCATGCCGAGCGTCCAGAGCGCGAGGCGCAGATCCGCCGTGTAACGCAGCCGCCGCAGCGTCTCGGCCGCGCGCCGGCAATCCTCCCCGAGCGCCGCGAGCTCCTCGAGCAGCGTCGCGCGGATCTCCTCGCGCGCGATGCCCTCGAGCCCGGCGACGTGCGCCTTCAACTTCTCCAGCGTCGTCTCGGCGAGCGCCTGGTTCGCATGCGCGCCTTCGAGCAGCAGCCCGAGCTTCATGGCGCCGTCGTCCACGCTCATGTCACTCCATCCCGAAGTCTTCGTGGCTGCGCTCGATGAGGCGGGCCGGCGGCGCGCGCGGCGGCTGCGGCGTGTACGCGGCCGCCGGATGGGCGAGCGAGACCCGCAGCCACTCCCGCCGCGAGGCGAGCTTCAGGTAGCCGGCGAGATCGGGCAGCTGCTCGATCTCGGAGGCCATGACGGCCGCCTCCACCGTGGGGCTCTCCGAGCGGCTCGTGACCGGCAGGAGCTCGAACGGGCGGCGCGAGCGCGACGTCGAGCCGCGCAGCACCTCGCGCTCGCCGATGAGGCGCGAGGCGAACTGCGAAGTGCCGCCGTGCTCGCTCCCGGCGCAGCGCAGGATCAGGGTCGCCCCGCAGTTCTCCACGATCGTCTGCGCTTCGCCGGCGCCATAGGTCGCCGAGACCTGCGCGACCGACTGGAACCCGAGGACGCAGCGGCCGCCGAACTTGCGCAGCCGGGCGAGCGCGTCCTTGAGTCCGTCGATCTGCCCGAGCGCATCGAGCTCATCGACCACGAACCACAGGCGCTGCCCGCCTTCAGGTGCGTTCATCGCCTCGAAGATCGAGAGGCGCATCCAGGCGGACACGATCGAGCGCAGCGCGGCGATTTCCCCGGCGCGATACGGAATGAAGAGCACCCCGCGCCCCGCGGCGCGCCCGGCCTCGGCGGTCCAGCGCCGCACCGAGAACGGGGCGCCCTCCCCCTGGCGGGCGACGTACGAGAGTGCCGAGACCGCCGAGCTCGTGACCGAGCGGATCGAGTCGAACATGCGGCCGTTGTGCTCCTCGAGGAAAGGCTGGGCCGGAGTGCCCGCCACCAGCGTGCGCAGCTCCGCCGTCCCCGCGACCACCAGCAGCCGGTAGAGCTCGCGCACGTCGGTGACGCCGCCGGCGCGCGCCTGGTCGGTGACCGCGCTGAAGAAGGTGCGCGCGTAGCCCCGCCAGCTGCGGTCGGGTCCCTCGTGATCCGGGATCAGCGCGCGGGCGAGCTGCTCGACGTCGTGCGCCTCGGCGAGCTCGCCGAACAGGTCCCAGCGCACCGAGGCGGGCTCGAAGGGATTGAGGACGATGTCGCCGCGCGCGCGGTCGTAGAACTGGCGCAGGTAACCGCCGTCGGGATCGGCGATCACGGCCCGGTCGCCGCGCGCCAGCGCCGCGCCGAGGAGCTCGCGAATCGCCGTGCTCTTGCCGGTGCCGGTGGTGCCGATGAGCTTGAAATGCTTGGTCTCATCCTCCGCGCTCAGCGCCACACCGGCGAGGGTGAGGGTGCCGTGGGCGCGGGCGGCGCCGCGCTGCGTATCGCGCGCCCCGCGCCGTGCGCTCGTGTCCGCGGCCACCACCATGGCGCCACGCAGGTGGGCGCTTTGCAGGGCGCCGCCGCCGAGCGCGCGTCCGGCGAGATAGCCGAGCCCGGCGCTCACCGCCACGCCCACCGAGAGCTGCGCGAGGCTCGCGCTCGCGATGCCGAACCCCGCGAGTGCGGGAGTCAATAGCGCGAGCGCGGCCCCGGAGGCGGCCGTCACGGGCGCGGCGATCACGGGCGCGAGCAGCAAGCGGCGCCACGGCGCCCGGGCGCGGACCATGGCCGCGAGCAGCGGCGCCTGCACCGCGGCGTACGCTCCGAGGAGCCCCGGCCAGCCGTGCATCAGTGCGCCGGCCGGCATCGCCCCGCCCCGGTGCGCTCGGGCGCGTCCGAGTGCGCGCCGCGCGGTGCGCCATGCTTGCGCGCGGGCTGGTACCAGACCTCGCGGATGACACGCCGGTGACACTCGAGACCGCACTGGATCACGACGTCCACGAGGAGGTACAGGAGGCGCCGGATGTCGCGGCGCGCGAGGCTGCGCCCGCCCGGGCTCTGCTTCACGAGCAGCACCAGCTGCTCGAACGCGAGCTCGGCGCTCGCCGCGTGCACGCTGGTGATCGAGCCCGGGTGCCCGGAGTTGACGTTGCGCAGATAGTCGAAGGCCTCCTCGGCGCGCAGCTCCGCGAGCAGGATGCGGTCGGGGCGCATCCGCAGGCAGCACTCGAGGAGCTGCTTGGGCGTCACGCGGGCGAGCCCCTGGTCGTCCTTGCTGTAGTAGAGCCGCACGTGGTTGGGGTGCCGGTCGAGCACGAGCTCGCGCGCATCCTCGATGGTCACCAGCCGCTCATCGGCCGGAACCTCGCGGATGAGCGCCTTGGTCCAGGTGGTCTTGCCGGAGCCGGTGGGACCGGAGACGAGAATGTTGCGGCGGCTTCGCACCGCGAGACGCATGAACGCGGGATAGTCGCCCGCGGCGTGCAGCCGCTCGAGCTCGCGCTCGGCGTCATCGCCCGCCGCCGCGCCCGGAGCCATGAGCCCGAGCGCGCCGCGGCCGCGCAGCTCTTCGATCGACCACACCTCGCTCGCGGGGCGGCGGATGGTGATGGCGATGCAACCGAGCGTCGTCGCGGGCGGCAGGACGATCTGGATGCGCTCGCCCGAGGGCAGAGCCGCCGACAGCAGCGGCGCCGACTCATCGACCCGCTGCCGGGTGGCATTCGCCACGAGCTTCGCAAGGCGCAGGCACCAGTCGAAATCCGCGAACGGCGCGGCGACGCAGCGCCAGCCGGCGCGCGTCTCGAGGAACACCTGCCCCGGCCGGTTGATGCAAAGCTCCGTCACCTCCGGATCGGCAAGCAGGGGACGCAGCGCCTCGAGAGTCAGATCGAGCGCGGACCCGCCCGGCAACGGGCCGGCTCGCGCCTCAGGGCTTGCCGGCGGTGGCGCGCAGCTCATAGACGGGCCTGAAATCGAGATCGCGCGCCACCAGCACCTGGATGCGCTCGCCGTTTCGCTTGACGACCGTCGGTGCGATGGCGACCGTGTCCTTGAGGACCTCGGTGAGCACGTCCGGCGAGGCACTGGGCGCGTAGATCACCGTCCCACCGCTGCCGGCCGATGCCTGCACGCCCGCCTGCACGGCGCCGTCGATGAGCGTGATCAGCATCGCCGCGCCGAAGCGCTGCCAGAAGTGCCGCTCGACGGCGCCCGGGAGGCCCGAGCGCCCGAGCTCGTCCGTGCCGGGAGAAGCCAGCGGCACGACGACACCGGCCGGGGTGCGTGCCTCGCTCCAGAGGACGAACACCCGCGCCTGACCCTGCCGTACCTCCCCGCGGGTCTCGCCGACGAGCTTGGTGCCGCGCTCGAGCAGCACCACCTGGCCGTCGGCACCGAAGGTGTCGGCGGCCGTGATGCAGGTCGTCATCCCGGG
>JAGWMP010000327.1 GCA_028871705.1 Gammaproteobacteria bacterium
CATTCCCTTGCTGCTCGACTTCCGCTCGGCGCGCGACACGGTGCCCGACATGACGCTGCCCGGGCACGCCGCGTACCCGGGCGGGGCGGTGCGCGCGGCCTGGCACATCGCCGAGTCGATCCGGGTGTTCACGCGTGCTTTCGGCGAGCGGCCGGCGGGCTGCTGGCCCTCCGAAGGAGCGATCAGCGCCGCGACGCTCGAGCTCATCGCGGCGCACGGCTTCCGCTGGGCCGCGAGCGGGGGGGCGGTGCTGCGCAACAGCCTCGCGCGCTCGAGCCGTCAGGCGGCGGATGAGCCGCGCAGCTACAACCGCCCCTACCGCCCGCAGGGCATCGGGCTCAACTGCTTCTTCCGCGACGACAATCTCTCCGACCTGATCGGCTTCACCTACGCAACCTGGCACGGCGACGACGCCGCCCACAACCTGGTGAACCAGCTGGCGCAGCTCGCGCACCACTATGACGGCGATGCCAATCACGCGGTGCTGATCGCGCTCGATGGCGAGAACGCCTGGGAGCACTTCCCGTTCAACGGCTACTACTTCCTCCGGGCCCTCTACGCGCAGCTCGCCAATCACCCGCTGCTCGAGCTGACGACGCTCTCCGGGTGCCTCGCGCGCGGGGTGCAGGCGGCGCCGCTCCCGGAAGTGGCGGCCGGCAGCTGGGTGCACGGCACGCTCGCCACCTGGATGGGAGACCCGGCGAAGAACCGCGCCTGGGACCTCTTGTGCGAGGCGAAGGAGGCCTTCGATCGCCTCGCCCCCGCGATGACGGATGCCGCGGCGCGTGCGGCAGCCGGGCGGCAGCTCGCGCAGTGCGAGAGCTCCGACTGGTTCTGGTGGTTCGGCGATTACAACCCGGCCGAGTCGGTGAGCCAGTTCGACCGGCTCTACCGCCGGCAGCTCGCGACGCTCTACCGGCGGCTCGGCCTCGAGGCCCCCGCGAGCCTCGCGCAGCCGGTGTCGGTCGGCACGGGCTCGCCCGAGCACGGCGGCGTCATGCGCCGCGCCAGCGCCGGCTGAGCCTGCGGGGACCGCCGCATGGCCGGCATGCGCCTGCCCGTGTTCGACCGGCGCCGCGCGGCGGCGCTGCTGCCGCTCTCGGCGCTCGAGGCGCCGCTCGGACGCGGCGGCCGCGCCTTCATCGACTGGCTCGCCGCGGCGGGCTTCAGCGTCTGGCAGATCCTGCCGGTCGGACCCACCGGCGAGGACGGCTCGCCCTACTGGGTGCGCTCGGACGCCGCCGGCAACCCGCGCTTGCTCGACCCGGCGGAGCTGCCGGCCGCCGACGCACCGCTCGATGCCGGCTTTCGCGCCGCCGCCGCCGGCTGGCTGCCCGACTACACGCTGTTCGAGGCACTCACCCGCGAGTACGGCGGCGCACCCTTCTGGAGCTGGCCCGGGGAGCTGCGCGACCGCGATCCGGCGGCGCTCGGGGCCGCGCGCGTGCGGCTGGCGGCCGAGCTCGGCGTGCTCGAGCGCGAGCAGTACGCCTTCGAGGTGCAGTGGCAGCGGTTGCGTGAGTATGCGCACGGCCGCGGCGTGCGGCTCTTCGGCGACCTGCCGTTCTACGTGGCGCCTTCCTCGGCGGAGACCTGGGCGCATCGCGAGCTCTTCCAGCTCAGCGCCACGGGCGCGCCTGCCTTCGTCGGCGGAGTTCCGCCCGACTACTTCGCCGAGCTCGGCCAACTGTGGGGGAACCCCGTGTACGACTGGCACGCGCAGCGGCGCGAGGGATTCGGCTGGTGGGTGGCACGGGTCGGCGCGCAGCTCGCGCGGCTGGACCTGCTGCGCATCGATCATTTCCGCGCCCTCGCGGCCTACTGGGCCGTGCCCGCCGGGGCGAGCGATGCCCGTGGCGGCGCCTGGCACAGCGCTCCGGGGGCCGAGCTCCTCACGCGCCTGCGCGAGGCATTCAGCGATTTGCCGCTCGCCGCCGAGGACTTGGGGTTGATCACGCCCGACGTGCACGCGCTGCGCGAGCAGTTCGGTCTCCCGGGGATGCGCGTGCTGCAGTTCGCCTTCGACGGCGATCCCGGCAACCCCCATCTGCCGTACCACTACGAACGCGCGAGCATTGCCTACAGCGGCACCCACGATAACGACACGACGCTTGGCTGGTACTCGCACCTCGATCCCGGCACGGCGGAGCGCGTGAATCTCTACCTGGGCGCGAGCGGGGTGGCGGTGCTCGAGGCGGCGCTGCGCGCGACGCTCGGCTCGGTGGCGCGGCTCGTCGTCATTCCGTTGCAGGACCTGCTCGCCCTGGGGTCCGCGGCGCGCCTCAATACGCCCGGCACGGTGAGCGGCAACTGGGGCTGGCGGCTGCCACCCGCGGCGCTCACGAGCGAGCTG
>JAGWMP010000072.1 GCA_028871705.1 Gammaproteobacteria bacterium
AAGATGTTCGGCTTGAGCGACCTGCCCGCGGTCGCCGACGTGCGCGGCTTCGGCATGCTGGCGGGCGTCGAGGTCAAGCCGGGCAAGGCCGCCGGCGTGCGCGGCAACGAGCTGCAGGCGAAGCTCTACGACCGCGGCCTGCACGTGAAGACCACCGGCGACGTCGCCATCCTCGCGCCGGCCTTCATCGCCACCCAGGCCGACATCGATGCGATGGCCGGGATGCTGCGCGAGGCGATCAGCGAGTTCGCCGCGGTATGAGCGAGAGCGGGAAATCCTGCCGCCGGCCCGGTCCCACCCGCGAAACGCGCCGGGCGATGCGGGCCGGGCCGCTGCCCGAGGAGCTGCGCCCGGCACGACCCGGCATGGAGGGCGGCTGCTACCGCCCGTTGAGCGACGAGAGCGTGCTGAAGATCCATCGCACGGCGCTGCGGCTGCTCGCCGAGGTGGGCCTCGCGGATGCGCCGCCGTCGGGGCTCGAGTACCTGACGCGCGCGGGTTGCACGCTGAGCGCCGCGGGGCGGCTGCTGTTCCCGCCGGCACTGGTCGAGGACACCCTGGCGCGCGCGGCGCGCCGCTTCGTGCTCCACGGGCAGGAGCGCCGGCACGACATGGAGCCCTGGGGCAGGAAGGTCTACTTCGGCACCGCGGGCGCCGCGGTCAACATGGTGAGCCCCCAGGGGGTCTACCGCGAGTCGAAGATCCGCGACCTCTACGACATCGGCCGCATCGTCGACGCGCTCGAGCACATCCACTTCTTCCAGCGCACGGTGGTGCCGCGCGATATCCCGGACCCCTACGAGATGGACTTCAACACCTGCTATGCGGCGGTCTCCTCGACCACCAAGCACGTCGGCTCGAGCTGGGTGAACCCGGTGCACGTGACGCGCTCGCTCGAGATGCTGCACGCGATCGCCGGCGGCGAGGACAAGTGGCGCGAGCGGCCCTTCGTCAGCCAGTCGAACTGCTTCGTGGTGCCGCCGATGAAGTTCGCCGCCGATGCCTGCCGCTGTCTGGAGGTGGCCGTGCTCGGGGGCATGCCGGTGCTCCTGCTGTCGGCGGGCCAGGCGGGCGCGACCGCGCCGGCGGCCATTGCCGGGGCGCTGGCGCAGGAGGTCGCCGAGGTGCTCGCCGGGCTCGTGTACGTGAATGCCGTGAAGCCCGGCGCCCCGGCGATCTTCGGCACCTGGTGTTTCGTGTCGGACTTGCGCACCGGCGCCATGTCCGGGGGCAGCCCCGAGCAGGCGCTGCTGTCGGCGGCCTCGGCGCAGATGGCCCACTACTACGATCTCACCGGCGGCACCGCCTCGGGGATGACCGATTCGAAGCTCCCCGATGCGCAGTCCGGGGCGGAGAAGGCCTATTCACACGCGCTGGTCGGCAACTCCGGGGCCAACCTCATCTACGAGTCGGCCGGCATGCACGCGAGCCTGCTCGGCTTCTCGCTCGAGAGTCTGGTGATCGACAACGACATCATCGGCGCGGCGCAGCGCACCATCCGCGGCATCGACGTCGACGAAGCGAGCCTCTCCTTCGAGACGATACGCGACGTATGCCTCAACGGTCCGGGGCACTATCTCGGCTCCGCGCAGACGTTGCAGCTGATGCAGTCGGTATATCTCTACCCGGCCATCGGCGATCGCAAGAGTCCGAACGAATGGACCGAGCAGGGCGCGCTCGATATCACCGCGCGTGCGGCGCGCAAGGTGCAGGAAATCCTCGCCAGCCACTATCCGGCGCACATCGCCGAGGCGGTCGACGCCGGCATCCGCGCCCGGTTCCCGGTATACCTGCCGCGCGCCGCGATGCGGCCCGATCCATCCGCGCCCTGATGGTCGAGCGGCTGCCCGCGCACGCGCGCGTCGTCGTCATCGGCGGCGGCATCGTCGGCTGCAGCGTCGCCTATCACCTCGTCAAGCGCGGCGTCAGCGACGTGCTGCTGCTCGAGCGGCGGCAGCTCACCTGCGGCACCACCTGGCATGCCGCCGGGCTCGTCGGGCAGCTGCGCGCCACGCACAACCTCACGCGCCTCGCCCAGTACACGACGCAGCTCTACGAGGGACTCGAGCGCGAGACCGGGCAGGCGACCGGCTTTCGCCAGGTCGGCTCGATCGCCGTCGCGGCGAGCACGGCGCGCTTCGAGGAGTTGAAGCGCGGCGCGTCCATGGCGCGCGTGTTCGGCCTCGAGGTCGGGATCCTCACGCCCGGCGAAGCGCGCGAGCGCTGGCCGCTGCTGTCGATCGAGGACGTGGTGGGGGCGGTGTACCTGCCCAAGGACGGCCGCACCAATCCGGTCGACACGACGCAGGCACTCGCCCGCGGGGCGCGCAACGGCGGGGCGCGCATCGTCGAGGGCGTCAAGGTCACGGGCATCCGGCGCGCGGGCGGGCGGGTGACGGGAGTCACGACGGATGCGGGCGAGGTGCGCGCCGATGCGGTGGTGAACTGCGCTGGCATGTGGGGCCGCGAGGTCGGCGCGCTGGCCGGCGTCAACGTGCCGCTGCACGCCGCGGAGCATTTCTACATCGTCACGGAGGCGATACCCGGGCTGCCGGCGGATCTGCCGATCCTGCGCGATGCGGACGCCCGCTCATACTTCAAGGAAGACACGGGCAAGCTCCTCGTCGGCTGGTTCGAGGCGCGCGCCAAGCCCTGGGGCGAGCACGGCATTCCCGAGAACTGCGCCTTCGAGCAGCTGCCGCCGGATCTCGCCCACATCGAGCCGCTGTTCGCCGGTGCCATGCACCGGGTACCCGTGCTCGAGTCGACCGGGGTGCAGGTGTTCTTCAACGGTCCGGAGAGCTTTACGCCCGATGACCGCTACCTCCTTGGGGAGGCGCCGGAGCTCGGCGGCTTCTACGTCGCCGCGGGCTTCAACTCCATCGGTATCCAGTCGGCGGGCGGCGCCGGCAAGGTGCTCGCGGACTGGATCGTCGACGGCCACCCGCCGTTCGATCTGTGGGACGTCGACATCCGCCGCTGCATGCCGTTTCAGCGCAACCGCCGGTACCTGCGCGATCGGACCGTCGAGGCGCTCGGACTCCTCTACGCCATGCACTGGCCCTATTACCAGGCCGAGAGCGCCCGTGGGGTGCGCAGGTCCGCGCTCCACGACCGGCTCGCCGCCGCCGGGGCGTGCTTCGGCGAGGTGGCGGGCTTCGAGCGCGCCAACTGGTTCGGCGCGCCCGGCAGCACGCCGCACTACGAGTACAGCTACGGGCGGCAGAACTGGTTCGAGCTCTCGGCGGCCGAGCACCGCGCGGTGCGCGAGTCCGTCGGGCTCTTCGATCAGTCTTCGTTCGCGAAATTCGTAGTGAAGGGCCGCGATGCCGCCCGGGTGCTGGGACGCATCTCGGCCAACGACGTCGATGTCCCGGTCGGGCGCATCGTCTATACGCAATGGCTGAACGAGCGCGGCGGCATCGAGGCGGACCTCACCGTGACGCGCCAGGCGGAGGATGCCTACTTCATCGTCAGCGCATGCGCGACGCAGACGCGCGACTTCGACTTCCTCAGCCGGGCGATCCCGGCGGACGCAGCGGTGCAGGCGGTCGATGTGTCATCGGCCTACGCGGTGCTGAGTCTGATGGGACCCGCGAGCCGGGCGCTGCTGCAATCGCTCACCGACGCCGACCTCTCGACCGCGGCCTTTCCCTTCGGCACCTCGCAGATCGTCGACCTCGGCTACGCGCGGGTGCGCGCGAGCCGCATCACCTACGTGGGCGAGCTCGGCTATGAACTCTACATTCCCAGCGAGTTCGCCCAGGGCGTGTACGACGTGCTGCTGCGGTCGGGTGCGCCCTTCGGCCTCAGGCTCGCCGGCTACCATGCCCTCAACAGCCTGCGGATCGAGAAGGGCTACCGGCACTGGGGCCACGATATCGGCGATGAGGATACGCCGCTCGAGGCGGGCCTCGGCTTCGCCGTCGCCTGGGAGAAGCCGGGTGGGTTCACGGGCCGCGAGGCGCTGCTCGCGCAGCGCGCGGCGGGCTTGCGGCGGCGGCTGGTGGGGTTCGCGCTCGAGAGCGCGGCGCCGCTCCTCTATCACAACGAGCCGATCTGGCGCGACGGCGCGCTGGTCGGCAAGCTCACCTCGGGCATGTTCGGCCACACACTCGGGGTCGCCGCCGGTCTCGGCTACGTCGAGCGCCCGGGGGATGAGCCGATCACCGCCGAGTGGATCGGCGCGGGACGCTACGAAATCGAAGTCGCCGCCGAGCGCGTGCCGGCGCGTGCCTCGCTGCGCCCGTTCTACGATCCCTCGGGCGAGCGAGTGAAGCGTTGAAGAGCCACGCGCAGGTCGTGGTGATCGGCGGGGGGGCGGTCGGGTGCAGCGCGCTCTATCACCTGACACAGCTCGGCTGGACCGATGCGCTGCTGCTCGAACGCGATGAGCTCACTGCCGGCTCCACCTGGCATGCCGCCGGCAATTGTCCCAACTTCTCGACCGCCTGGAGCCTGCTCAAGCTCCAGCAGTATTCCACCGGGCTCTACGCACGGCTCGGGGCGGAGTCCGGCGCCGATCTCACCTACCACCGCACCGGCAGCATCCGTCTGGCGCACACCGCGGACCGGGTCGATGAATTTCGTCACGTGCTCGCCCAGGCGCGCGCTCTCGGCATGGACTTCGAGCTCTTGTCCCCGGCGGAGATTCGCGCGCGCCATCCGTTCCTCGAGCTCGACGACATCCGCCTGGGGCTGTGGGATCCGGACGACGGCGACATCGATCCCGCGCAGCTGACGCAGGCGCTCGCGCGGGGCGCGCGCGAGCGCGGTGCGGTCATCGAGCGGCACACGCCCGTGACCGCCATCCGCCGGTTGCGCAGCGGCGAGTGGCGCATCGAGACACCGCGGGGTGCAATCGACGCTGCGGTCGTGGTGAATGCCGCCGGCTACCGCGGGGCCGAGGTCGCCGCACTCATCGGCGAGTACCTGCCGATGGTGTCGCTCTCGCATCAGTACCTCATCACCGAGGACATCCCGGCGCTCGCGGCACGCGGCACGGCGCGGCTGCCGTTGGTGCGTGACCCCGACGTCAGCTATTACCTGCGCCAGGAGCGCCACGGACTGCTGCTCGGGCCCTACGAGGCGCACGGGCGCGTGCACTTCGAGGACGGCATCCCCGCCGAGTTCGCCCATCAGCTCTTTGCGGACGACCTGACGCGCATCGAGCCCTACATCGAGGCCGCGTGCGCGCGCGTCCCGCTCCTCGGCAGCGTCGGCGTGAAGCGCATCATCAACGGCCCGATCCCCTATGCGCCGGACGGCAATCCCCTGCTGGGCCCCTCGCTGGTGGCGCCGGGGTTCTTCCATTGCTGCGCCTTCACCTTCGGCATCGTCCAGGCCGGGGGCGCCGGCCGCGCGATCGCCGAATGGATCGTGAACGGCGAGCCCGACTGGGACCTCTGGCCCCTCGATCACCGCCGCTATCTCGGCTTCGCCGACCGCCCGTACACGCGCGCCAAGGCGCTCGAGACGTACGGCAATGAGTATGGAGTCGGCTATCCCTGGGAGGAGCGCCCGGCGGGGCGTCCCGCTAAGACCTCTCCTTTATATGGGCAATTGGCGCGCCAGGGGGCGGTTTTCGGCGCCCGTGGTGGCTGGGAGCGGGCGGTGTACTTCCGCGCCCCCGGGGACCCCGGAGGACCCGAGTCCTCGTTCCGCCGGCCGCATTGGCAGCGCGCGGTTGCGCGCGAGTCCGCGGCCGTCGCGAACGGTGTGGCGCTGCTCGACCTCCCGGGATTCACGCGCTTCGCGGTGAGCGGGGCTGGCGCCGCCGCCTTCCTCGATCGCCTGATCGCGGGCGAGCTGCCGCGGCCGGGCCGCACGTCGCTCGCCTATGCCTGCGCCCCGCGCGGCGGCATCGTGATGGAGATGACGATCACCCATCTGGCGGACGGCACGTTCTGGCTGCTGTCGGCGGCCGCGGCCGAACGGCACGACGAGGACTGGCTGCGGCACCATCCAGGTGCCGTCCTCGATCGGGTCGCGATCGCGAACCACACGGCCGAATACGGCACGCTGGTGCTCGCCGGTCCGCGTTCGCGCGAGCTCCTGGCGCGGGTGACGGACGCGGACCTGGGCACCGCGGCCTTCCCCTGGCTCGCGGCGCGCGCGCTCGCGATCGCGGGGGTGCCGGTACTCGCGCTGCGGGTGAGCTACGTGGGCGAGCTCGGCTTCGAGCTGCACGTCGCGGTGCCGCAGCTCGCCGCCGTGTACGCGCGCCTCACCGAGGCGGGCCGGGAGCTGGACCTCCAGCACCTCGGCATTTATGCGGTCGACAGTCTGCGGCTCGAGAAGTGCTACCGCAGCTGGAAGGCGGACCTCACGCGCGAGTACACCCCGCTCGAGGCCTCGCTCGGGCGCTTCGTGCGCCTCGACAAGCAGGCGGACTTCGTCGGCCGGGAGGCGCTGCGCCGGCAGGCCGTCGCGGGCATCGCCGAGCGTTTCGTACCGCTCCTCGTGGATTCCGGGGATGCGGATGCGGCGCCGGTCTCGATCGTGTGGCGGGGTGCCGAGCGCGTGGGACTCATCACATCGGGTGGCTACGGATACCGCCTGAAGCGCAGCATCGCCCTCGGCTATGTCCGCAGCGATCTTGCCGCGGCGGGCACGGAGCTCGAGATCGAGATCCTCGGCGAGCGGCGCCGGGCGGTGGTGGGGCACGAGCCGCTCTACGATCCGGACAACCTGCGCTTGCGCGCCTGATGCTAGCGCGCGGGAGTGGCGAGCACGCGCGCCACACCGCGGCCGCGCGGATCGGCGGCCGCGACCGTGCCCGCGGGACCGACCGCGATGGCCTCGATGTCGCCGTTCCATCCCTGCTTGACGAAGGTATAGCCGCGCGCGGTGAGGGCGGCGCGCACGCCGGGATCGAGCCCGGCGTAGGGCTCCTCGAAGAGGGTGTTGGGCGGCAGCAGCTGATGGTGAAAGCGCGGCGCCGCCACCGCGTTCGCGAGCGGCATGTGGAAGTCGTGCCAGTCGGCGATCACCTGGAAGATCCAGGCGGCGATGCGCGACCCGCCCGGCGTGCCGATGACGAGTGCGACGCGCCCGTGCTCGGTGAGGATCGTCGGCGTCATGGTGGACAGCGGCCGCTTGCCGGGTTGAATCGCATTGGCATCGCTGCCGACGACGCCGAAGATGTTGGGCGCGCCGGGCTTGGCCGAGAAGTCGTCCATCTCGTTATTGAGCAGGAAGCCGGCACCCGTGACCACTTCGCCGGAGCCGAAGTCGTCGTTGATGGTGTAGGTGTTGGCGACGGCGTTGCCGGCACCGTCGACGATCGAGAAATGCGAGGTGTCGTGATGCGCGGCGAGGCCCGGCTGCACCGCGCCGGTCGGCGTCGGCGCACCGAGGCTCACCTCGCGCGCGCGGCGCGCGAGGTAAGCGGGCTCGAGCAGCTGCGCCACCGGCGCACGGGTGAAGTCCGGGTCGCCGAGGTAGGCGGCGCGATCGGCGAACACGCGCTTCTCCATCTCCGCCACGAGGTGCACGTACTGCGCCGAGTTGAGCGGCACGCCGGCGAAGGCAGCGGCGAGATCGCTCTTCATCGTGAGGAGCGACAGCAGCGCGATGCCGCCCGAGCTCGGCAGCGGCGCCGTGATCACGTGGTAGCCGGCCCAGTCGCCCTGCAGCGGCTCACGCCACACGGGCTTGTAGGCGGCGAGGTCGGCGGCGGTGACGTGGCCGTGATTGCGCGTCATCTCGGCGACGAGGAGCTCGGCGGTGCGCCCGGCGTAGAAGCCCTGCGGACCGTCGGCGGCGATGCGCCGCAGCGTCTGCTCGAGCTCGCTCTGCCGGAAGGTCGCTTCCGCGGCGAGCCCGCCGAAATAGTTGAGGAAGTTGGTGCGGCCGTGCAGCTCGCGCGCGCGCGCGTCGCGCAGCGCCACCAGCAGCGGACTCACCCGGAAGCCCTCGTGCGCGTAACGGATCGCGGGCGCGAGATCGGTGCCCCAGGGCAAGCGGCCGAAGCGCCGGTGCAGCTCCCACAGTCCCGCCACCGTACCGGGTACGCCGGCGGCGCCGGCGCCCACCGTGCTCGCATCGGGGATCACGTTGCCCGCGCGGTCGAGGTACATGGTGGCGGTCGCGCCGTGCGGGGCGGTCTCGCGGTAGTCGAGGAACCAGGGTTTGCCGTCGACCCACAGCGTGGCGAAGCCGCCGCCGCCGAGATTCCCGGCCTCGGGGTAGGTGACCGCCAGCGTGAAGGCGAGTGCGATCGCCGCGTCGACGGCGTTGCCGCCGGAACGCAGGATTTTCACCGCCGCCTCCGCGCCGTAACGATCGGGAGCGGCGACCGCCGCCGCGATGGGCGCGGTTGCCGCGGCCGCGATGGGCGCGGTTGCCGCGGCCGCGATGGGCGCGGTTGCCGCGGCTGCCGGGCGGGCGAGGATCGCGACGAGGGCCGCCAGAGCGCAGACGGCGACGGTGCGCGACCGGTGGCGCAGGACGGAATGCATCGTGAGCGTAACCCCCGCCCCGATCATGCCATCAGTGGTGCGGTGGGGGCGAGTCCATGAGCCCGCTGGTCATCGCCCTGGCACTCTCGGCCGCCGTGCTCCACGCGACCTGGAACGCGGCGCTGCGCAGCGGCGCGGACCGGGCGCAGTTCGTGACCGTCATGAGCTTTGCGACCAGCGTCGCGGCAATCCCGCTGCTCTTCCTGCTGCCGGCGCCGGCGGCTGCGAGCTGGCCATATCTCGGTGTCTCGGCCGTGCTGCAGGTGATCTACAGCTTCCTGCTGGCGTACGCCTATCGCCACGGGGAGCTCGGACAGATCTACCCGATCGTGCGCGGCAGCGTCCCGGTACTGGTGACCCTCGGGGGATTCGCGCTCGCCGGACAGACCTTGAGTCCGCTCGCGCTCCTCGGGGTCGGCATCATCTCCGCGGCGATCATCAGTCTCGCCATCCGTGGCGGCCACACCGAGCGCAAAGTGCTCGCCCTCGGTGTCGTGACGGCCCTCTTCGTGGCGGGCTACATGACCGCCGACGTGCTCGGTGTGCACCGCGCGGGCCCGCCGCAGTCCTACGCCGCGTGGATCTGGGTGGCCTACGGAGCCCTGATGCCGCTCGGCCTCCTGGCCGTGCAGGGGCGGGTGGGCATCGATCTGCCGGCGCGCGATGTGGTGAAGGCGCTCGTGGGCGGGATGCTGTCCTTCGCGAGCTACGGGGCCATCATCGCCGCGCTGGCGCTCGGCAAGGCCGGCTCGATCTCGGCACTGCGCGAGACCGGTATCGTGTTCTCGGCCCTCATCGGCCGCGTCTTTCTCGGGGAGGTTCTCACGCCGCGCCGCCTCGCGGTATGCCTCGCCGTGACGCTCGGGGCGGTTTGCATCGGCTACGCAGGCTGACCGTCCCCGGCTAGAATGGCGTCATCCCTCCGCGGAGAGACTCATGCCCACCAAGGCTAAGAAGAAGGCGAAGTCCGCCGGGCTGAAACGCGCGCGCGCGCCGCAACGCGTGAGCGCCGTGAAGAGCGGCGGCGCCGCGAAGGGCGCCGGCGCCGCCCGCGGCATCGAGCGCGACCTGCTCGCGCGGCTCAAGGCGGGGGCGGTGATCTGCGCCGAGGGTTACGTGTTCGAGCTCGAACGGCGCGGCTATCTGCAAGCCGGGGCCTTCGTGCCCGAGGTGCTGTTCGAGCACCCGGAGGTGGTCGAGCAGCTGCACCTCGATTTCGTGCACGCGGGCTCGGATGTGACCGAGGCCCTGACCTATTACGTGCATCGCGAGAAGCTGCGGGTCATCGGCCGCGAGAAGGATCTCGCAGCCATGAATCGCATCGCGCTGCGGATCGCGCGCAAGGTGGCGCGCCGCACCGGCACGCTGTTCGCCGGCGACCTCTGCAACACCAACATCTACGATCCGAACGATGCGAAGGCGCTGAAGGAAGTCGAGCGGATCTTCGACGAGCAGGTGGGCTGGGCGGTCGAGGCGGGCGTCGATTTCTTCGTGGCGGAGACTTTCGCCTGGGCCGGCGAGGCCGAGCTCGCCCTCAAGGCGATCCAGCGCCAGTCGAAGGCGCCGGCGGTGGTCACCTTCGCCATGCACCAGGAGGCGATCCTGCGCGACGGCCTCACTCCCGCGGAAGCCTGCCGGCGGCTCGAGCAGGCCGGCGCCGACGTGGTCGGCCTCAACTGCCACCGCGGTCCCGCGACCATGATGCCGATGATCCGCGACATCCGTGCGGCGGTGAAATGCCACGTGGCGGCGCTGCCCGTCCCCTATCGCACCACGCCGCAGCAGCCCTCGTTCATGGCGCTCACCGATCCCTGCTGCGACAACCGGCGCGCCTTCCCCGTGGGGCTCGATCCGTTCCTCGCGACGCGCGCGGAGATCTTCGATTTCGGGCGCGAGGCATTCGCGCTCGGGGCGCGCTACCTCGGCGTGTGCTGCGGCGCGGGCCCGCATCACATCCGCGCGCTCGCCGAGAGCGTCGGGCGCCATCCGCCGGCGAGCCGCTACAGCGTCGATATGTCCAGGCACGCCTACTTTGGCACCGACAGGATGATCCGGCGCATCCAGACGGAGTACCGCGACAAGGCCTGAGGGCGCCGGCGGTGAAATACTCGGCTCTGGCACTGCTGCGCGGCGCGCTCGCAGCGCAGCGCAACTGGGCGCAGGCCTGGCGCTCGCCCGAGCCGCGCGCCTCCTACGACGTCGTGATCGTCGGCGGCGGCGGCCACGGCCTCGCGGCCGCGTACTACCTGGCGAAGAACCACGGCGTCACCAATGTCGCCGTCATCGAACGCGGCTGGCTCGGCGGCGGCAATACCGGCCGCAACACGACCGTGGTGCGGTCCAACTACCTCTTTCCCGAGAGCGCGCGCCTCTACGACTTCGCGCTGCGGCTCTACGAGGATCTGGGCCGCGAGCTCAACTTCAACGTGATGCTGAGCCAGCGCGGCCACCTGATGCTGGCGCATAGCCGCCACGACCTCGAGTCGATGTCGCGCTGGGTCAACACGATGCAGATGCACGGCATCGACGCCGCGCTCGTCTCGCGCGAGGAGGTGGGCGCATTCGCCCCGGCGCTCGATCTTTCGCCCGCGGCGCGGCTGCCGGTGCTCGGCGGTTTCCGTCAGGCGCGCGCCGGCACGGCGCGCCACGACGCGGTCGCCTGGGGCTACGCCCGCGCGGCCTCCGCGCTCGGTGTCGACCTCATCCAGGAGTGCGAGGTGACCGGATTTCTGAAGGACGGCGCCGGGGGTGTGACCGGAGTCGAGACGGCGCGCGGACCGATCCGCGCCGGGCGCGTGGCCCTCGCGGCCGCGGGGCACAGCTCGGTGCTGGCGCGGCTCGCGGGATTTCGCCTGCCGGTGACGAGTTACGCGCTGCAGGCGATGGTCACCGAGCCCGTCAAGCCGCGGCTCGACACGGTCGTGATCTCGCCCGGCACCGGCGTGTACGTGAGCCAGTCCGACAAGGGCGAGATGGTGATCGGCGGGAGTCTCGATCTGTTCGCCTCCTACGCACAGCGCGGCAGCTTTGCCGTCATGCAGAGCGTGCTCGCCGGCACGCTCGCGCTGTTCCCGTCCTTCAGTCGCCTGCGGGTGATGCGCCAGTGGGCCGGGATCGTCGACGTGGTGCACGACTCGAGCCCGATCATCGGGCCGACGCCGGTTCCCGGCCTCTACATCAATTGCGGCTGGGGTACGGGCGGCTTCAAGGCGATCCCGGCGGGCGGCTGGACGCTCGCGCACGTGCTCGCCACCGGGCGCAATCACGAGCTCGCCGAGCCGTTTCAGCTCGAGCGCTTCGCCAGCGGGCGCTTCATCGACGAGGCCGCGGCGGCCGGCATCGCCCACTAGCGCAGCACCCATGATGCTCATCACCTGTCCCGACTGCGGTCCGCGCGACGAGGCGGAGTTCGTCTGCGGCGGCGCGACCCACATCGTGCGCCCGCCGCTCACGGCGAGCGACGCCGAGTGGGGCGAATATCTCTTCTACCGCGACAACCCGAGGGGACTGTTGCGCGAACGCTGGCGCCACGCCTACGGCTGCGGCCAGTGGTTCAACGTCGCGCGCCACACCGTGACTCACGCGATCGTCGCCGTCTACCGCATGACGGAGACCCCCGGCGGAGCGGGCGCATGAGCTCGCGGCGGCTCGGCGCTCCGGCGGGGCTCTGGATCGAGCGCGCGCGGCCCGTGTCCTTCACCTTCAACGGCCGTCGACTCACGGGTTTGCGCGGCGACACGCTCGCTTCGGCGTTGCTTGCCAACGATGTGCACCTCATCGGCCGCTCGTTCAAGCTCCACCGTCCGCGCGGCATCTGGTCGTGCGGGCCGGAGGAGCCGAGCAGCCTGGTCGACGTCGGCGGCGGCGGCCGCTACACGCCGAACGTGCGCGCGACGCTCGTGCCGCTGACCGATGGGCTCGAGGCGCGCAGCGTCAATTGCTGGCCGGGTGTCGGGTTCGATCTCGGGGCGCTCACCGGCGCCGCCGCCGGACTGCTGCCGGCGGGGTTCTACTACAAGACCTTCAAGTGGCCGAACTGGCGCTGGTACGAGCCGGCGATCCGCCGCATGGCGGGGATGGGCCGGGCGCCGGCCGGCCCGGACGCCGACCGCTACGAGGAGACGGCCGCGAGCGTCGACGTGCTGGTGGTCGGCGGCGGGATCACGGGGCTCACGGCGGCGCTCGCCGCGGCGCGGGCCGGCGCGGCCACGCTGCTGCTCACCTCGGGCGCGCGGCCGGGCGGGGGGCTCGCCTGGCGCGACAACCAGGACGTGCGCGAGCTCGCAGGCGCCGCGGCCGCCGCGGGCGTGCGGCTGCTCACCGGTACGATCGCCTTCGGTATTTATGACCACAACCTGGTATGCGCGATCGAGACGCTATGCGCCGATGGCGCCAGCAACCCGGCGCCGCCGGTGCTGCGGGAGCGGCTGTGGAAGATCCGCGCGCGCGCGGTGATCGCGGCCACCGGGGCGTTCGAGCGTCCGCTGCTCTTTGCCGACAACGATCGCCCGGGCGTCATGCTGGGTGGGGCGGCCGAGAAATACGCGCGCGCTTACGGCGTCGCCTGCGGACAGCGTGCCGTGATCGCCGCCGGCTGCGACAGCGCCTATGCGCTCGCCGCGGGGCTGCGCGCGGCGGGCATC
>JAGWMP010000073.1 GCA_028871705.1 Gammaproteobacteria bacterium
ATCTGCCTGGCGGGTAGCCCTGCGCTGCCTCTGCGAGGTATCTCAGCGCAGTCCCTCCTGGAGTCCGCCGCTATTGACGGCCGTCCCATCGAGAACATTTAAATACATGTACAATTATTGAATGGATACGACACTCCCGTCCCAGATGGTGGTCTGGCTCAAGGCCGCGGGCGAGCCAAGCCGCCTGCGGTTGCTGGCGCTGTGCGGGGAGGGGGCACTGACCGTTTCCGACCTGGCACAGGCCATGCGCCAGAGCGAGCCGCGCGTGTCGCGGCACCTGAAGATCCTCTGCGAGGCGGGACTCCTGGCGCGCACGCGCGAAGGCCAGTGGGTCCGCTACGCGCTGGCGGCGGACCGCGGCGCGGTGAGCTTCGTGCGGGGGCTGCTGCTGCAGGTCGATCGCCGGCATCCGCTGCTGCTGCGCGACCGCGCGGAGGCGC
The DNA here is from genome assembly GCA_028871705.1 of Gammaproteobacteria bacterium. GTDB lineage: Bacteria > Pseudomonadota > Gammaproteobacteria > Steroidobacterales > Steroidobacteraceae > 13-2-20CM-66-19. The sequence continues at coordinate 441 of JAGWMP010000073.1, forward strand.
GCGCCGCACACTCGCTCGATTCCGAGGGCGGCCCTTCCGGATCGCAGCCGCGCCTCGAGCGCGCACTGCGCGCGTTCGTCGAGTCGAGCGGCTTCGCGGCTGCGCCGGCGCGCGTGCTGCTGGTGGGCGCCGCGCACCTGGAGCTCCTCGCCACCGCGCGCGCCGCCACCGTGCTCGCGCCCTCGCGCCGCGCCGCGCAGGCGGTGCGCTCGTTCGCGGAAGCGCGCGGCTTGAACTGCCGCGTGCTCCCGGCGGCACACGCCGGGGAGCTCGGCGAGCAGGATCTGGCGCGCGCCGGCGGCCCCTTCGATGCGGTGCTGTGCAGTCCGCCGGCCGGTGCGGGGGAGCTGCTCGGCCGCCTGCTCACGCAGCTCGCCGGCCGCCTCGCACCCGGGGGACGCCTGTGGGTCTTCCAGCGCTACGAGTCGCTCGAGCATGCGCACGAGCGCGTCGTCGAGCACCCGCTGGCGCGGCTGCGCCGGCTGCTCGAGGAGTCGCACCTGCGCTGCGAGCGGCTGAGCCCGATCGAGGCCGACGGCGAGCACCTGCTCGCGGCGGCGGCACGGCCGGCGGGTGCGGCAGAGGACGCCGCGGCCGGTGCGCTGCGCGCCGGGGGTGCCCGGTGAGCCCGAGCCCCATCCGAGTGTCTTTCGAGTTCTTCCCGCCGGGCGATGCGGCGATGGCGGCGACCCTGTGGCGCTCCCTCGAGCGTCTCGCGCCGCTCAACCCGGCGTTCGTCTCGGTGACCTACGGGGCCGATGGCTCGACGCGCGAGCGCACCCACGCGCTGGTCACGCGCATCCAGCGCGAGACGCCGCTCACCGGCGCGCCGCACCTCACCTGCATCGGCGCCCCGCGCGAGGCGATCCTCGATGTCGCGCGCGGCTACTGGGCGCAGGGCATCCGCCACCTGGTGGCGCTGCGTGGCGATCCGCCGGAGGGCGCGGGCGCCTATGCGCCGCACAGCGGCGGCTTCGCCTGCGCCGCCGAGCTCGTCGCGGGCTTGAGATCCGTGGCACCGTTCGAGATCTCGGTCGCGGCCTATCCCGAGACGCATCCCGAGGCGCGCTCCGCGCAAGCCGACCTCGAAAATCTCAAGCGCAAGCTCGATGCCGGCGCGAGCCGCGCCATCACCCAGTTCTTCTTCGACACGGGCGTCTTCCTGCGCTTCCGCGACCGCTGCGCGGCGGCCGGCATCGAGGCACCCCTAGTTCCCGGCATTCTGCCCATCACGCGCTTCGCGCAGGTGCTGCGCTTCGCCACCCGCTGCGGCGCGAGCGTGCCGGCCTGGCTGCACGAGCGCTTCGCCGGCCTCGACGCCGATGAGGAAACCCGCCGGCTGCTCGCCGCCAGCGTCGCCATCGAGCAGGTCGAGGCGCTCGCCCGCCACGGCGTGCGCGAGTTTCACTTCTATACGCTGAACCGCGCCGAGCTGACCTATGCGATCTGCCACGCGCTCGGGCTGCGGCCGGTGGCGCGGGCCGCCGGCACGGCGAGCGCGCTCGGCGGGGTGAACGCATGAGCGGCTGCGCGCACGCCGGTCACGCCCGCACGCCGCGCGCCGACCGCGAGCCCAAGCCCGCCGGCGGCGCGGCACCGGGCGCCGCCGCGCCCTTCGCGGTCGAGCCGCTCGATGAGAGCGAGCGGCGCACGCGCGTCGAGCGGCTGAAGGGTCTCCTCGGCGAGCGCATCGTGCTGCTCGATGGCGCCATGGGCACGATGATCCAGCAGCACCGGCTGGACGAGCGCGGCTTTCGCGGCGAGCGCTTCGCGCAGCACGGCCATGACCTGCGCGGCAACAACGACATCCTCACGCTGACGCGCCCCGACATCGTCGCCGGCATCCACCGCGCCTATCTCGCCGCCGGCGCCGACATCATCGAGACCAACACCTTCAACTCCAATTCCGTGTCGCAGGCCGACTACGGCACCGCGGCGCTCACCGCCGAGCTCAACTACCGCGCCGCGCGGCTGGCGCGCGAGGTGGCGGACGAGTTCGCGCGCACCTCCGCGACGCCGCGCTTCGTCGCCGGGGCGCTCGGCCCCACGACGCGCATGAGCTCGCTGTCCCCCGACGTCAACGACCCCGGCCACCGCAGTGTCAGCTTCGATGAGCTCGCCGCCGCCTACCGCGAGGCGGCGCGCGCGCTGCTCGCCGGCGGCGCCGACCTGCTGCTGATCGAGACCGTGATCGACACCCTGAACGCCAAGGCGGCGATTTACGCCGCGCTCACGCTGTTCGAGGAGACCGGGGTGAGCGTGCCGCTCGCGATATCGGGCACGATCACCGATGCCTCGGGCCGCATCCTCTCCGGGCAGACTCCGGCGGCGTTCTGGAACTCCATCCGGCACGCGCAGCCGCTGTTCGTCGGGCTCAACTGCGCGCTCGGCGGCGCGGCGCTGCGCCCCTATGTCGAGGAGCTGGCCCAGGTCGCCGCCGACACCTGCGTGTGCGCCTACCCGAACGCCGGGCTCCCCAACGCCTTCGGCGAGTACGACGAGCCGCCGGCGCAGACCGCCGAGATCCTCAGCGAGTACGCCGAGTCGGGGCTGGTCAACATCGTCGGCGGCTGCTGCGGCACCACTCCCGAGCACATCCGCATGCTGAGCGCCGGCGTCGCCGGGCGCGCGCCGCGGCGCCTCACGGCGCTGCCGGTGAAGTGCCGCCTCGCCGGCCTCGAGCCGCTCGATATCGACGAGGAGAGTCTCTTCGTCAACGTCGGCGAGCGCACCAACGTCACGGGCTCCGCCAGGTTCCGCAAGCTCATCGAGGCCGGCGACTACGCTGCGGCGCTCGACATCGCGCGCCAGCAGGTCACGAGCGGCGCTCAGGTGATCGACGTCAACATGGACGAGGGCATGCTCGATTCGGAGGCGGCGATGACCCGCTTCCTGCACCTGGTCGCCTCCGAGCCCGACATCGCCCGCGTGCCGGTCATGATCGACTCGTCCAAGTGGACGGTGATCGAGGCGGGACTGAAGTGCGTGCAGGGCAAGGCGATCGTCAACTCCATCAGCATGAAGGAAGGCGAGGAGACCTTCATCGCCCACGCGCGCACGCTGCGCCGCTATGGTGCCGCGGCGGTCATCATGGCCTTCGACGAGCAAGGCCAGGCCGACTCGCTCGACCGCCGCGTCGCCATCTGCGCGCGCGCCTACCGCATCCTCACCGAGCGCGTCGGCTTCCCGGCCGAGGACATCATCTTCGATCCCAACATCTTCGCCATCGCCACCGGCATCGAGGAGCACAACGGCTACGGCGTGGCGTTCATCGAGGCCACGCGCCGCATCAAGCGCGAGCTGCCGCACGCGCTGGTGTCGGGCGGCGTCAGCAACGTGTCGTTCTCGTTCCGCGGCAACGACGCGGTGCGCGAGGCGATGCACTCGGTGTTCCTCTACCACGCGATCGCCGCCGGCATGGATATGGGAATCGTCAACGCCGGGCAGCTCGGGGTATACGAGCAGCTGCCGGCGGACCTGCGCGACGCCTGCGAGGACGTGGTGCTCAACCGCCGCGGCGATGCCACCGAGCGGCTGCTCGAGATCGCGGCGCGCTTCAAGGGCGAGGGCGGCGCGCGCCGCCGCGAGGACCTCGAGTGGCGCAAGCTCCCCGTCGGCAAGCGCCTGGAACACGCGCTCATCAAGGGCATCGACGATTACATCATCGAGGACACCGAGGAAGCGCGCCTCGCCGCCGCGCGTCCGCTCGCGGTCATCGAGGGTCCGCTGATGGACGGCATGAACGTGGTCGGCGACCTGTTCGGCGCCGGCAAGATGTTCCTGCCGCAGGTGGTCAAGAGCGCGCGGGTGATGAAGCGCGCCGTCGCGCACCTGGTGCCGTACATCGAGAAGAGCAAGGACGCCGGCGCGCAGCGCTCCAACGGCCGCATCGTCATGGCGACCGTCAAGGGGGACGTGCACGACATCGGCAAGAACATCGTCGGCGTGGTGCTGCAGTGTAACAACTACGAGGTCATCGATCTGGGCGTCATGGTGCCGTGCGAGAAGATCCTCGAGACCGCGCGGCGCGAGCAGGTCGATTTCATCGGTCTGTCGGGTCTCATCACGCCCTCGCTCGATGAGATGGTGCACGTGGCGCGCGAGATGCAGCGCCAGGGCTTCGTGCTGCCGCTGCTGATCGGCGGGGCGACCACGTCCCCAGCCCATACCTCGGTGAAGATCGCGCCGCAGTACTCGGGCGGCGTGGTGTACGTGAAGGACGCCTCGCGCTCGGTCGGGGTGTGCCAGACGCTGGCGACGCCCGCGGCGCGCGGCGCCTTCCTCGCCGAGGTGGGCGCCGAGCACGAGCGGCGCCGCGAGCAGCACGCCAGCAAGAAGGTCAAGGTCCCGGAGCTGTCGCTGGCGGCGGCGCGTGCCAACCGCCGCGCCATCGAGTGGAGCGCCTATGCCGCGCCGCAGCCGCGCCTGCCGGGTGTGCAGCGCTTCATCGACTATCCGCTGACCGAGCTCCTCGGCTACATCGACTGGATGCCGTTCTTCAACGCCTGGGAATTCTCGGGCAAGTTCCCCGACATTCTCACCGACCCGAAGTTCGGCGAGGCGGCGAGCAATCTCTACGCCGACGCGCGGCGCATGCTGAAGGAGCTGATCGCCGGGCGCTGGCTCAGGGTCAACGCCGTGGTCGGACTCTTTCCGGCGAATGCCGTGGGCGATGACGTCGAGCTTTACACCAGCGAGGCGCGCACCGAGGTGCTCGCGACGCTGCACTTCCTGCGCCAGCAGAAGGGCAAGCCCGAGGGGCAGCCGCACGAATGCCTGGCCGACTACGTGGCGCCGAAGTCGAGCGGCGTGCGCGACTGGTTCGGCGCCTTCGCGGTCACCGCCGGCATCGGCATCGAGGAGCACGTGGCGCGCTTCGAGCGCGCCCACGACGACTATTCGGCCATCATGCTCAAAGCGCTCGCCGACCGCCTCGCGGAAGCCGCCGCCGAGCATTTCCACGAGCGCGTGCGGCGCGAGCTGTGGGGCTACGCGCTCGAGGAGACCCTCACCAACGAGCAGCTGGTGCGCGAGGAGTACCGCGGCATCCGCCCGGCGCCGGGGTATCCCGCCTGCCCCGATCACACCGAGAAGGCGCAGCTCTGGCAGCTGCTCGACGCCGAGCGCAGCGCCGGCATCCGCCTCACCGACTCCTACGCCATGTATCCGACGGCGGCGGTGAGCGGTTGGTACATCGCGCACCCGCAGGCGCGCTACTTCGCGCTCGGCAAGATCGACCGCGAGCAGGTGGCGGACTACGCGCGGCGCAAGGGCATGACGCTCGATGAGGCGCAGCGCTGGCTGTCGCCGAGCCTCGGCTACGAGCCCTGAGCCGCACGCCGCGGCGCGTCGAGTGTCGGCTTCCGTCAGTTCAGCGTAACTGAGACCGTCATAATGACGAAAGACTCCGACGCCATCTGGCGCGTTGCTGACTATTACATTGCCTACGACAAAAAACTCCTCCTTCCACTGCCGGAGGACGCCCGGTGATCGGGATTCCCCTCGAACCCTAAGCCCCGATGCCGCCACCGACTGCTATCGGGAAATCCGGCGCCGCTCCATGACCGGCGGCTCCTGGCCGGTAGCGTCGACCCCGATGCATGGATATTTCTGAATGAATGGGTGGGTTTGTGGGCGCAATATCCATGCTGTGTGACGCTATGCTGCTTCAATGGCAGCGCGCAGGGCCCCACTGGTTCCGGTTGAGCATATTGCGCAGTCGATCTTTGTCCTGCGCGGCCAAAGGATATTGCTTGATGTCGAGCTCGCGCGGCTGTACGGCGTTCCCACGAAAGCGCTGAATCAGGCCGTAAAGCGGAACCTCGAGCGCTTTCCCGACGATTTCGTGTTCCGACTGAGCCGCCAAGAGGCCGAGACCTGCGACCGGTCACAGTCTGTGACCGGTTCTCAGAAGCATCGCGACCCTCGATTCCCGCCCTACGCATTCACCGAGCATGGCGCAATCATGGCAGCGACCGTCCTGAACAGCGCCCGCGCCGTCGAAATGAGCCTCTATGTTGTGCGCGCGTTCGTGAAGCTACGCGAGGTACTCACTTCCAACAAACAACTGGCTGAACAGCTCAAGCAGCTAGAACGGAAGCTCCAAACCCATGACAAAGCCATCCTGAGCATCCTCAGAGCCATCCGTGAGCTAATGAATCCTCGCTAGCCGAAGCGCGGCATCGGCTTCACCGCCGATCTCGAGCAGAAGAGCTCATAGTGCTGGGCTGATCGTCCGCTTCCGGGAAACCCGGCTGCTTGGAGCGAATGTCTCTTCCTGGCCGATCAGCGACTCAATCGGCTAGGCCGATTACAAAGGCCAAAGCGATATTGAGTCGGGCGATATCCTTGTCCTCGAGATGTCCGATCTGCCGCCCAACGCGCTCGCGGCGAATCGTCACCGACTTGTCTGCCATCACTTGGGAGCGAGCGCGCAGTCCGTTCTTCACACTCGGCTCGATCATCACGCGGAAGTCTGGCGCGTCGGTAAGTTCGGACGTCATCTGGCAGACCACAACTGACTCATGGCCGGGAGGCAGGGCGTCGGTCTGCACAATCACCGCGGCCCGCGGCTTCCCGTAATCGCCAGTAGCGGCGACCGTAACGACATCGCCGCGTTTCATCGGGCGTCAAATTCCGCGACAGCCTCGATCCAACGCATGGCGTCCAGTTCGCTGGCGCGATCAAGCCTTTCAACCTGATTCGCGACGCGACGGCGTACCGCCCGCGAACGGGCATCGGGCACGACCAAGCGCAATTCCCTGAGGCCCCGCGCGCGGCGCCGCTCTCGCATAGTCCTCATCCGATCGGCCGCCAATGCCATTTCGTACCACCCTCCACCTGTAACGCGTTACAGCGTAACGCGTTACGTTACCGTCTGCAAGCCGCTATTGGGCGCGCATCCCTCTAGAAACGCGTTCCTCGATGTCCGCTTGGCGAAATTCGTGGCTCACGACTCAGCGGCGGCTTCTGGCCGGTCTGACCCATTAGCCGAAGCGGACGCTGGTCGTCGATCCGGCCTTTGTCGGTCCCGACCCCAAGCGGTCGTCCGACTGCCGGAACATGCAGCCAGAAAGCGGGGTTTGGGCTCCTCGATTAACGGTCGTGCCAACTTGGCGAGTACGATCGTGTCTTCAATCCGGGCACCTTTGAACGTAGGCATTGGGGAGCCACGATGCGTCGATTGTTAGTCCTGTTCGGTGCACTGGTCGGAACGCCACTTGTAGCGGCTGCGGAGTCGGTACCTGCAGCAATCTTCACCGATCCGCCTGCCGATGCAGCACATCCTGCAGCGATGACAGTCCTGCATATCCCTTCCCATGGCGTGCTAATCAATGGGCTTGTTTATTCACCGTCTGGGGCAGGGCCTCACCCCACCTTGGTCATCTGTCACGGCCTCCCAGGCAATGAAAAGAACCTGGATCTCGCACAGGCGATTCGCCGGGCTGGATGGAACGCTGTTACGTTCAACTATCGAGGGTCTTGGGGAAGTCCCGGAGTCTTCAGATTTGCGCAGAACGCCGATGATGCCGCTGCGGTTCTCGCGTATCTGCGCGAACCGGCGAATGCAGCGGCGCTAGCCATCGATACGAAGCGCATAGCCATCGCCGGTCACAGCATGGGTGGATGGGTAACCGCACTTACCGCTGCGCGGGATCATGGTCTGATAGGCGCAATCATTATCTCGGCGGGAGATATTGGTCGTCTCGAAGAGTGGGGTCACGACAGAGAACTCGCGTTCATGGCGGACGACATGGAGAGCCTCGCCGGGGTGACGCCCGAAAGCATGGTCGACGAGATTCATGTCCACGCTCAGGAGTTCGCGCTCAAGAATGCCGCGAAAGGCCTTGCAGACCTTCCTCTGCTGGCACTCACCTCGGACGACGGGTTGGCCGACCATACCGATGCGCTCGTCATGGCGATCAAAGCTGCAGGAGGCAAGAAAGTGACGACCATGCATGTGGCGACTGACCACAGTTGGTCTGATCACCGCATCGCCCTCGAGAGCACCATAATCAACTGGTTGGCGGGCCTACGCTAGTATCTGACTCAAACGTAGCAAGTGGCCGGCTGAAAGCGGTCGCTCGCTAGTGACGGCTCATGGCCGGAAGCAGCTAGAGCGGCGCGCCTCGCACCCCTGTAAACTTCCCCGTCACCATGGCGGCGTGGGTTCAGACCACACCTTCACTTCACGCCAGGCTGCCTCGGTCCCGACGACCCTGGGGCTCGAATGGGCAAGCCGCCGTACTACTCGTCCGCCGCCTCGACGAGACTCTCTCCCTCGAGGTAGCAGTTCTCAGGGTAGGTGCGGATGCCCGGAACCTGCCCGGTGCGGTGCGCCGTCTGCATGTCTTCCCAATAGCGCACCGTGAGGAGGTCACCGTGCTCGGCGCGGAACGCTCTGCGTAGCTCGCGGTCGTCCAGGCGCAAACCGGGCTCAATCTCCTCGGGGAGGAACACGAAGCCCTCCTCGAAGTACCAGGCAGGCGGACCTTCTTCGCCTTCCACGCGATCGGTGTTAGTGCGCACCTTCATGTCCGTCAGGGCCTCCACGGCATCGAAATCATAGAGATATACCTTGAGATAACGCGTGACGCCGTAGTTGCGGATGTCGAAGTCCCTGTTGAAGAGATTCGCCGCAGCGTTGTTCTTGATGCAATAGCCGAGGTTGCTGATCACACGCCGCGCCTTGTCGGGTGCGGCGACCTGCAGGTAGACGTTGAGGGGCAGGAGGGTGCGCTGCACGACCAGGTATTTAAAGATCACCGCATCGCCCTGAAGCCGCACGGCGTTGCCCGCCGCCGCCACGAGCTCCTGCAGCAGGCGCGGATCGAACCACGTGCGTTCGAGCTTGAGGTTATTGAAGATGGTGTTGTCCAGCATGCTGCCGGTGCGGTTGATCTCGTGCACCCGCTTGTACTTATCGAGCACGGCCGGGGGACCGGGAAAGCTTCCCCACTTGTAGCCGCCCGTCGGGCGATCGCGGATGACCTTGAGAACATACGGAAGGCACGGCGCGTTGAAAGCCATCGCCACGGTGCCGGGAGAGCCCGGCGCAGTGTTCAGCACCTGCCCGCTCTCGGCCAGAAGGTGCGTGATCTCACTCATGATCGCCACCTTGCTGAAGTGGTGAAAGCCGAAGGTCGAGTACTGCAGCCCGAGCGGCCGGCGCGGCATGATGGTGAACAGGAACTCGGCGATCTCGTGGTAGTGCGGGTTCGTGACGTGGAACGCCGCCTGCGTCGAGCTGAAGAGGTTGTGCACGTGCGGGATCGTCACGAGGACGGCCCTGGCGACCAGACCCTCATCCCCATTGCGCAAGGCAATCACCAGAGGCTTTACGCGGCGGTCGCGGCACACCAGCCGCCCGACCAGGTAGGCACCCCGATTTCTGAAGAAGCAGTCGCGGATCATCTCGATCCGCTCGAGCTCGAGGGTTGGATCCGACGCGAAGGACTCGTTCAGCCGCTGCGCGACGCGCGCGGCATCGCAATCGAGGTCGCGGTACGGCACAGCCAGGTCCCCGATCTGAAGCACCTCCCTCAGCACGCCGGCTTCCAGCGGCCAGCGGCAGTCGACGGCCCTGAAGACCGCCTCGCGCGGTACCGACAGTCGCGGCAGCTTTCCGAAGGCGTAGTCAACCGGGCGCCACTCGCCAACATAAACCCGGCGCATCACGGAGTGCAGGAAGGCGATCGCGAGATCGCCGTCGTACCGGTCTCCCGCTCGTGCCCGGTACGCCTCCTCGACGGCCAGCCACAGCGGCTCGTGCTCTGCCAGCGCCGGATACCCCACCCGCAGCTCCTCGGCGAGGGCGTAGACCGTTGCGTCGTAGAGGCCGAGTCTGGTACGCGCATCGGCCACTGCGGCGCCGGGATCACGTGACTCGAATGCGGTTTTGGCGCGGCGCGTCAGCCGCCGGAACTCGGCATAGAAACTCACGAAGGAATCGAAGATCAGCGCGGCTGCGAGCCGCGAGCGCTCCTTGTCCGCGGGAGCTGCGGACAATTGCGCTGCAAGGGAATCTGCTGGGGTTGCGCCTGCCACTGTCTTCCCGGCTCATTCGCGGGCACCCGTCTAGTGTCCGCGCTTGCGTGCGCGGGGTGCAAGGGCTGAGGAATGGATTCGCCCCGCTCTCCAGCTAAGGCCGGTGCATGGCGCCCATCTTGTGCGTGCTGTCGCCTCGGTGCGGAGCTTGATGTTCGCCTACCCCGACCTGGTCGTGGAGTTCCAGGGCATTCGGAGCAAGGACTCGCGAGTGGAGTACCACTGGACCTTCATCGGAACGAACACGGGGCCGGGCGGCACCGGCACCCGTGTCCGGATCCAAGGATATGACGACTGGAGGATCGGGGCGGATGGACTGATCGGAGATTGAAAATGGCACACAACGTCGCGGAGCATTGTGACCGGCAAGTGAAGGGCGCTGGTCCCTGGGCAAAATCACTGGCCGGTCACGAGAGAACTGAGTGCCGAATGACGGCTTTGCGGAATCGTACCTCCCAGTACTCTGAGACCGCTCCTGGCCGCAAGCCGACCCGCCAGCCCTGGCTGATTTGGCACGTGTTACGCTCAGTGGCAAAGGCAGAGGTCACCTGCATGCTCGAGGTCAGCATTGGAAATCCATAAGCCAAAGCCGGTGCACAGCTGGCGGGACTTCCTTAACGAAGTTGGGGTCATTGTTATTGGCATCGTGATCGCACTCAGCGGAGAACAGATCCTTGAAGCGATCCATTGGAAACACAAGGCCGAAGCCGCCGAACAGGATCTACGAAAGGAGCTCGCGGATAGTCTGAGCTATGCGGTCGAACAGGAGCAGCTGCACCAATGCGTTTCTGACTATCTTGATGTACTGCAGAACGCCATCCTCAGAAGCGATTCGGACACAATCAAGAAGCTCTATGACGCCGGCATTCCTCTCGACGCTCATCCGTGGCGATCAAGCAGTTGGACCGCCGCGCTAAACGGGCAAGTTGCGGATCATCTTGCGCACGAGAAAGTGGCTGCTTACTCCATCGCATTCCGTCTGGTCACCGCCGCAGGCGAATGGCAAAACCAGTTGGCGGATCACTATGCAGAAGCGATGATCGGCCGATTTGGACTACCGCGTGATCCCCAGGTTGTGAGCGCGCAGCTGGTAGCTATCGACAAGATTCGCAGAGAGGAAGCGCAGCGACTCGATATCTCCGACACCCTGGCACGCACTTCACGTCAAAGTCTGAACCTGACGCCGGCAACGGCGCGTGACGCGGAGTTTCAAAACAGAGTCAAGGCCTGTCAGGACAGCCTTCGTTCCCTGAGTACCGGACACTGATAGGGCACCCTGGTCGCCGCGACGCGAACGTCCCCTATTCGGTGAATCGTAAGGCTCAGCCGAGCGGCCACTTCTGGCCGATCAGCGACTCAATCGGCTAAGCCGAGCCTTTCAACCTGCTTCGCGACGCGACGGCGTACTGCCCGCGACCGGTATCCAGTCATTCGCACCTCCATCTGTCACGCGTTACATCGTAACGCCTTACGCGAGGCAGCTAAAACCGCGATTGGGTGCGTATCCCTTCAGAAACGCATCCCTCGATGTCCGCTTTGGCGAGATTTCTGACTTATGGCGCAGCGGCGGCTTCTGGCCGGTTGCGGCCGCTCCATCGCGGATCACGTGTCTCGTCTTACTGCTGCCGCGCGTAGACCCTGCGGCCCGCGACCCAGGTCTCCTCGACGCGGATCTTCCAGATGTCCGCCAGCGCGATGGTAAAGAGATCGCGGTCGATCAGGATGAAGTCGGCCCACTTGCCGGGCTCGAGCGAGCCGATCGACTGCTCCCAGTGCTCGGCGTACGCCGCATCGGTCGTGAAGGCGCGGAACGCCTCGGAGAGCGTCAGCGCCTGCTCCGGATGCCAGCCGCCCGGCGGCTGGTTGTCATGATCCTGGCGCGTCACCGCGGCATGCAGCCCGAAGAACGGGTCGTCGGACTCCACCGGAAAGTCCGAGCCGCCGGCGATGCGCGTCCCCTGGGTCAGAAAAGTGCGCCAGGCGTAGGCACCCTTGAGGCGTTCGGGGCCGATGCGCTCCTCGGCCATGTTCTTGTCGCTCGTGGCGTGCGTCGGCTGCATGGAGGCGATGAGGTCGAGCTGCCTGAACCGCGGAATGTCGCTGAGCGCCACGACCTGCGCGTGCTCGATGCGATTGCGCAGCTGCCGGCCGCCGACCGCGGCATAGGCGCGCCCGAACGCGTCGAGCACCTGGTGGTTGGCCGCATCGCCGATGGCGTGGACGTTGACCTGGTAGCCCGCCTTCAATGCCTTCTCGATCCTGTGCTCCATCTCGTCGTCGCTCATGAAGAGCAGGCCGCGCTGCGAGGGCATGTCCGAATACGGCGCCAGCAGCGCCGCACCGCGGCTGCCGAGCGCGCCGTCGGCGAAAAGCTTCACCGCACGTACGGTGAGCCGGTCATCGCCGTAGCCGATCAGCGGGCCCGCCTTCGCGAGCGCGTCGAAATCCGCGCCGGTGTCGCGGATCATCGCGTACACACGCACGGTGAGCTCGCCGTGGTCGGCCAGGCTTCGGTAGAGCGCGATCTCAGCGGCGGAGCAGCCGGCATCGCCGACCCCGGTGAGTCCGACCGAGTTCATGTGCGCAAAGG
>JAGWMP010000074.1 GCA_028871705.1 Gammaproteobacteria bacterium
GCGCCGAAGCTCGCCAGCCCCGAGGCACTCGGCCGCAGCATGATCAGGACCCCGCCGAAGCCGACCAGGATCGCAAGCCAGTTGCGCCACGCGAGCCGCTCGCGCAGCAGCGGCACCGAGAGCGCCGCGACGATGAGCGGCGCCGACAGGAACACCGAGTAGGTGCCGGCGAGCGACAGATCGCGCACCGCGTAGATGAACCCTCCGAGCACGATCGTGGTGAGCGCGGCGCGCAGCACGTGCATCGGCCAGCGCCGCGGCACGAGATCGCGCAGGCGTCCGGCGAGCAGCACCGGGGCCAGCGTGAAGGGGAGCGAGGTGGCGCCGCGCAGCGTCGCGACCTGCATCGGCGGGTAGCGCATGGAAAGGTACTTGAGGATCCCGTCCATGAGGGAGAACACGGCGACCGCCGCGATCATGGTCGCGATTGCGGACAGTCTGCCCTCGCGCACGGATCAGGCCGCGGGTCCCGCCTGCGGCTGTGGCGGCGCGCCCGCCACCGGGCGATAGCTCGTGCCGAGCCAGCGTGCCGGCAGCGGGAAGGCGCTCACCAGCGAGACGATCAGCGAGGAAGCGTAGGGCACCGACTGGATGAGGAGTACCACGATCCAGGCGAGGCGGTCGGGACCGGCGAGCTCGCGGGTGCTGGTATAGGAGACCGCCCACGCCGACAGCAGCAGCCCCGCCACCATCATGGTTTCCTCGCGCGCCGCGCCGAGCGCGCGCAGCAGGCCCGAGGCACTCGCCTGCTTGGGGGTGCGGAAGAAGGGCTCGCTGCGCGTGGCGAGGCCCTTGATCGCCGCGGTGCCGATCGTATGCGTGAGTGCGAGCCCGGCGACCGCCGCCGCGACCGTCTGGCGCACGTTGGCGCCGACGCGCACGCGGTAGAGGTGCACGAGCTTGGCGAGCTTGAAGGTAAAGAGCGACAGCGGCAGCACCGAGTACATGACGAGCGGCGGATCGACCTTGCCGGGCGCCCACACCATCGCCGCCGACCAGCCGAGAGCGGCCAGGTTGAAGAGCAGATTACAGCCGTCGGCCACCCACGGGAGCCAGCCGGCGACGAAGTGGTAGCGCTGGCCCGGGGAGAGCGGGCCGCCCTCGAGGAACAGCGCGCGCGCGTGGGCCTTGAGGATCTGCATCGCGCCGTAGGCCCAGCGGAAGCGCTGCTTCTTGAAGTCGATGAAGGTGTCGGGCATGAGGCCGCGCCCGAAGCTCACCGGCACGTAGATCGCGTCGTAGCCCGCCTCGAAGATGCGCAGCCCGAGCTCGGCGTCCTCGGTGATGGACCACTCCGCCCAGCGGCAGCGCCGCAACTGCTCGGCGCGCACCATGGTCATGGTGCCGTGCTGGATGATGGCGTTGCGCTCGTTGCGCGTGATCATGCCGATGTGGAAGAAGCCGCGGTACTCCGCGTAGCACATCGCCTTGAAGGCGCTCTGGCCGGCGTCGCGGTAATCCTGCGGCGCCTGCACGATGGCGACGCGCGGGTCCTGGAAGGCCGGCGTCAGCTGGCGCAGCCAGCACGGCTCCACCACGTAGTCGCTGTCGATCACGGCGACGATCGCGGCATCGGGCGCGGTGCGCTCGAGCGCGTAGTTGAGCGCTCCGGCCTTGAAGCCCGCGAGCGGCGCGACGTGGAAGAAGCGGAAACGCGCCCCGAGCTGCGCGCAGTGCGCTTCAACCGGGCGCCACACGGCCTCGTCGCGCGTGTTGTTGTCGATCACCAGCACCTCGAAGTCCGGGTAATCGAGCCGGGCGAGCGCATCGAGGGTCTCGATGAGCATCGCCGGCGGCTCGTTGTAGGCCGGCACGTGGATCGAGACCCTGGGAGTGTGGGCGCCGGGGATCAGCGTCGGCGCCCCGAGCCGGCGGCGGTAGGCGACCCAGTGAGCCTCGGCCCACTCGTGCGCCTCGGCGAGCAGCACCAGCAGCACCCCGAGCATGCCGAGCAGCAGCAGCACGCCCGCGATCACACTCGAGACGGTCATGTACTGCTGCGTGAAATCGTAGATCACCCAGACCGCGAGCGTGGTGGCGGCGTACACCACGATCGCGAGGAAGCTGCGGCCGCGGTTGCGCAGCGCGTCGCTCGTGAGATAGACCAGTCCGAGAACCGCCCGCGCCGCCGCCACCGACAGCGCCGCGAGGATGTGCCACTCGGGCACGCGTACGATCGGCTCGGTGAAGGCGAACTTCGGCTGGCGATTGACGTCGTACACGCCCCAGTAGGAGCCGACCGCCCCTTCCTGGTAGGCCTTCCACGGCTGATCGAAGGCCTCCATCACGTAGTACTTGATCTGCTCCTTCTCGGCGCGCGCGAGGAAGCGGCGCAGGAACAGCGCCTCGTTCGCCACCGAGGCGACCGCCGCCTCGCGTGTGCGGCCGCGGCTCGGCCAGCCGATCTCGGCGATGACGATCGGCTTGTGCGGGAAGGTCTGCTGCAGGCGCTTGAACTGCGCGAAGGAGTACTCCACCGCGGCATCCACCGGCACGCCCTCCCAGTACGGCAGCAGGTGCACGCCGATGTAGTCGACGTGCTGCGCGAGCTCCGGATGCGCGAGCCAGGCGTACCAGGTCTCGGCGGTGCCGACCGGCTGGCCGATGACGGCGCGTGCGCGGTCGAGATATTTCTCCAGCTGTTCCGCCGTCAGGTCGCCGCGCAGCAGCACCTCGTTGCCGATCACCACCCGCACCACGTTCTGGTGCGAGTCGGCGAGCTCGATGACTTTCTTCAGCTGCTCCTCGTTCTTGTCGAGATGGCCGTCGAGCCAGGCGCCGAGCGTGACGTTGAGGCGGTGGCGCTCGGCGAGCTCGGGCACGTCGGCGAGCGTCGAGTCCACCGAGTAAGTGCGCACCGCGTTGACCTTACCTTCCAGCAGCGCCAGGTCGGAGTCGATCTCGGCGTCGGTCGGCCACTGCAGGTGCGTGGGATCCTCGTTGATGCGGAACGGCGAGAAGGCGAAGCCCTGGATGCGCGCCGGCCAGGGCGGCTCGCGCGTCGGGCGGTTGAGATACGCCCACACCGCGAAGGTGAGCGTGGCGAACACCGCCGCGATGATCAGGCTCGGGAGCGTCTTCATGGCCTGAAGCGGCGCTCCTCTACCAGCTGCCGGTGTTGGGCATCGATTTCCAGGGCTCGGCGGGCTCGCGCGCCGCGCCCTTCTGCAGCAGCTCGATCGAGATGTTGTCCGGCGAGCGCACGAAGGCCATGCGCCCGTCGCGCGGCGGCCGGTTGATCGTCACGCCGTGCGCCCGAAGCCGCTCGCAGGTGGCGTAGATGTCGTCCACCGCGTACGCGAGGTGCCCGAAGTTGCGCCCGCCGCCGTAGGCCTCCGGGTCCCAGTTGTGGGTGAGCTCGACCTGCGCGCTCTCATCGCCCGCCGCGGCCAGGAACACCAGCGTGTAGCGGCCCTGCGGGTAGTCCTTGCGCGAGAGCTCCGTGAGGCCGAGCGCCTCGACGTAGAACCTGAGCGATGCGTCGATGTCGGTGACGCGCACCATGGTGTGGAGGTATTTCACGGGGCCTCCCGCCTCGCGGGTGTGATGCCAAGGGATGCCTCGATGCGCGCCGGGTCGTAGAGCCTGCCGCCCTTCATCACCGCATCGATCCGGTCGATGTCGGCAATGTGCACGCTCGGGTCGCCGTCGACGAGGATGAGATCGGCGAGCTTGCCGGGCGCGATCACGCCGCGCTCGCCGTTCGCGCCGACGACCAGCGCCGAAGTGAGGGTGGCCATGCGCAGCACCTCGGCCGGCGGGATGCCGGCGCGCGCGTACAGCTCGAGCTCGTGATGCAGCTCGTAGCCGGGCATGGAATCGGTGCCGGGAATGATCGTCACGCCGGCCTCGTGCAGCGCCTCGAGCAGCCCGAGCATCGCCGGCAGCGCCTCACGGTAGGCGGCCTCCTCGCCCTTCGGCACCGCGAGCGCTCCGGAGAGCAGACCGCGGCGCACCTGCGGCGGCATGCGTGGCGCGACACTCTCGAGCCCCGGGGTCACGGCCGCCGGGTCGCCGCAGAACAGCCCCTCGAACACGTTGAGCGTCGGATCGAGCACCGTATGGTGGCGCGCGAGGTAGGCGATGAAATCCCGCACCTGCGGCTTGTCGGGCGGGAAGTCGCGTGCGTGCGCGGCGACCTCGGTGAAGCGGTTCATGTTGCGCGTCTCCTGCACCGCGGGGAACAGGAAGTCGAGCACGATGAAGTTGAGGTGTTGGATCTCGTCGGCGCCGTCGGCGACGAACTGCTCGGCGCTCATGAACGCCGGCACGTGGCCGCTGACTCGCAGCCCGCGCGCGTGCGCCTCGGCGGCGATCACCGGCACGATGGCCGGCGGGACCGAGGAGTAGATCTTGATCTGGCCGTAACCGTGATCGGCGTACCAGTCGACGTCCGCGACCGCCTGCGCCGCGGTGTCGATGCGCATCTTGGTCGGCCCGGCGTACTTGCCGGTGCCGTCGATGATGCCGGACTTCCATACCCGCGGACCCAACTCGGTGCCGGCATCAAAGCGCACCACGCGCTCGAGAAACTCGTCGGTGTCGTTGGCCATGTCGCGGGCGCTGGTGACGCCGTTGGCGATGTCGAGCGCACCGGTGTTGTCGCCGAAGTGCTGGTGGTTGTCCCACAGGCCCGGCATGAGGAAGCGGCCGTGCGCGTCGATCACCTCGGCGCCGGCCCCGGCAGTCACGTCGGCGTCGGCGGCGACCCGCACGATGTGCGCGCCGCGCACCAGCACGCTCGTGCCCGGCGTGACCGTGAGGTCGCGCGGATCGAAGAGGCGCGCGTTGCGGATCACGACCTCGCCCGCGGGCACGTGCGTCAAGTCGCGGGCCAGCTGCGCGGAGCGGGCCTCACTCCAGTGCGCCTGCGCCCCGAGCAGCTGCGAGACCTGCGCCTGCCGCGGCGCGGGCAGCACCGTGAACCAGCCGGAGACCTGGGCGGCCGTGGTCCCGTCACCCTCCAGCCAGATCGGCACCGGGCTGAAATCGAGCCCGCTGACTGCGTACAGGGCGAGTGGTCCGTGCGGGCCGGCCGCAGCGGCCGCGTCCGCCGCCGGCAGCTCGACCTTCGCGAGCGTCGCCTCACCCGAAGGCAGGAGCGCCAGCCGATGCCCCGGGGCTTTAAGAAGCGCCCGTGCCAGCACCCCGAAGATCTCGGGCGGCGCATTCACCGGCACGTAGAACGCCTCGCCCGTGACCGCCGTGCTGCCGTGCTCGGAGCGGCTGCTCCAGGAGGCCTTACCCCTGCCGAGTCGGAATGTCTCGGTCACCGGCACCTTGTAGTAGTCGTTGCCATGAGCGTCGTACTCGCTCAACACCCCGGCGGCATCGAGCCTCCAGGTGGCGACGATGTGATCCCCACGGCCGCGGTCGTTGTACGAATACTCCACGTGCGTCGTGCCATCGGTACCGGTGCCGACACTCTGCGTGCCGGCCGGGTTGCCGAGGATCAGGATCTCGTCCTGCCGGTCACCGGCCGCGGCGAGCGCGCCGAGCGGCAGCGCGGCGGCCGCGAGCAGGCAGAGGGCACAGGGCGCGAGGCGCGCCGCAGGGGGTCTCATCAGAACATCTCCGAAGGTCCGGGCGTCTTGATGTCGACCTTGGTGCGCGACGGAATGAACTCGCCGGTGATCATCTCCGCGTAGCTCTGCCCCGGTCCCACCATCGGATAGACGCCCGCGTCCGGATCGATCATCACCTCGAGGAACGCCGGTCCCCTGAAGGCAACGAACTCACCGACGATCCGCGGCACGTCCTCCTTGCGATCGAGGCGCACGGCGTAGCGGAAGCCGTCGGCCTGCGCGGCGCGGATGAAGTCCTTCTTGTGCAGCGACTTGTCGCTCGCCGACAGCCGCCCCTTGTGGAACAGCTTCTGCCACTGCTTCACCATGCCGTCGCCGAAATTGTTGAGCACCATCACCTTGACCGGCAGGTCGTAGGTGGTCGCGGTCTCGAGCTCGCCGATGTTCATGCGGATGCTCGAGTCGCCGTCGATGTCGATCACCAGGCGCGCAGGATTGGCGATCTGCGCGCCGATCGCCGCCGGCAGGCCGAAACCCATCGTGCCCATGCTGCCGGAGGTGAGCCACAGCCGCGGGCCGGCGAAATCGCAGTACTGCGCGGCCCACATCTGGTGCTGGCCCACGCCGGTCGAGATGATCGCCTCGCCACGCGTGTGGCGGTTGAGCTCCTCCAGCACGTAGTAGGGCTGGATCAGCGGGCTGGCGCGGTCGTAGTTCATGGCGTAACGGCGCTTCGACTCGGCGAGCTCCGCCACCCAGGGGCCGAAGTCGCGGCGGAACTGCTGCTCGCGGCCGTGCGCGCAGAGCGCCGCGAGCGCATCGCCGACCAGCCCCACGTGGCTCCACTGCACGCGCTTGACCTTGTTGACCTCGGCGCGGTCGACGTCGAGGTGGGCGATGCGCCGCGCGTTGCGCGCGAACTTGTCGGGCACGCCCGCCACACGGTCATCGAAGCGCGCGCCGACGGCGATGAGGAAGTCGCAGTCGTCGACCGCATAATTGGCGTAGGCGGCGCCGTGCATCCCGAGCATGCGCAGCGCGAGCGGCGCGCGGGTATCGAGCGAGCCGATGCCCATGAGGGTGGTGACCACCGGCACGCCGAAGACGGTGGCGAACTCCGTGAGGCGTGCGGCGGCATTGCCGTTGATGACCCCGCCGCCGGCGTAGATGAGCGGACGCTCGCACTCCCCCAGCATCGCGAAGAAGCGCGCCGCCGCCCCGGCATCGAGCGCCGAGCCCGTGAGCTCGGCGAGCCGGCGCCGGTACCCGGGGATGGGCAGGAGCCCCGCGCCCTGGAAGGTGCCCTCCCAGTTCTGAACGTCCTTCGGGATGTCGACCACCACCGGTCCCGGGCGCCCCGTGCGCGCGATCTCGAAGGCGGTCCGGACCGTGGCCTCGAGCTTCTCCGGCTCGGTGACGAGGAAGATGTGCTTGGCGACGGCGCCCATGACGGCCGGCACCGGCGCCTCCTGGAAGGCATCCGTCCCAATGGCGGCGCGGGGTACTTGGCCGCAAATGACGACAATCGGTACCGAATCAGCCATGCAATCGCGCACTGGTGTAACAGTGTTGGTCGCGCCGGGTCCGGAAGTCACCAGGCAGACCCCCACCCGGCCGGAGGCCCGGGCATAGCCAGCCGCCATGAAGCCGGCCCCCTGCTCGTTGGCCGGGACGATGAGCGGGATCTGGGTCCGGCCGGCCCTGGCGCACTCCTCGTTGTAGAGGAACACGGCGTCGTAGGTCGGCAGGATGGCGCCGCCGCTGTAGCCGAAGATCGCCGTCACGCCCTCGTCGCTAAGCACCTGCATGATCATGCGGGCGCCGCTCATGCGCGTACCCGCCAGGGGATGGGCCGGGGCGGTCGGCTCGATGGACAGGTCGCTCAGGGAACCGCTCATGGAGGGCTTTGCGAAACCTCTTCGGATGCTGGACGGCGACGCAACTTTTGAATGTAACAGCTTGTGTTCTTGGTGCAAACCGGCGCCGATCCCGTATTCTCGACCGGACGACCATGCGCCACATCATCGCCATCCTGCTGCAGAACGAGGCCGGAGCCCTGACCCGGGTGGCGGGCCTGTTCTCCACGCGCGGCTACAACATCGAGTCGCTCTCGGTCGCGCCCACCGACGACCCCACGGTGTCGCGCCTGACGCTCGTCACCCGCGGCTCGGACGCCGTCATCCAGCAGATCGTCAATCAGCTCAACAAGCTCGTCGACGTCGTGAGCGTGCTCGACATGACCCGCGGCCAGCACATCGAGCGGGAGCTGGTGCTGCTCAAGCTGCGGGTCGAGCCACGCCACACCGACACGGTGCGCGGCCTCGTCGTGCGGGCCGGCGGCCGCGTGCTCGACCCGGCGACCGAAGGGTTCATCGTGGAGCTCGCGGCGAGCGAGGCCGAAGTGAACGCCTTCGTCGCGGATCTGGCGCGCGGCGCGCAGCTCCTCGAGGTGGTGCGCAGCGGCGCGCTCGGCATGCCGCGCACCGCGCGCGCGCTGCGGGCGGCGGTGCCCGCGGCCGCGGACGCCTAGTTGGATTGGCCGAAATCGCACCGGAAGCGATTTCGGCGGACATTACTCCGGCTGCCGCCGGCAAAAAGCGTCGTTTTTGCCGGCTGCGCGTCAGGGACAAGCTAGAGCGTCAGTACGGTCGAGCCGGTGGTGCGCCGTCCCTCGAGATCGCGGTGCGCATCCGCCGCCTGGGCGAGCGGATAGGTCTGGCCGATGACGACGCGCACCTTGCGGGCGCGCACCGCGGCGAACAGCTCGCGCGCCGCGGACTCGAGCTCGGCGCGCGTGCTGATGTAGTTGAAGAGCGTCGGGCGGGTGAGATAAAGCGAGCCGCGCCTGGAGAGCTCGAGCGGCGCGATCGGCGGCGCGGGGCCCGAGGCATTGCCGAAGGTGACCATGATGCCGAGGCGCCTGAGGCAATCGAGCGACTCCATGAAGGTGTCCTTGCCGACCGAGTCGTAGACCGCCGCGACCCCCTCGCCCCGGGTGAGCGCCTTGACGCCGGCCACCAGCTCGTCGCGGCCGGAGATGAGCACGTGCCGGCAGCCGTAGCGGCGCGCGAGCTCGGCCTTGGCCTCGCTCCCGACCACGCCGATCACTTTCGCCCCGAGCGACTTCGCCCACTGGCACAGGATCATGCCGACGCCGCCGGCGGCAGCGTGCACCAGGATGGTGTCGCCGCGCTGCACGCGATAGGTGCGTCGGATGAGGAAATGCGCGGTCAGTCCCTTGAGCATGAGCGCGGCGGCCTGCTCATCCGAGATGCCCTTCGGCACCTTGACCAGGCGCTCTGCCGGCACGTTGCGCAGCTCGCTGTAGGCCCCCGGGATCGGCCAGACGTAGGCGACGCGGTCGCCGACCCTGAAGCCCCGCACTCCGCGGCCGAGGGCGGTGACGACGCCGGCGGCCTCGCGCCCGAGGCCGCTCGGAAGCGCCGCCACGGGATAGAGCCCCGTGCGGTCGTAGACATCGATGTAGTTGACGCCGATAGCGCGGTGGCGCACCTGCGCCTCACCGGGACGGGGTTTGCCGGGATCCACGTCCTCGATGCGCAGGACTTCGGGACCGCCGTGCTCGTAGAAACGGATGGTCGTGGGCATAGGCGCACAGGATAGCGCCGCGGGCGCCGCGCGCGAATCTACAGCGCGCTGTCGTCGGTCTCGCCGGTACGGATGCGGATCACGCGGTTGATGTCGGTGATGAAGATCTTGCCGTCGCCCACCTTACCGGTCTTGGCGGCCTTGAGGATCGCCTCGATCACCTGATCGACCAGCTCGCCGCGCACCGCCACCTCGATGCGGGTCTTGGGGACGAAGTCGACCACGTACTCCGCGCCCCGATAGAGCTCGGTATGGCCGCGCTGGCGGCCGAAGCCCTTCACCTCGGTGACCGTCATCCCCGACACGCCGATGTCCGAGAGCGCGGCGCGCACGTCGTCGAGCTTGAACGGCTTGATGATCGCGGTGATCAGTTTCATGAGGCTTCGGTCTCCGGTGCGGAATGCGCTGTCGTGGATTGTGCAGCTTTCATGCCATGGGCGAAATCGGCGCCGCCGCCGCGAAAGCCGGCACCGGCCAGGTGCCACCACCGCCGGCGCCTGCACCATCGCGGAGCAGCCACCCACGTCGGGCGCCCCGTGCTGGTGCGCCGCCCTGAAGCGCTCCTGGGATATTCTTCACGCCGATGTTCGAGCGGATCGTGATCGTCGGGGCGGGCCAGGCGGCCGTGCAGGCCGTCGATACACTACGCCGCAGAGGCTTCGCGGGGAAGCTGACGCTGATCGGCGATGAGCCCCTGCCGCCCTACCAGCGGCCGCCGCTCTCGAAGAAATACCTCGCCGGCGCGCTCGAGCGCGAGCGCCTCCTCATCCGTCCCGCCGCCTTCTATGCCGACCACGGGATCGAGACCCACTTCGGGCGGCGCGTCACCGACATCGCGCCACGCGAGCGGCACGTGCGCCTCGATGACGGCCTGGCGGTGCCCTTCGATGCGCTGCTCATCGCCACCGGCAGCCGCCCGCGCGCGCTCGAGCTCCCCGGCGCCGATCTCGAGGGCGTGCATTACCTGCGCACCGCGCTCGATGCCGACCGCATTCGCGCCGGCTGCACGCGCGGCGGACGGCTCCTGATCGTCGGCGGCGGCTACATCGGCCTCGAGGTGGCGGCCACCGCGCGCGAGCTCGGCATGGAAGTGACGGTGCTCGAGATGGCCGAGCGCCTCATGAGCCGCGTCACCTGCCCCGAGGTATCGGCCTTCTACGCGGCCGAGCATGCCCGCCACGGCGTGCAGATCCGCTGCCACGAGCGCGTGCGCGCGCTGCACGCCGACCCGCGCAGCGGCCGGGTGCGAAGCGTGCTCACCGAGGCCGGCGGCGAGTACCCCGTCGACCTCGTGGTCGTCGGCGTCGGCGTGATGCCGGCGGATGAGCTCGCGAGGGCCGCCGGTCTCACGTGCGAGAACGGCATCGTCACCGAGGCCCACTGCCGCACCTCGCACGAAGCGATCTATGCGGCCGGGGATTGCGCGAGCCACCTGAACCGCCAGTACGGCCGGCACCTGCGCCTCGAGTCGGTCGACAACGCCTTCGAGCAGGGCACGACGGTCGCGCTCAATCTCCTCGGCACCGAGACGCTGCACGACAAGCTGCCGTGGTTCTGGTCGGATCAGTACGACCTCAAGCTCATCATCGTCGGCGTGGCCCAGGGCTACGACACGGTGGTGATGCGCGGCACGGCGGCCGCGCGCAGCTTCAGCGCCTGTTATCTGCGGCGCGGGGAGCTGATCGCCATCGACTCGGTGAACAGCCCGAAGGACCAGATGGCGGCGCGCAAGCTGATCGCAGCGCATGCCCGCCCGCAGCCGGACAAGCTCGCCGACCCGGCGATCGCCCTCAAGGACACGCTCTAGACATCAGAACGTGTAGGTGAGCCCGAAGGTCATCAGGTAGGGATTGCCGCCGAGCGCCGCGAAGCGCGCGTAGTCGAAGCGCGCCTCCAGGCGGCGGAAGCGGTACATCACGCCGCCGCCGCCGGTGAGACCGACGCCGGTGCTGTCGACCGGGATAGGATTGGCGAGCGGCGGACAGGTGCCGCCCGTCGGACACGGCTCAACGAGGGTCGTGACCTTCGTGTGCAGCTTCGCCACGCCCGCCTTCACGTAGAAGTCCACCAGCGGAGCCGGCAGGTACAGCACTGCGAACGCCGCGAGCCCCTTGCGGCTCGCGGTGTTGTCGAGCGGCTCGTTGGAATTCGGGTAGGTGGTGGTGCCGGTCGATGAGCCGAAGTTGATGTACTCGAGCTCCGCGGCGAGCTCGGGGATCGGGCGCCACCCCACCAGAAATTCGGACGCATGCTTGTCGGAGCCGAAGCCGCTGATGAGACCGTCGGAGGAGTCGAGCCACGCCTTGCCTAACGCGGCCCCGACGTAGATTCCGGTCAGGTCGTCGGCGCGCACGCCGCCGGCCGCGAGGGCGAGCAGCAACAGCCAGGCGAGTGGGCGCATGCGCATGGGCCGAAGCATACAACAAGGTGTCCGCGGCGATGGCTGACGCCAGGCGCCGACAAGCGTGCGATCGTGAGGGCCGTCACAGCGGCACGGCGCGCCGCCGGGTGCTCAGCGCAGCACCACCAGCAGGTCCTTCAGATCCACCGTGGCGCCCGGCTGCACCAGCACCTCGGCCACCTCGCCCTCGCTCTCGGCGCGCACCGCGGTCTCCATCTTCATCGCCTCGAGTGTCAGCAGCGCCTCGCCGCGCGCCACGCGCGCACCCGCCTTGGCCGCGACCGTGGTGACGGTGCCAGGCATCGGCGCGCCGACGTGGTGCGCATTGCCGGGCTCGACCTTGCGCGCCGGCGGACGCTGCGCCGCCTGGGCGAGATCGCGCACCCGCACCGAGCGCGGCTGGCCGTTCAACTCGAAGAACACGGTGCGGGTGCCGTCCTCGTGTGCCTCGCTGGTCGCGACGTAGCGCACGATGAGCGTCTTGCCGCGCTCGAGCTCCACGCTGATCTCATCCCCCGGCTGCATGCCGTAGAAGAACACCGGCGTCGGCAGGAGCCCGAGGTCGCCGTATTGCTGCCGCTCGCGCGCGTAGTCCTCCCAGACCCGCGGATACATGAGCCAGGAGGCGAGGTCCTCATCCGACACCGGTCCCGGGAATCGCTCGCCGAGCGAGCGGCGCTGCGCCTCGAGGTCGACGGCCGGCAGCAGCGCGCCCGGCCGGCCGGTGAGCGGCGCCGCGCCGTTCAGCACCTTGCGCTGCAGCGCCGCGGGGAAGCCGCCGTAGGGCTGACCCAGCTCGCCGCGAAAGAGCTGCACGACCGACTCGGGGAAGGCGACCTCGGTGGCGGGATCGGTGAGCTGCGCGCGGCTCAGGCCGCGGGTCACCATGACGAGCGCAAGATCGCCCACGGCCTTGGAGGTCGGAGTGACCTTGACGATGTCGCCGCACAGCTCGTTCACCTCGGCGTAGGCGCGCGCCACCTCGGGCCAGCGCGCATCGCCCACGCCGAGCGCGCGCGCCTGCTCGCGCAGGTTGGTGTATTGACCGCCCGGCATGCCGTGCACGTAGACCTCGGAGGCGCCCGCGCGCACGTCGCTCTCGAAGGCGACGTACAGCCGCCGCACCTGCTCGAAGTACGCGCAGATGACGCGCAGCGCCGCCGGGTCGAGACCGCTGTCGCGCGGACCGAAGCGCAGCGCCTCGACGATCGAGCCGAGGTTCGGCTGCGAGGTGAGGCCGGAGAGCGCATCGATCGCCCCATCGACCGCATCCGCCCCCGCCTCGATGGCGGCGAGCACGCTCGCCGCGCCGATGCCGCTCGTGTCGTGGGTGTGAAAGTGCAGCGGCAGCCCGGTCTCCTCCCTGAGTGCCTTCACCAGCGCGTACGCGGCGCGCGGCCGGCACAGGCCCCCCATGTCCTTGATGGCGAGCACGTGGGTGCCGGCGGCCTTGAGCTCGCGGGCGAGCTTCAGGTAATAGTCGAGCGTGTACTTCTTCTCGTGCGGGTCGCTTAAGT
>JAGWMP010000328.1 GCA_028871705.1 Gammaproteobacteria bacterium
GGCGCCAGCCGTGGCGCCCGCGGCGCTCGAGCGCGCCTGCGCGGCGGCCATGGAGGGGCGCAAGGCCGACGCGCTGGCGGCGGCGCAGGAGCTGACGGCGGACCCGGGCGCGGGCGAGCCGGCCGCACGGCTCGCGGGGCCATACGCCGTGCTGGTGCGCTTCGGGCTCTGGGATGAGCTCATCGCGCTCGGGTCGCCGGATGCGCGCTCGCCGGCACTCACGGGGGGCTATCTCTACGGGCGTGGGGTGGCGCTCGCCGCCCGCGGACGGCTCGCCGAGGCACATGGCGCGCTCGAGGCGCTCGGGCAGCTCGCCGCCGCACAACCCGGGCTCGCGGACCCCATTGCGGTCGCCGCCCCGGTCGTGGCGGCGCGCATTGCCGCGAGCGAGCGGCGCGACGAGGCGGCGGTCGCCGCGCTCACGCAGGCGGTGGCGGCGCAGGACCGATTGGCCCGGCCGGCACCCGCCGGCTGGTTCCTGCCGGTACGCGATCTTCTCGGGGCGCAGCTGCTGATCGCCGGGCACGCGCCAGAAGCCGAGCGCATCTACCGGGAGGACCTCGCACGCAACCCCGGGAGTGGCTGGGCGCTCTACGGGCTCGCCGCGGCGCAGCGCGCGCAGGGCCGCAGCCGCGCGGCCGCGCGCACCCTCGGGGAATTCGCGCACGCCTGGCAGCATGCCGACGTGCGGCTCGAGGCTTCGGCATTCTGGTTCGCGGGTCCCGACACGACGAGCTGCGAGTGCCAGCGCCAGCCTTCAGCTCAACGGTAACCGCGTGGTGAACTTCTTGGTGCGCAGCACGAAACTCGTGTTGACCGAGCGCACCGCGGCGAGCTGCAGCAGCTGGGTCGACAGGAACTGATCGTAGGCCTCCATGCTGGCCGCGACGATGCGCAGCAGGTAGTCGTTCGGACCGCTCATCGAGTGGCACTCGAGCACTTCGGGCCGCTCGCGGATCAGCTGATCGAACTGGCGCACCGACTCGGGGTGGTGGTTCTCGAGCGACACGACCGCGTAGGCGAGGATCGGCAGTCCGATCGCAGGTGCCCGCAGCAGCGTCACGTAGCCGGCGATGAAGCCCGCCTCCTCGAGCCTGCGTAAGCGCCGCCAGCAGGGAGCGGGCGAGAGGCCGACGCGCTTGGCGAGCTCCTGGTTGGAGATGCGCGCGTCGGCCTGCAGCTGCTCGAGGATGCGCCGGTCGAGCCGGTCGAGGATGCGTTTCACGGCAAGGATATTGCCAAAATAGCGCACTGCTACGCAATTTCAGCAACATGCTTTCCCAACTCTAAGCATAAGCTGCGCCGATGGCTGCACCTGCCTCCTCCCTGATCGCGCCGGCCTCCGCGGGCACGCCGGCGGGCGCCCGCGAGACCGACTGGCGGCGCGTTTCACATCTCGTGCAACTCTCGCGCGCGCTCGATGACGTCGAGGAGACGCGCCTCGTCCCCGAGCGCAAGGTGCTCTATCAGTTCTCGGCGCGCGGCCATGAGCTCGCGCAGACCCTGCTCGGGCTCAACCTCACCGATCCTCACGACGGCATCGGACTCTATTACCGCTCGCGCCCGCTGATGCTCACGCTCGGCGCGGCACTCGAGGACCTGGTCGCGGGTCCCCTGGCGCGCAGCGGCGCCTTCAGCGGCGGGCGCGACATCGGCGTGGTCTTCAACATGCCCGGACGCGGCGGACCGAGCGTGCTGCCGGCTTGCGGCGGGGTCGGCACCCAGTACACGCCGACGGCCGGCTGGGCGCAGGCGATCCGCTACCGCCACGAGACCCTCGGCGATGCGAGCTATGCCCGCAGCATCGCCGTGGTGCTCGGCGGCGATGCCTCCACCGCCACCAATGGCTTCTGGTCGGCGCTCAACATCGCGACCACGCAGCGCCTGCCGATGCTCTTCTACATCGAGGACAACGCCTTCGGCATTTCGGTGCCGTCGACCTATCAGACGCCGGGCGGCAACATCGCCGCCAACCTGCGCTCCTTCACCGGCCTCGCCATTCTCGAAGGCGACGGGAGCGATCCGCATTCCGCCGCGCAGCTCACCGCGCGCGCGGTGGAGCGCGTGCGGGCCGAGCGCACGCCGCTCATGCTGCGCCTCACGGTGCCGCGCCTCTCGGGACACTCGGGGCAGGATACCCAGGCCTACAAGTCGGCCGAGACGCTGCGCCAGGAGCGCGCCCGCGACCCGCGCGCACGTCTCGAGGCCTTCCTGGTGCCCGGGCGCATGAGCGCCGCGGACTGGAGTGCGATCGAAGCGCAGGCCCGGCACGAGGTGGAGGAGGCCGTGGCGCGCGCGCTGGCGCGCCCGCCGCCCGACCCGCGGGAGCTG
>JAGWMP010000329.1 GCA_028871705.1 Gammaproteobacteria bacterium
AGCGTGATGAACGGGTCGGTGATCGGATCCGTCGACTTGATCTTGATGACCTGGCGGCCGTCGGGCATCTGCACGGTGCGCAGCTGCACACTCGTCAGGTACGTCGGGTAATCGAGCCCGTTCTGCGAGAACGTTTCACGCGAGGCCAGTTGCGCGCGCACCGTGTTGACTTCGTCGGCGGCGACGTCGGTGATCTCGATCTCCGCATCGAGGGGCGCATTCAGCGGAGAGAGCAGGTGAATGTCTCCGAGACCAAGGGCAAACGCCGCTGACGGCAAGGCCAGCAGCAATGCCAGCGCCCGGCTTGAGCGTTTGGCGAACATCAGTACACCCCGGCAGGAGTCATTTGAAATGTCTTGTAGAAACAATCGGATGGACCACAAGTTGCGAGTCCACCACGAATTGGTCGGCAATATAACTTAAATAGGCTGCCAACCCAAAGCCTGAAGGCTCGCGCGGCCGTCGATCGCGGCTGTTCGACGCACATTGTCGGGCACAATCCTCGAGTTAAATCCCCGTGCAGGCCGGGAATTTTTACGGATTCTCCGGACATAAACTGTGTCGCGGTTCTAGCCTGGATGGGCCTGAATGGGCCAGGGGGTCCCCGGGGGGAGGCGCCGCCGCGCGAACTGTGACCCCCGGCACATCGGCGCCGCGCACGGGCCCGGGCCCGCCGCGGCCGGCGGATCTTCAGGTGCGCACCGATCCTGGAATCACCGGCGTCGGTGACTTCACATCCGCGTTCTGGGCGCGCTGGCGCAGGTAGTGATCCATCAGCACGATCGCCAGCATCGCCTCGGCGATCGGCGTGGCGCGCAGTCCCACGCACGGGTCGTGCCGGCCCGTGGTGACGACCTCGACGGGATTGCCCGCGACGTCGATGGTTCGGCCGGGCAGCTGGATGCTCGAGGTGGGCTTCACCGTGAGGTGCGCCACGATGTCCTGCCCCGAGGAGATCCCGCCGAGCACCCCGCCGGCGTGATTGCTGAGAAAACCCGCGGGCGTCATCTCGTCGCGATGCTCGCTGCCGCGCTGCCCGGCCGCCGCGACGCCCGCGCCGAGCTCGACCGCCTTCACGGCATTGATGCCCATGAGCGCGTGCGCGATGTCGGCGTCGAGGCGGTCGAATACCGGCTCGCCGAGTCCCGGCGGCACACCGCTCGCCACCACGGTGACGCGCGCGCCGAGCGAATCCCCGGCGGCGCGGATCTTCCAGATGAGCTCCTCGAGCTCGGCGATGCGCGCGGGATCGGGGCAGAAGAACGGATTCTCATAGGCGAACGCCGGATCGACCGGCGCGAGCGTGAGCGGGCCGACCTGGCTGAGATACCCGTAGATGCGCACGCCGAGACGGCTCGCGAGGTAGCGGCGCGCGATCGCGCCCGCGGCGGTGCGCATCACGGTCTCGCGCGCGCTCGAGCGTCCGCCGCCGCGATAGTCGCGTCCGCCGTATTTCTGCTGGTAGGTGTAGTCGGCGTGCCCGGGACGGAAGCGGTCCTTGATCTTCTCGTAGTCGCGCGGCCGCGCGTCGGTGTTCTCGATGAGGAGGCCGATCGGGGTGCCGGTGGTGCGCCCCTCGAATACGCCCGAGAGGATGCGCACCTGGTCGCCTTCGCGGCGCTGGCTGACGAAATGCGAAGTCCCGGTACGCCGGCGGTCGACGTCCCGCTGCAGGTCGGCCTCGCTCAACTCGAGCCCGGGCGGACAGCCGTCGACGATGCACCCGAGCGCCGGCCCGTGACTCTCCCCGAAGGTGGTCACCGTGAAGAGCTTGCCGATGGTGTTGCCGGACATGGGTTCAGTGCGCCGGGAGTTGCTCGCGCCTCAGCAGGAACACGCCGCCGCCGCCGCGGGCAAACTCGAGCCACAGGAACGGCAGCCGCGGGAACGCGCGCGCCACGGCGCGCTCGGTGTTGCCGACCTCCACGATGAGCAGACCGCCGTCGCGCAGGTGACGGCGCGCCTCGCGCAGGATGACCGCGACCGAATCGAGACCGTGCGGCCCGGCGGCGAGCGCCACGCGCGGCTCATGCCGGTATTCCGGCGGCAATCGCTCGAGCTCACGGGCCCCTACGTAAGGCGGATTGGCGACGATGATATCGTAGGTCGAGCGGCCGAGGGCGCTGAAGTGGTCGGACTCCTTTAGTAAGACGCGCGCGCCGAGGCGGTGACGGCGCACGTTGCGCTCGGCCACCGCGAGCGCCGCGGCGCAGATATCCACCGCATCCACCCGTGCCCAGGGGAGCGCGCGCGCCGCGGCGATCGCGATGCACCCCGAACCGGTGCCGATATCGAGCACGCGCCGCACGCGCTTCGGCTCCGCCCAGGG
>JAGWMP010000075.1 GCA_028871705.1 Gammaproteobacteria bacterium
TTGCCGCGGCTGCGCGGCGAGGCGAGGAAGCCCTGCTCGGGGGCGAGCCAGTCGCGGCTCGGGGCCTCCTGCCTGCCGGTGATGATCTCGACAATCTCGCCGTTGGCGAGCGCGCGGCTCAAGGGCACGATGCGGCCGTTGACCTTGGCGCCGCGGCAGCGGTGGCCGAGCGAGGTGTGCACCTGGTAGGCGAAGTCGAGCGGCGTCGCGCCGCGCGGCAGATCGATCACCTCGCCCTTCGGGGTGAGCACGTAGACGCGGTCCTCGAAGAGCTCGGCGCGCATGCCCTCGACGAAGTCGCGCTCGGCGTGCTCGCCCGCGTCCTCCTGCGGCTCGAGGAGCCGGCGCACCCATTCGATCTTGCGCTGGTACTGTGCATCGCGCGGACCGCCTTCCTTGTAGGTCCAGTGCGCCGCCACGCCGAGCTCGGCGTGCTCGTGCATGTCGCGGGTGCGGATCTGCACCTCGACGCTCTTCGCCTGCGGGCCGATGACCGCGGTGTGGATCGAGCGGTAGCCGTTGCCCTTCGGGGTCGCGATGTAGTCGTCGAATTCCCCCGGAATGTACGGCCATTGGGAGTGGACCACGCCGAGCGCCGCGTAGCACTCGGGAATCGTACCGACCACGACCCGCACCGCGCGCACGTCGAACAGCTGCTCGAAGGCGAGCTGCTTGCGCTGCATCTTGCGGTAGATGCTGTACATGTGTTTGGGCCGGCCATAGACCTCGGCGGTGATGCCCGCGGCGTGCAGCGCCGCGCGCAGCTCGCGCCCGAGCGTATCGATATAGCGCTCGCGGTCGGCACGCCGCTCGTTCAGTGCGGCGGCGATGCGGCGGTACTCCTCGGGCTCGAGGTAGCGGAAGGCGAGGTCCTCGAGCTCCCACTTGAGCTGCCAGACACCGAGCCGGTTGGCGAGCGGCGCGTAGATCACCCGCGCCTCGACCGCACGCCGTTCCCGCTCGGCGGCCGGGAGCTCGCGCGCGTGCCGCAGTCCCACCAGCTCCTCCGCGAGCCGCGCCAATACCAGCCGCGGGTCGCTCACCACCGCGAGCAGCATCTTGCGCAGCGTCTCGGCCTGACGCCCGTCGAGGCCGCGCGCGGGCGACCAGTCGTGGGGCAGCCCCAGGGTGCCGAGGCGCTGCAGCGCAACGGCGATGTCGGTCGCCTCCTGGCCAACGATGCCGGCAGCCTCTTCGGGCGTGAGGCTCGCGCGCGAGATCACCGGCCGGGCGAGCAGCGCGTTGGCGAGCTCGGTGCTCTCGGTGAGTCCGCCCATGATCTCGGCCGCCTCGGTCGCGAAGGCGAGGTCGGCGGGCGAGCGGACGCTGGCGCGCTCGAGTGCGGCACGCGCGCCGACGATGGCGTCACGGACCGCGGGCGGGCAGAGTAGGTTGGTCTCCATGGGCTCGGGCAGCCCCGCCGCAGACCGTCGTGGCCGGGCGACGGCGTGTCCTCTCGCGGGGTTTGTAGCTATCATACGTAACCTCATGACGAGACACAGCAGTTGGGCGAGCATTCAGCGCCGTAACAGTTTCCTGGCGGCGCGCCGCAATCAGGGCCGTGGCCGCAAGCCCGGCGCCGGGCAGGAACTGGTGCGCTACGAGGGCTACGGTCCGGGCGGCGCCGCGGTCGTGGTCGAGTGCGTTACGGACGATCGTGGCCGGGTCGCCGAGCAGGTACGGCATGTATTCCTCGAATACGGCGGTGCGCTCGGTGCCGATGGCTCGGTGAGCTATCTCTTTAATACGGTCGGCCTCATGACCTACCCGCCGGGGACCGATGAGGAACGGCTGATGCAGGTTGCGCTCGAGGCGGGCGCCGAGGACGTGGTGCCGGCGGACGACCGTTCCATGGAGGTACTGGCCGACCCGGCCGAGCTCGACACGGTACGAGCGGTGCTCACGCACCGCGGCTTCGCGCCGACGACCGCCGAGGTGACGCGGCGCGCGGCGACGGCATTCGGGCTCTCGGGGGAGGCCGCCGCGCGCACGGTACGGATGCTCGAGGCACTGCAGGCGCTCGATGAGGTGCGCGACGTGTACTCGAACGCCGAGATCGAGGAGGAGGCGCTCGAGCGGCGTTGAGGCGAGCGCGGCGCGGCGGCACAAAAAAAGAACCCCACCGGCGGGGGTCCACGGGTGGGGCTCAAGAATCACCGCGAGCTCGGTTCGGGAAGCAAGCGCGGTGGCAGTCCGGTATCGGCACGCGCGGCGCACACTGAAGGCCTGCGGGCGAGCGCTGAGTCACACTTTGGCGGCCCGCCACGCGGTCATGCGTAAGCCCTTGTTTTCAGATAGGCTTGCGCGAATGTCGAGATACCGGACGAGGTCGTGGCGCGCGTTTGATCCGGCGGCTGCCGCGGCCGCGCCACCCCCCGCCGCCGCCAACGTCCGCATAGTAGGTCTCGACCCGGGTTCGCGCCGGACCGGCTTCGGCGTGCTCGAATGCCGGGGCGGGGAGCTGACGCTGCTTGCCCAGGGGTGCCTCAATGTGAGCACGGCGGCGCCTGCGGCGCGGCTGCGCCTCATCTTCGACGGCCTGGCGCGGCTCTTCGGCGAGCATCAGCCGGCGGAAGTCGCGATCGAGCGCGTCTTCGTCAGCCGCAACGTCGACAGTGCGCTCAAGCTCGGCCAGGCGCGCGGCGCGGCGCTGTGCGCGGTGCCGGGTGGCATTCCCGTATTCGAGTATGCACCGCGCGCCATCAAGCTTGCGGTGGTGGGCTCGGGCGCCGCGGAGAAGTTCCAGGTGGCGCACATGGTGCGCGTGCTGCTCAGGGTCGCGGGTCCGCTCACTGCGGATGCCGCCGACGCGCTCGCGGTCGCGGTGTGCCACGCGCACGCCCGGCGCATTGGCGCGCTGGTGGCTCAGCAGGGCGCGGGCCGCGTGCGGCAGGCGCAGCGATGATCGGGGCGGTGCGGGGCCGGATCGCCTCGAAGACCCCCCCGCAGCTCACGGTCGACGTCGGCGGGCTCGGCTACGAGCTCGAGGCACCGATGTCGACGTTCTTTCATCTGCCTCCGGTCGGCGCCGAGGTGAGCCTGCTCACGCACCTGGTGGTGCGCGAGGATGCGCACGTGCTTTATGGGTTCGCCACCGAGGAGGAGCGGCGCCTCTTTCGCAGCCTGATCCGCGTGTCCGGAGTGGGTCCGAAGATCGCGCTCGGGCTGCTCTCCGGGATGAGCGTTGCGGCCTTCACGCGCTGTGTGCAAAGTGAGGACGTGGCGGCGCTGACGCGCGTGCCGGGCGTCGGGCGCAAGACCGCCGAGCGGCTCATCATCGAGATGCGTGACCGCCTTGCGCCGCCCCCTGCCGCGGCGGGCGCCGCGGCGGCGGTGGCCGGCGACAGTCCCGAGGGCGAGGCCTATGGCGCGCTCGTGGCACTCGGGTATCGTCCGGTCGAGGCGACCCGGTTGCTGAAGGCCGTGGAGCCGGGCGAGTACACCACCGAGGAACTGATCCGGCGGGCGCTGCAGGGCGCGGCCCGGGAGTAGACCGAGTCAAGTGACAGTCGAGCGAATCACCAGCGGCGCTGCGGGCGCGGACGAAGAGGCAGTCGAGCGGGCCATCCGCCCGCGCCGCCTCGAGGAATACGTCGGCCAGACGCCGGTCAAAACCCAGCTCGAGATCTTCATCAGCGCCGCCCGTGGGCGCGGCGAGGCGCTCGATCACGTCCTCATCTTCGGGCCTCCGGGACTGGGCAAGACCACGCTCGCCCACATCATCGCGGCCGAGCTCGGCGTGAACCTGCGCCAGACCTCGGGCCCGGTGCTCGAACGGCCCGGCGACCTCGCCGCGATCCTCACCAACCTGCAGCCGCGCGACGTGCTGTTCGTCGATGAGATTCACCGGCTGTCGCCGGTGGTCGAGGAGGTGCTCTACCCGGGAATGGAGGACTATCAGCTCGACATCATGATCGGCGAGGGACCGGCGGCGCGCTCGATCAAGCTGAACCTTCCGCCGTTCACGCTGGTCGGGGCGACGACCCGCGCGGGGCTGCTGACCTCGCCGCTGCGCGACCGCTTCGGCATCGTGCAGCGGCTCGAGTTCTACGGTGTCGACGATCTCGAGCGCATCGTGCAGCGCTCGGCGGCGATCCTCGAGGTCCCGATCGACGCAGGCGGCGCGCGCCGCATCGCGCAGCGCTCGCGCGGTACGCCGCGCATCGCCAACCGGCTGCTGCGCCGGGTACGCGACTACGCGCAGGTGCGCGGCGACGGCCGCATCGACGAACGCCTGGCCGACGCCGCCCTCGATCTTCTCGAGGTCGACGCCCAGGGCTTCGATGCGCTCGATCGCAAGCTTCTGACGGCGATCATCGAGCGCTTCGACGGCGGGCCGGTGGGCATCGACAGCGTGGCGGCCGCGGTGGGCGAGGAGCGCGGCACGCTCGAGGACGTGATCGAGCCGTTCCTCATCCAGCAGGGCTTCCTGATGCGCACCGCGCGCGGCCGCATGGTGACGCGCCTGACCTACCAGCACTTCGGCCTGAAGCCCCCCGAGCGCGCCATGGCCAACCTGCAGCTCTTCGAGGATCCGCGGTGAGCGGCTTCGCCTGGCCCGCACGCGTCTATTGGGAAGACACCGATGGCGGCGGCATCGTCTATTACGCCAACTACCTGCGCTTCCTCGAGCGCGCCCGGACCGAGTGGCTGCGCCAGCGCGGCTTCTCGCAGCAGCGCCTGCAACACGATGCGGGGATGCTGTTCGCCGTGGTCAGCCTCGAGATCGAGTACCGCGCAGCCGCGCGCCTCGATGATGAGCTCGAGGTGAGCTGCGAGCCGCAGCCGCAGGGGCCGGCAACACTGCGCTTCGCGCAACGCATCCACCGGCGCGCCGCCGGCGGGGCGCGCGAGCTCGTGGTCGAGGCGAGCGTGCGCGTGGCCTGCCTCGATGCGCGGACGCTGCGGCCGCGGCGCCTGCCGGCGTTTCTCACCGAGACGCACGCCGCCGAGGTACCGATACCATGAATGATCAACTGTCGATCCTGCGCCTGATCGTGCAGGCGAGCGTGCCGGTACAGGTGGTGATCGGCATTCTGCTGCTCGCCTCGCTCAGCTCCTGGGCGATCATCTTCAGGAAGCGCCGCATCATCGGCCGGGCGCGGCGCGAAGCCGACCGCTTCGAGAGCCGCTTCTGGTCGGGAGACGACCTGGCACAGCTCTACCGCGCGATCGAATCGCACGGCGGTGCCATGGGCATGGCGGGCATCTTCGAGTTCGGCTTCCGCGAGTTCGCGCGGCTGCGCCAGGCGAGTGCCGCACAGGAACAGCTGCTCGAGGGGTCGCGGCGGGCGATGCGCGTGGCGCAGCTCAAGGAGGTCGACCGTCTCGAGCAGAGCCTGGCGACGCTCGCCACCGTCGGCAGCACCAGCCCGTACGTGGGGCTCTTCGGCACGGTGTGGGGCATCATGAGCGCCTTCTCCTCGCTCGGAAACATCCAGCAGGCGACGCTCGCGCAGGTCGCGCCGGGCATCTCCGAGGCGCTGGTGGCGACCGCCTTCGGCCTGTTCGCGGCGATTCCCGCCGTGGTCGCCTACAACCGCTTCGCCGACCAGGTGACGCGCCTCGAGATCCGCTTCGACGCCTTCATCGAGGAGTTCTCCACCATCCTGCAGCGCTACGCGGCCCGCGGCGCGCTCACGCCGGTGGCCGAGAAGGCCCCGGCACCGGGCAAGGAGCGCTGACATGGCCCAGACCTCACGCGGCCGGCGGCTGATGGGCGAGATCAACGTCGTACCTTACATCGATGTCATGTTGGTGCTGCTCATCATCTTCATGATCACGGCGCCGCTGCTTACCCAGGGGGTGAAAGTAGCGCTGCCGAAGGCGGGTGCGGAACCTCTCGAAGCGCAGCAACTCAAACCGCTCGTGTTGTCGATCGACCGCCAGGGGCGGCTATATCTCAACATCGGCGGCGACCCGCGCGCCCCCCTCGACGCCCGGACCGTGGCGGCGCGCGCCGCGGCGGCGTTGCGCGGCAATCCCGCGCGCGCCGTGCTGGTCAAGGCCGATGCGGCCATCGCCTACGGGCGCGTGGTCGAGGCGATGGTGATCCTGCAGCAGGCGGGCGCCAGACAGGTGGGCCTGGTCACCGAGCCGCTGGCGCCGCCGCCGCGGCGCTCCGGCTGAGCCACATTGCACGGCGATGGTGCAGCGTGCGAGTGACCGTTGGATTTCGATTACGCTCTCGGTGCTGCTGCATGGCGCGCTGGCGGCGGCACTGGTGTACGGCTGGGTGATGTTCCGCGGGGAGCGGCGCGCGAGCCCCACGCCGCCCATCCAGGCGAGCGTGATCGATGCGCGTACGCTGCAGGGAATGGAGCAGCCCGCGCCGCAGCCGGCGGCGGCACCGCAACCGGCGCCGGCCGAGGACATGGGTCCGCCCCCGCCGACGCCCGAGGAGCGTGCGCAACGGGAGGCGCAGGAGCAGAAGGCGGCGGAGCAGCGTGCAGCGGCCGAGAAGGCCGCGGTCGAGAGGGCCGTCGCGGAGCAGGCGGCTGCCGCGAAGGCTGCAGCGGAGAAAGCCGCGGCGGCGAAGGCGGCGGCGCAAAAGGCCGCGGCGGACAAGGCCGCGGCGGCCAGGGCGGCCGCCGAGCGCGCCCGCCAGGACGAGCAGGACCGGCGCGATCGGGAGGCGGACCTCAAGCGCAGCCTCGCGGCCGAGGAGCATGCGCAGGCGGCGCGCAACGGCGCGGCGGTAGCGAACTGGGCGTCGCTGATTGCGGCGAAGATCACGCATGCGTGGCTGCGCCCGCCGACGGCCAAAGCCGGGATAGACTGTATGTTGAACGTGACGCAGGTGCCGGGAGGCGAGGTGACGCAGGTGAGTATCGGAGAATGCAACGGCGACCAGGCGGTGCGCGAATCGATCGAGGCGGCGGTGTACCGCGCCTCACCGCTGCCGCCGCCGCCGGATCCCTCGCTGTTCGACCGTAATCTCAAGATCGAATTCAAGCCGGACTGATGCCGATGCACCGCTGCCCGAACCGGCTCACCCTCCGCGCCTGGCTCACGCTCGCCGCCGTGCTGGCGATCGGTGGCGGCGCGGCGCCCGAGGCGCGCGCGGCGCTGCAGATCGAGATCACCTCGGGCGTGCGCGATCCCATCCCGATCGCGATCGTGCCGTTCGCGCCGGCGAGCCCGGCGGACGGCGGCCTCGACGTCGCGGGCGTGGTGCAGCACGACCTCGAAGGCAGCGGACGCTTTCGCGCACTGCCGCGCGAGCGCATGCCGGCGACCCCGACGCGCGCCGAGGCCATCTCGGCCGCCGACTGGAAGGGTGTGGGAAGCGATTACGTCGCGGTCGGGCGGCTCGCGGTGCTCGAGAACGGCACGCTGGCGGTCGACTTCGATCTGGTCAACACCCTGACCGGCGTGCGCCTGGCGACGCAGCGTTTCACCGGACCCGCCAGCGCCTTGCGCAATGCCGCGCACCGGGTGAGCGATGCCATCTACCAGAAGATCCTCGGCGTGCGCGGCGCCTTCGCCACGCGCATCGCCTACGTTTCGATCGACGGCGCGCCGCCGGCGCAGCACTACCAGCTGATCGTGGCCGACGCGGACGGCGAGAATGCTCATCTGATCCTCGACTCGCGCTTTCCGATCATGTCCCCGGCCTGGTCGCCGGATGGGCAATGGCTCGCCTACGTCTCTTTCGAGAGCAAGCTCTCGGGGGTGTATGTGCAGCGGGTGCGCACCGGCGAGCGCAGCCTGGTGTCGGCGCGCGCGGGCATCAACGGAGCCCCCGCCTGGTCCCCCGACGGCAGGAAGCTCGCGCTCACCCTCGGGGGCAGCAACGGCAATCCCGACATCTACGTCCTCGATCTCACCACCCAGGGGCTGACCCGGATCACCGACGACCCGGCGATCGACACTGAACCGGAATGGGCCCCCGACGGACGTTCGCTGTATTTCACGTCCGACCGCGCCGGCTCGCCGCAGATCTATCAGATCAGCGCGAGCGGCGGCCGGCCGAAGCGCATCACCTTCGAGGGCAACTACAACGCCCGGCCGCGGGTCTCGGCCGACGGCTCGACGCTCGCCATGGTGACGCTCGATGGCGGCGGCTACCGCATCGCGGTGCAGGACCTGGCGACCGGGGCGGTGCGGGTGCTCTCCCACGGCCACCTCGACGAATCGCCGAGCTTTGCGCCGAATGGAGCTACACTCCTTTATTCGCAGCGCGAGTCGAGCCGCGGGACGCTGGCGACGATCTCGGTGGACGGGCTCACGGGGCTGCGTCTGAAGGCGCAACAGGCCGCCGTGTGCGACCCGGCCTGGGGGCCGTTTGGAACGTGAACGTGGAATATTCGGGAGTAGTGTGGAGAAGCGGAATGGCAGAGCAACGCTCAATCAATCAGATCCTGGCGCTCCTCGTCGTGGCACTCGGCCTGACGCTGGGCGGATGCGGCAGTAAGCCGGTAAAGCCGGCGCCATCCACGGCGCAGACCGAGTCGAACGCCGGGGCGCAGAGTGAAGGCGCCAACGCGGCCAATGCGGCGGGCGGCGGGGTGGCCGGCAACCAGGATGAGACGACGGGCCCGCAGGCGGGA
Source organism: Gammaproteobacteria bacterium (assembly GCA_028871705.1). Taxonomy (GTDB): domain Bacteria; phylum Pseudomonadota; class Gammaproteobacteria; order Steroidobacterales; family Steroidobacteraceae; genus 13-2-20CM-66-19. The sequence continues at coordinate 8,553 of JAGWMP010000075.1, forward strand.
CTGCTCGCAACCCGTATCGTGTACTTCGATTTCGACAGTGCGGTAATCCAGGGCGCGGGCGTCGACGTGGTGGCCGCGCACGCCAAGTATCTGGCCGCCAACCCGCAGGCGCGCGTGCGCCTCGAGGGCAACACCGACGAGCGCGGCTCGCGCGAATACAACATCGGGCTCGGCGACCGGCGCGCGCAATCGGTACGGCGCGCGCTGCTGCTGCAGGGCGTCGCCGAGGGGCAGCTCACCACCGTCAGCTACGGCGAGGAGCGGCCGGCGGACCCGGGGCACGACGAGGCGGCGTGGGCCAAGAACCGCCGCGTCGAGATCGTGTATCTGACGCCGGCGGGCCAGCCGGCGGTGCCGGCCAAGCCTTAAGAGCCCATGGGGAAGGCTGTGCGCCGCGTGCCCGTCCGCGTTCTCACGGCGCTCGCCGTGCTCGCCGCCGTGCTCGGCAGTGGCTGCGCGACGACGCCGGAGGAGGACCCGGTGCAGATCAAGCTGAACGAGCTCGACGCGCGTGTCGCCAAGCTCGAGCGCATCATCGCCAACAAGAGCCTGGTCGAGCTCGCGCAAAACCAGGAAGCCGCGCAGGCCGAGCTGCGCGCGCTGCGCGGTCAGATCGACCAGATGGAGCACGACAACGCGGCGCTGCGCAAGCAGCAGCACGATCTGTACGCCGACCTCGACAGCCGCGTTAAGGCGTTGAGCGCCGCCCAGGGCGGCGCCGCCATAGCGGCAGGCGGTGCGGCGGCAGGCGGTGCGGCGGCGCCGGGCGCCGGCGGGAATGTGCCTGCGCTGCCGGCCGCGGGCGTGGCGCCGGCTGGCGGATCGGGCGGCGGCGCGGAGCCGTCCTCGACCGAGCAGGCGGTCTACAGCCAGTCCTTCGATGCGCTCAAGGCCGGCAGTTATTCGATCGCCATCACCGGCTTCAAGGATTTCCTCAGCAACTACCCGCAGAGCCCGCTGGCGGAGAATGCGCAGTACTGGCTCGGCGAGGCCCACTACGTCAATCACGACTACGATTCCGCCGCCGAGGCGTTCCGCGTGGTGCTGAGGAAGTGGCCGGATGGCCGCAAGGCGGCCGATGCGCTCCTCAAGCTCGGCTTCACGCAGTTCGAGCAGAAGCAGTTCGGTGCCGCGCGCGCGACGCTTACCGCCGTGACGCAGAAGTATCCGGGCACGGACAACGCGAGACTTGCGACCGAGAAGCTGCGGCGCATTACCGCGCCGTAGCGGGCACTTGCGACGGCGGGAAACGCCATGAGCGCGTCGCGCCTGAAGATCACCGAGATCTTCCACTCACTGCAGGGCGAGGCCGACACGGTGGGCATCCCGACCGTGTTCGTGCGCCTCACGGGCTGTCCACTGCGCTGCCAATACTGCGACACGGCCTACGCATTCCAGGGCGGGGAGTGGTGGGAGCCGGAGGCGATTCTCGCGCGCGTGCGCGAGTTCGCGACTCCTTATGTATGCGTCACGGGCGGGGAGCCGCTCGCGCAGAGGGCCTGCCTGCCACTGCTCACGCTGCTGTGCGATGCGGGGCTGCGCGTGTCGCTCGAGACCAGCGGCGCCATGCCGCTCACCGCTGTCGACGCACGCGTCAAGCGTGTGGTCGATGTCAAGACGCCGGGCTCGGGCGAGGAGCACCGCAACCGCTATGCGCAGCTCGCGGGCCTGCGGGCGCAGGACCTGGTGAAGTTCGTCATTTGCGGCCGTGAGGACTACGAGTGGAGCCGCGGCAAGCTCCCCGACCTCGGCATCCCCGCGGAATGCACGGTGCTCTTCTCACCGAGTCACGAGCAGCTGCCGGCGCGCGAGCTCGCCGAATGGATCCTCGAGGATCGCCTCGCCGTGCGCTTCCAGATCCAGCTGCACAAGATTCTCTGGGGCAACGTGCCGGGAAAGTGATGGGCAGAGGCGCAGCATCCGAGGCCGTCGTGCTGCTCTCCGGCGGCCTCGACTCCGCCACCGCGCTCGCCATCGCGCGCGAGCGCGGATTCCGTTGCCACGCGCTCTCGGTCGACTACGGGCAGCGGCACGCCGCTGAGCTCGCCGCCGCACGGCGCGTGGCGCGCAGCCTCGGCGCCGCGGAGCACCGCATCATGCGCGTCGACCTCGCCGGCATCGGCGGCTCGGCCCTGACGGACCGCTCGATCGCGGTGCCGGAAGCGCCGACGAGCGGTATTCCGGTGACCTACGTGCCGGCACGCAACACGCTGATGCTCGCGCTCGCGCTCGGCTGGGCCGAGGTGCTCGGGGCGCGTGCCATCTTCATCGGCGTCAACGTGCTCGACTCGAGCGGCTATCCCGACTGCCGGCCGGAGTTCGTGGCCGCCTTCGCGAGCCTCGCCAGGCTCGCGACTCGCGCGGGAGTCGAGGGGCATGAGTGCCGCATCGAGGCGCCGCTGATTTCGCTCACCAAGGCGGAAATCATCCGCGAGGGCACCCGGCTCGGCGTCGACTACGGGGAGACGGTGTCCTGCTACCAGGCGGATGAGACGGGGAGGGCCTGCGGGCGCTGCGATGCCTGCCGGCTGCGGCGTGCGGGCTTTGCGGCGGCGGGGCTGGCGGATCCAACCCGCTATCGGTCTCCGTAAGCGCTCAGCTGTCTTCCAGAAGGGCCGGCAGGGCACCGCGGAAGGAGGATTTGAGCTCCGCGCGGTGCAGCAGCCCGAGCTTCAGCAGCAGCCGCTCGCCTTTCTTGCTCAGGTGCACCTCCACCTTGCGCCGATCCGCCTTGCCCGCGCGCCTCGACACGAGCCCGCGCCGTTCGCAGCGCGAGACCAGCGCCACCACGCCGTGCGGATGGGCCTGCAGCCGCTCGGCGAGCTCACCGACAACGGCGTAGTCGCGTCCCGGGTACCCCTTGATGTGCAGCAGCAGCAGGTACTGGAGCGGAGTGATGCCGTGGGACCTGGCGGCGCGCTCGGAAAATCTCTGGAAGCGCCGCATGCGATAGCGAAACTCCGACATTTCCTCGAAGGTGGCCTTCGATATCGCAGCGCGAGGCGGTCGAGCCATCGGTGTTCACGGAAACGGGGAGGCGACCCGGACTATATCACGGAGGTGGCGCCCGCCGGCGCCCCGGGGGCCGGGGCCGGGGGGCGGTGGACACCGCCCCCCGTTCGACTCGAGGTCGCTACGTCGTCTGCGCGTGCGCGCCCGGGGCGGCGCCCGGGGTTGGGGACTCGGCCGCCACCTTGTCGAGCATGTCTCGGCGCATCGGCGCGAGCACGAATTTCGCGATGAGGGCGGCGATGATCGGCAGCGCGCCGGCGATCCACAGTACCGGCACCCAGCTGCCGGCGGACGTCTTCAGCACATTCGCCAGGGGGATGAGCAGCGACGAGGTGCCTTTGGCGGTATAGAGCAGGCCGTTGGTGGTGGCGGCGTACTTCGGACCGAAGGTGTCGCCGCTCGCCGCGGGGAACAGCGAGAAGATCTCGCCGTAGCCGAGGAAGATCAGCGGCGCGAAGATCAGGAAGCCGGTGGCACTGTGACCGAAACGCATCAGGCCCCAGATGGCCACGCCCTCGACGATGAAGACGAGCACCATCGTGTTTTCGCGGCCGAGTAGATCAGAGATCCAGCCGGTGAGAGGCCGGGTGAGGCCGTTCACCAGCGAGTCGATCGACAGCGCCATGGTCAGCAGCGGCAGCGTCGCCCACAGCACGGTGACCGGAATCTTGTCGACCCCGTAGTCCTTGGCGATCGGGCCCACCTCCGCGGCCGCCATCAAGCCACCGGAGGCGACCAGCACCATGCACACGTACAGCACCCAGAACACCGGCGTTCTGAGCATCTCGCCCGGGCCGATGTTGCGGCGCGTGGTGGGATTCACCGCGCCCTTGACGGCGGCGGCGATCGCGGCAACGGGCGGTCGAATGAGGAACAGCGACAGCACCACGACCACGATTCCCTGGATCAGCCCGAAGTTGAAGAAGGCCTTGTCGTAGCCGCCTTCCTTCACCATGTTGGTGATCGGAATCACGGTGAGCGCCGCGCCGGCGCCGAAGCCGGCGGCGGTGAGTCCCGCGGCGAGACCGCGCTTGTCCGTGAACCATTTCAGGGCATTGCCGATGCAGGTTCCGTAGACCGCGCCGGCGCCGATGCCGCCGATGACGGCGGAGAAATAAAGCATGCCCAGCGTGCTCGCGTAGGAATTCATGATCCAGGAGAGCCCGGCCAGGACGCCGCCGACGAGGACCACCGGCCGTGGACCGAAGCGGTCCATCAGATAGCCCTCCACCGGGACCAGCCAGGTCTCGCAGAGCACGAAGATGGTGAATGCAACCTGGATCGCGGCCTTGGTCCATCCGAATTTATCGTGCATCGGATTGACGAATAGCGTCCAGCCGTACTGCAGATTGGCCACCATGGCCATGCAGACGATCCCGATCACCAGCTGCGTCCAGCGGCGTTGCGTTCCGGTCTGCTGGGTCGGAGCT
>JAGWMP010000001.1 GCA_028871705.1 Gammaproteobacteria bacterium
GTTCTCGGTGCGTAACCCGGCGCACGAGCTGCGCGCGCGGGACTGCATCCGCGCGCTGTGCGACCGGCCCGTGACCTGCAGCTATGAGCTCTCCTCGCAGCTCGACGCGCCGAAGCGGGCGCTGACGGCGGCGCTCAACGCGCGCCTCACACCGCAGATCCGTGCGCTGCTCGAAGCACTCGACCGCGTGCTCGTGCGGGAAGGGATCGGTGCGCCGGTGATGGTCGTCAAGGGCGACGGCACGCTGATCCGGGCCGAAGTCGCACTCGAATATCCGGTGGAGACGGTGCTCTCGGGTCCGGCGGCGAGCGTGGTCGGCGCGGGGTTCCTGAGCGGGCTCACCGACTTCGTCGTTGCGGACATGGGCGGCACGACCACCGACGTCGCCGTCGTGATCGGCGGCCGCCCGGTGGTGCGCGAGGAGGGCGCGGTGATCGCCGGCTGGCGCACGATGGTCGAAGCGATCGACGTGCGCACTTGCGGCCTCGGCGGCGACAGCGAGGTGCACCTCGACCGCGACGGGCGTCTCAAGGTCGGGCCGCGCAAGGCCATGCCGCTGGCGCTGCTCGCGGCGCGGTTCCCCGCGGTGCTCGATGAGCTGGGCAAGCTCGCCGCGAGTGAGCGGCTGCCGCCCTTCGCCGGGAGCTTCGCGTACCGCAATCCCGGGCGCGATCCCGGTGGCGAGCTCGACCGGCTCGAGCGGCGGGTATGGGAGATGCTCGGCGAATCGCCGCGGTGTCTCGGGGATGCCGCGCGCACCACCCAGGGAGTGGAGGCGGTGCGGCGGCTCGTCGATCGCGGGCTCGCGACCGTCGCGGGATTCACGCCGAGCGATGCGATGCACGTGCTCGGCCGGCAGCGCGACTGGAACGCCGCAGCGGCGCGGCTCGGGGCGGCGATTCTCGCGACCGAGGAGCGCAACATCCGCGCCCGCGCACAGCCCGAGACACCCGAGGCAATCTGCGAGCGGACCTATGAGCACGTCGTGCGGGAGGCGGCCCGCGTGGTGCTGCAGTGCGCACTCGCGCACGATCCGGGCATCGAGGCGCGTGACGGCCGCTGGGGCCCGCTCGGAGCGCTGCTCGAGGACACGGTGGCGGGGCGCCCCTTCTCGAAGCTCCTGGACGCCTCGCTCCACCTGGCGTTGCCGCTGATCGCCGTCGGCGCGCCGGCGAGTGCTTACTACCCCGAGGTGGCGCGCCGGCTCGCAGCATCGCTCACGATCCCCGAGCACGCCGCGGCCTGCAATGCCGTGGGGGCGGTTGCCGGGGTGGTGTCCGAGACCCGCGAGATCCTCGTCAACCAACCCTCGCTCGATGTGTTCCGCGTGCACGATCCTGCGGGTAATCAGGACTATCGCGACGCGCAGCAGGCGATCGAGCACGCCCGGCGCGTCTCGCGCGAGCTGGCACTCGCGGCCGCACGGCGTGCCGGCGCGAGCGACCCACACGTCGAGACTTCGGTGTTGGAGCGGCGCGCGCAGGCGGGCGCGGGGGGCGGCTCGCAGGTCGACTATCTCGCCGAAGCCACGGTGCGCTCGCGTGCCACCGGGCGGCCCGCGAGTCACGCGCGCTGAGCGCTCCGGCTGGGCCCCCCTCGTCATGGCGACTGACTACGACGTGATCGTCATCGGATCGGGGCACAACGGGCTCACCTGCGGCGCTTATCTCGCGAAAGCGGGCTTGAGGACGCTGGTGGTCGAGCGGCGCGAGCTGGTGGGGGGCGCCGCGGTGACCGAGGAATTCGTGCCGGGCTTTCGCGCCTCGCGCTTCTCCTATGTGATGAGTCTGCTGCACCCGCGCGTGATCCGCGATCTGGAGCTGGGCGCCTGCGGGCTCGAGGTGCTGCCGGCCAACGATCTTTTCTGCCCCCTGGGAGGCGACGACTACATCGTCTACAGCGACGACTCGAGGAAGACCCAGGCGGAGTTCGCACGCTTCTCGCGGCGCGACGCCGAAATCTACCCGGAGTTCTCCCGTCATCTGGAGGAGGCGGCGCAGCTCGTGCGCGGGCTGCTCTTCGAGACGCCGGTCGACCCTACCCGCCGCCGCTGGCGCAACTTCCGTGATTCAGCCTCGCTCCTGTGGCGGCAGCGGACCATCGGCGACCGGATGTACCGTCTCATCGACCTGCTCACCCAAAGCGCCTACGACTACCTGTCGGTGTGGTTCGAGAGCGACGTGGTCAAGTCGGTCCTGGGCTACTACGCCTGCATCGGCACTTTCGCCGGCCCGCGCTCGCCGGGCACCGCCTATGTGATCCTGCATCACCTGATGGGCGAGCACGCCGGCGCGGGCGGCTGGGGATTCATCCGCGGCGGCATGGGCGCGATCACCCAGGCGATCGCGCGCTCCGGGCAACGCTTCGGCATGCAGGTTCTGACCAGCGCCCCGGTCGCGGAGGTGCTGGTCGCCGACGGCAGGGCGCGCGGCATCCGCACCGTCGACGGGCGCGAGTTCCGCGCGCGCGTAGTGGTCTCGAATGCCGATGCGAAGACGCTGTTCCGGCAGCTGGTGGCGCCGCAGCACTTGCCCGCCGGGCTGCTCGCGGATGTCGATGCGTTCCGCACCTTCTCCAGCGCCTTCAAGATGAACATCGCCGCCGAGGCGCCGCCCGCCTATCGCGCCTTCGATCCCAGGCGCACCGGCTTCGCCTACCCGACGTACGTGCACCTGGCGCCGGGCATCGACTACCTCGAGCGCGCCTACGACGATGCCAAGTACGGCTGGTATTCGCGCCAGCCGTTCCTCACTCCGGTGGTGCCGACCTTCGTCGACGATTCGCTCGCGCCGCCGGGCAAGCACGTGGTCAACGTGTTCGGCGGGCACGCGCCCTACGTGCTCAAAGGCGGTGCCGAGTGGGCCGAGGAGAAACCCAATCTGGCGCGCGCCGCGTTCGCCGTCATCGACGAGATGGCGCCGGGCTTTTCCCAACAGGTGATCGATTTCGAGCTGCTGGTGCCGCCCGACCTCGAACGCATCGTCGGCTTGCCGCAGGGACACATCTTTCATGGGGAGCTGAGCGCCGATCAGCTCTTCTGGCAGCGTCCGGTGCCGCACTGGGCCGATTACCGCACTCCGGTACGCGGCCTTTACCAATGCGGCTCTTCGACCCATCCGGGGGGCGGGGTTTCCGGGATCCCCGGGCACAACGCGGCGCGCGAGATTCTGCGCGACTGGAGAACCTTGCGGTGACGGCGCGCGCACGCCACCCCGACTGGGGCTGGCTCAGTGCCGGGCGAGCGCGGTGTGGAAGTCCACAGCGCGCACTTCCACGAGCGTCGGACCGCGCGCGCTGAGCGCGCGCCCAATGGCAGCGCTCAAGGCCTCGGGCCCGCGCACGCGCAGCGCCTCGGCGCCGAGGGCGGCGGCCAGGGCCTCGAAATCGGGATTACGGCCCTCGACTCCGACGGGCTCGATTCCGGCGGCCACCATGTCGTCGCGGATCTGCTTGAGGGCCGAGTTGTTCCACACCACGACGGGCAGCGGTAGTTGCAGCTCGGCCGCGGTCAGCAGCTCCTGCAGCGTGAACTGCACGCCGAAGTCTCCTGCCAGCGCCACGACCGGGCGTTCGGGCTGGGCGATCTTCGCCCCGATCGCCGCCGGCAGGGCGAAGCCGAGCGTGCCGTACCCGCAGGGATGAAACCAGCTGTCCGGACGGTCGGCGGCAAAGGCGTAATTGCCGGTGTAGGCGACCTGGGTCATGTCGCTGAACACGACGCCGTCGGCGGGCAGTGCGGCGCGCAGCGAACGCACCACGCCGAGCAGAGTGCCCCCGTGCTCGCCGATCTGCGCCTCGATCGTTGCACGCCTGGGGCCGGCATCGCCCTGCGCGCAGCGCCATCCGCGCCGGCTCGGCAGACCATCGGCGAGCGCCGCGAGCGCCGCGCCCGCGTCGGCGTGGATCGCGACCTCCTGTGTGGCCGGCTCGGCGAGCTGCGCCGCGTCGATGTCGATGCGAATCACCTTACCCGGTACCGTGACGCGCACCGTCGTATAGATGTCGGTCTCGGCGAGCTCGGTACCGGCGGCCACCACGACGTCGGCGGCGGCGAGCAACTCCTGCGTGGCGCGATACGGGAGGCTCGCGCCGAGATTCGCCGGGTGGCTCTCGGGGATGACGCCCTTGGCGGCGACGGTGGTGACGAGATAGCCATCGAGCGCCTCGAGCAGCCGCGTGAGCGCGGCCCCGGCGTGGCGTGCGCCGCCGCCGGCGATGATGAGCGGGCGTTCGGCGCTCTCGAGCAGCCTGCGCGCGGCCGCGAGTGCCGGCGGATTCGCCTGCGGCGCGCGGCTCGCGGCGGCGAAGCGCTCGGGCCGCAGCTCCGTGATCTCGGCGAGCAGGTCGAGGGGAATACCGAGGTATACCGGCCGCCGCCGGCCGCCCGCGAGATCGGCGAACGCCGCCGCGAGGTGTGCGCGCACCTCGGCCGCGGAATTGGCGTGCAGCGCGAGCCGTGTGACGCCCGCGGCGAGTGCGCGCTGATCGGGGAGCTCGTGCAGCACGCCCCAGCGCCGGCCGAGTGAGGCGCGCACCGGGGTGCTGGCGATGACCAGCATTGGAATCGAGTCGGAGTACGCCTGGGCGATCGCGGTCAGGGCGTTGCTCAGGCCCGGCCCGGAGATCACCAGGACCGCCGCGGGGCGGCCGCTGGTGCGTGCATAGCCGTCGGCGGCGAAGGCGGCGTTCTGCTCGTGGCGTGCGAGTACGTGGCGCAGGCGCGCGGCCCCGACACCGCGATACAGCTCGATGTTGTGCACGCCGGGAATGCCGAAGGCGGTGTCGATGCCGTTTGCCGCTACGGTCTCGATGACGTAGCGGCCGACGGTCCACGGGACGTTGCTCATGTGCTTGAAATGTTAGCACCGGCCACGCACAGTTAGCCGCGTGAAATTCTCCCCACTCACCGGCAGGATCGGCGGTACGGGCGCGGATGCCTGGCTGACGCATTACGAGGCGGTGGCTGCCCTGGAGCGCGGCGAGGACGTGATCATCCTCAGCGTCGGTGATCCCGATATCGCGACCCCGGCGCCGGTGCTCGAGCGGGCCATCGAGCGGTTGCGCCGCGGCGATACCCACTACGTGGCGGCGGCCGGGCGCCTCGCGCTGCGCCAGGCGATCGCCCGCAGCCATGCCGCGCGCACCGGACAGGCGGTCACGGCCGAGAACGTCGTGTACCTCGCCGGCGCGCAGAACGCGCTGTTCGTCGCCTCGCTGTGCATCGCGGGCCCCGGGGACGAGGTCATCACCTTCGAGCCTCTGTACCCGACCTACCCGGCAACGCTCGAGGTCGGCGGGGCGCGGCTGGTGCGCGCGCCGGCGGATGCGGCGCTGCGGCCCGATGTCGGCACGCTTGCCGGGCTCATCACCAGCCGTACGCGCGCCATCGTCTGGGCGAGCCCCAACAACCCGAGCGGCCTCATCTTCAACGCCGCGGAGCTTGCGGCCATCGGTGCGCTGGCGCGCCGGCACGACCTGTGGCTCATCGTCGATGAGGTGTACGCGGGGCTTGCGCCCGGCGGACGTGTGCCGAGCCTCGCCGCCGAGCTGCCCGAGCGGGTGGTGACGCTCGGCAGTCTGTCGAAGTCCCATGCCATGACGGGATGGCGCACCGGCTGGCTGGTGGGTCCGCGCGAGCTCGCGGTGAAGGCCGAACTCCTCGCCATGTGCATGCTGTTCGGCCTGCCGGGTTTCGTGCAGGAGGCGGCGATCACCGCGCTCGAGATTGCCGCCGACGCCGAGCGGCGCGCGCGCGAGTTCTGCCGCGTGCGGCAGCAGCGTTTCAGCGCGGGGCTGCGCGGGGTGCCGGGACTGAAGCTCCTCGAGCCGGAGGCCGGTATGTTCATGCTGATCGATGTCGGCGCGACCGGTCTCTCGGGGGAAGGGTTCGTGCGCGCGCTGTACGCCTCGCAGAAGGTCTCGGTCATGGACGGCGCGGCGTTCGGCAGCGCGACCGCGGGCTGTGTGCGCGTGTGCTTTGCCACCGACGAAGCGCGCCTCGAGGCCGCGTGCGCGCGCATCCGTCGCTTCTGCACCGCGGAGCTCTCAGGGGGACGTGCGGCGCTCCGGCGCTGAGGCGGTGCGCAGGCGCGAGTGCCCGCGCCCGTACGCCGCGTAGATGACGAGTCCCAGCGCGCTCCAGAGGAGCAGCTGTAGCCAGGTCGCCGCCGGCAGACTCAGCATGAGCACGCCGCAGCTCGCTACCCCGAGCAGCGGCACCAGCGGTACCCACGGCGTGCGGAACGGCCGCCGCGCCGCCGGGTCGATTCGCCGCAGTACCAGCACGCCGACGCACACCATGGCAAAGGCGAGCAGCGTACCGAGGGAGATCAGCTCCCCGAGCGCGGCGAGCGGCACCACCCCGGCGATCAGCGCCGCCACGACGCCGGTGGCGAGCGTCGCGGCGACCGGCGTGCCGTGCGGGCCGCTCACCCGGCCGAGCGCCGGCGGCAGGAGGCCGTCGCGCGCCATCGAATAGAAGATGCGCACCTGGCCGACGATGCAGGCCAACACCACCGACACGAGACCGACGATGGCCACCACGCTCACCAGGACTTTGACCGGGCCGAGCGGCACGTGCGCCGCCGAGAGTGCGTAGTAAAGCGGATCGGGGACCCCGAGCGAGCGGTAATCGGCGAGTCCGGTGACGGTGAGGCTCACCGCGAGATAAAGCACGGCGCAGACGATCAGCGAGGCGAACAGGCTCCAGGGGAGCGTGCGCTGCGGGTTGCGCGCATCCTCGGCGAGCGTCGAGACGCCGTCGAAACCGAGGTAGGCGAAGAACAGGATTCCGGTACCCCGCGCCACGCCGGACCAGCCGAACTCGCCGAAGCTGCCCGAGTTCGCCGGGATGAACGGCCGCCAGTGGGCCGGGTGCACGTAAGGCGCCGCTGCGGCAACCAGCACGATCAGCACCACGACCTTGGTCAGCACGATCGCGGTGTTGACCGCCGCGGAGGTGCGCGTGCCGGCGAGCAGCAGGGCGGTGCAGCCGAGCACCACGCCGGCCGCCGGCAGATCGAGCCATGCGCCGGTCGGGATGAGGTGATGCCGGGGGTCGAGCGTGAACGGCGCCTGTGACAGCGGCGCCGGCAAGCCGACGCCGAGAGCGTGCAGCGCGGCTTGCGCGTATCCCGACCAGCTGATCGCCACCAGCGAGGCGGAAAAGAGCCACTCGAGCACGAGGCTCCAGCCGATGACCCAGGCGGCGAGCTCGCCGAGGGTCACGTACGCGTAGGAATAGGCGCTGCCGGAGATCGGCACCAGCGCCGCAAACTCCGCGTAGCACAAGCCCGCCAGGAAGCAGGCGATGCTCGCGAGCACGAACGCGAGCGACACCGCCGGTCCCGCCTGGTGAGCGGCGACCTCGCCGGTGAGCGAGAAGATGCCGGCGCCGATGGTGCAGCCGACGCCGAAGGCCGTAAGGCTCCAGAAGCCGAGCGTGCGCTTGAGGTGCGGCCCGCGCTCGCCGCGGCTCTCGGCGATGCACAGCGCCACCGGCTTGCGGGACCAGACGCTCACGGCAACCGCACATCCATAAAGAAAGCGGGGCGGCTCGTGCCGCCCCGCGCGCTCACTTCAGCCGGAGGATCATCAGAACCCGAGACCCCGCAGCGCCTCGAGAAGATTCGCGACGTCCGGGACGCCGGCGCCGGTGGTCTGGTCGTAGCCCTTGTGTGCATAGAAGTACCAGTTGTCGCCGTCCGCGATGTCACGCAGCGGCGCGTTGCGGCCCTGGTACGCGCCGCCCTGACGCAGCAGCCGGTAGAGCGGCACATTGAGGAGCCCCACACGGTGGCGTGTACCCTGCGCCAGCAGCGCCGTCACGCCGTTCAGCTGCGGCGCCGCGAAGCTGGTGCCGCCCCAGAAGTCCTCGACGCTGAAGCCGCTGGCGCTGGAGGTGTACCAGACCGCATAGCCGGTCTCGGGATCGGAATTCACCGAGACATCGGGGAGGTTGCGCCCCGGGAAGCCGGCCGGAAGCGCCGCGATCAGCGCCGGCGGGTTCTGCGACTCGTCGTAGAGCTTCTGGTGCGGCTCGGTGTTCACCATGCCGGGCACCCCCAACTGATAGAAGGGCCGCGGGAAGTAGATACTGACGCCGCCACCGGTGCCCGCCGGGTAGATGCCACAGAGCGATCCGAGCGGATCGAGGCCGAGCGCCTCGCACAGCGGAATCAGGTAGTCCCAGGTCCAGGCCTGCTCGGCGGCGATGTCGACGCTGAACCCCGGCGGGTCGGAGAAGGTCTGCACGCCGGGGAGCGTGGTGCCGCCGGCGGTTGTCAGGAACGGCTGCGCCGCCGGATCGTCGACCGAGAGCACCTGCGTGTAGTTCGGCGGCAGCTCGTCCTGCTCATCGTAGGCGCCGTTGTCGCCCGCGGCCGCGAAGAAGCTCTGTCCCTGCAGCGCGGCCTGCGCGAGCAGATCGTAGAGCGCGGTCAGGGTACTGGTGTCGGTGCCGGTCACGGGGTTGGCGATCGGGCCGTTGCCGAAGGGATTGAGCGAGTCGAACAGCTCCCACTCGCCCCAGCTGCACGAGACCGTGTCGGCGATGTCGTCGTCGATCGCCTGGGCGAACGCGTCGATGAAGGCCTGGTTGGTGTTGGGAGCGAGGTATACCTGCATGCGCGCGCCCGGGGCGATACCGCCCGACTGCTCGACGTCGAGCGTCGTCTCGAGCGAGCCGCAGTCATCGCATACCGGGCCCGGGCCACCGTCGACGTTCACGACGTTGATGCGGTTGGGGTTGAAGTTGAGTCCGAGCGAGCTCCAGTACCCGAGCGCGTCGCCCGGAGTGAAGGCGGCGAGACTGATGATGCCGATGGTGCGGCCGCGGCCGTCGATGCCGCTGCGGTAGAGCGGCTTGACGTCGTACCAGTCGGCGAAGTCGGCCACGGTCCAGGCGCCGGGCGGATCCGGGGTGTTGGGCACGCCGCCCTGATGCCGCGGACGCAGCGCCGCCCGGTGCGCGTGCGGGAAGAGGCGCGGGCGATTGTCGAGCCCGAACACGCCGCGCACCGCGGGTGCGAGCGCCGCCGGCAGCTGCGGCGCGGCGAGCGGCGCATGGTAGCGATAGCCGGATGAGGTGCCGGCGGCCGCCACGGCGTAGGTGTGCAGTTGCACGCCGAAGGCGCGCTCGATCGCGGCCGGGCTGCCGCTGACGCGCAGGTGCGCCGTGGCGCTGCGCGTCACGGTGAGACCCGCCGCGGTAAAGTGCCGGGTCACCGCGGCGAGCGTCGCCGCATCCGGCGCGAAGCGCTCCGCAAACTGCTGTGCGCTGAGGAACTGGTGATACTGCGGCGCGCCTTGCGTATAGACCGCCTCGAGCAGCGGTTCGACCTGCGCGGCGTTGCCGAGCGTGAGTGCCACCGTGACGGTGATCGGCTCGGAGGCGGCGACGGCGGTGGTCGCGCCGACATCGGTGGCGGCTGCCAGGCGGCCGTGCTGTGGATACGGGACGGCGCCGGCGGTGCCGGCCGCCGCGAGCGTCAGGGCGAAGAGAAGCGCGCGAAGCGTCATGCCACTCCTTTTCGTGATTGATTACGGGCCGGATCGGCCGGCGCGCCGCCGGCAGCGCTCACCTTGCACCGCGATCCCAGGCAATGCAAGACGAGCGCGGCGCGCGGGCCCGCACTGACAATGTGTTGCAAATCGGTGTGGCTTACTTCGCGGGCAGCGTTCCCCCGGGTGTCAGCTTGTCGATGGCGGCCGGCAGCGCCTGGGAGAGTTTCGCCGCGAGATCCTGCGGGCTGAGGCCCGTCTTGGCGGCGAGCTGGCCGAGGATCGGGCTGCTGCCGAATATCCGGGTGATTTCATCGGGCGAGATCGCCTGATTGGCACCGCTCGACACCCAGGAACGCGCCGTGGCACCCAGGCCCTGGCTCTCGAGCTGGCCGACGATCCCCTGCACGCCGCCGTGCTGCTGGATGAAGGTGTTCACTACGCTCGCCATCTCGGCGCCGACGACGCCGCCAATCAGTCCGTCGAGCAGTCCCATGGGGTCTCCTGTCGTGATCGTGGGTTGCGGGGGAGGCCATTGTGCGCGCCCGCGGCGGCGCGGCTCAAGCGCGGGGCGCGTCGCCGCCCGCGTTGCAGGCGCCGCGGCGGCGGTGCGCCGCGCGCCGGTTTATTATATTATTACGACAACATTAAAAAGACCGCCTGAGGCGGGATGGTGCCCTGAATCATGAGACAGGTGAAGACGCTGGGGTTGCTCGGCACGGGTGTGATCGGCGGCGGCTGGGCGGCGCGGGCGCTGCACTTCGGCATCGACGTCGTGGCCGCCGACGTCAAGGGCGAGATGGAGGCCTGGATCCGCGGTGCGGTCGAGAATGCCGAAGGCGCGCTGTCGCGCCTCACCTTTGCGCCGCTGCCGCCGAAGGGCAAGCTCTCATTCACGACCGACCTCAACCTCATGGCGGGCTCGGTCGACTTCATCCAGGAGAACATCCCGGAGCAGCTCGAGTTGAAGCAGCGCATCCTCGCGCAGGTGAGCCGCCATGCGCCGCGCGACGTGTTGATCGCCTCCAGCACCTCGGGGCTCATGCCGAGCGATCTGCAGCGCGACCTGCAGCATCCCGAGCGGCTGCTGGTCGGCCACCCCTTCAATCCCGTATACCTGCTGCCGCTGGTGGAGCTCGTGGGCGGCAAGACAACCTCCGCGGACGCCCTCGAGGCGGCCGCACGTTTCTACCGCTACATCGGCATGCACCCGCTCAAAGTGCGCCGCGAGGTGCCCGGGCATCTCACCGACCGGCTGCAGGAGGCGCTGTGGCGCGAGATCCTGCACATGGTGAACGACGGCGTCGCCACGACCGGCGAGCTCGACGAGTCGATCATCTACGGCCCGGGGCTGCGCTGGGCCGGGATGGGCACCAACCTCATCTATCACCTCGCGGGCGGTGAAACCGGCATGCGCCACATGCTGCGGCAGTTCGGTCCCTGTCTGAAATGGCCGTGGACGAAGCTCGAGGCGCCTGAGCTTACCGAGGAGCTCATCGACCGCATGGTGGAGGGCACCCAGGAGCAGGCCGCCGGGCGCTCGATCCGCGAGCTCGAGCGGCTGCGCGACGACTACCTGGTGGCGATCCAGCAGGTGCTGCGGCAGTTCAACCTCGGCGCGGGCGCGACGCTGCGTGCGCTCGAGGAGCGCCTGTACGAGGAGGGCGCGGCGAATGCGCGCCCGGCCCTCGAGGCCGCGGCCGTGGGCGCATCGACGCCGGCGGTGCTCAGGCTCGTCGAAACCCAGGTGCGCCCCGAGTGGGTCGACTACAACGGACACATGACCGATTCACGCTACCTGCAGGTCTTCGGCGATGCCACCGACGCGCTGCTGCGTTACGCCGGAGTCGACGATGTCTATCGGCGCTCCGGGCGCGCGCTCTACACGGTCGAGACGCACGTGACGCACCAGGCCGAGGCCCGCGCGCTCGAGCCGCTGTACGTCGCGAGCCGCGTGCTCGAGGTCGATGCCAAGCGCGTGCGGCTGTTCCATGCGCTGCACCGGCGGCGCGATGACGTGCAGGTGGCCACAGCGGAGCAGCTCTACCTGCACGTCAACTCGACGGCGGGGAAAGCCGCGCCCATGGATCCGGAAGTGCAGGCGCGTCTCGCGGCGCTGCAGGCGGCGCAGGCACCGCTGCCGCTCCCCCGCGAAGCCGGCCGGCTCGCCCGGGGCGCGCACTGAGGCGCGCGGGGAGCGCCGCTTGCCCAAGATCGTCGATCACGAGCGCCGGCGCGACGAGATCGCCCTGGTCGCCTGCCGGGTGGTCGCCGCGTGCGGGTTCGACCGGGCCACCATCGTGCGCATCGCGCGCGAGGCCGGCTACACCACCGGCATGGTGGCGCACTATTTCGACACCAAGCAGGAGATCGTCATCGCGGCGCTGCGGTTGATCCTGCGGCGCATCGAGGAGCGGCTCAGCGCGGCGGCCGGCGGCGGCGAGCGCGAGTTGCTCGCGCTCTTGAGCGAAGCGCTGCCGCTCGATGCGACGCGCTTCACCGAGTGCGCATTCTGGGCGGCATTCTGGGGCCAGGTGTCGGCCGACCGCCGCCTGAAGCGCGTCAACGGCTGGATGCACCGCGAATACCTCAGGATCTTCGAGCGTTGCCTGGCGCGCGGCTGGCGCGAATGGCGGGACTGGCCGCCCGCGCTGCGCGCGCAGCTGCTGCGCTCGGTGGTCACCTTCATCAACGGTCTGACGGCGAGCGTGGTGGCGAGCCCGCGCGACTGGCCGCCCGCGCGCCAGAGCGAGCAGCTGCGTCTGCAGCTCGACATGCTGCATGCCTGGGCGGCAGAGGCCGCAGGCGCGGTGAAGCTGCGGGCCGGACGCAGAAGCGGCCAGGCGGCCTGAGCTCAGCTGCCGCGCCGCGCAAGCATGGCCGCCAGCTTGCGCGCGTCGACCGGTCGACTGTGCAGGTAACCCTGCCACTGGTCGCAGCGCAACTTGCGTAACATCGCAAGCTGCGCGCGGGTCTCGACGCCTTCCGCGACGGTGACCAGCCTGAAAGCGGCTGCCAGGCTGATGATGCTGGAGGTCAGGCTGATGCTCGCCGCGTCATCGGGCAGGCCAGTGACGAAGCTGCGATCGATCTTGAGGGAGTCGACCGGCAGCTTCGACAGCAATCCCAACGATGAATAACCGGTGCCGAAATCGTCCAGGGCGACCCGGATCCCGGCGGCGCGCAGCTCACGCAGCTTGCGGTTCGTGCCGTCGAGGTCCTGGAGCAGCGCGCTCTCGGTGATCTCGAGGTCAAGGTGAAATCCCGCCTCCGTGAGGGCGGGGCTCGTCAACACGCCGAGTACCCGCGCCACGAAGTCGCGCCGGCGCAGCTGCAGCGCCGAGACGTTGACCGCCACTCGCAGCGGCGCCGCGCCGAGGCTGTGCCAGAGCTCGCAATCGCGCGCCACCTGCTCGAGCACCCAGTGCCCCACGTTGATGATCAGGCCGGAGGATTCGAGCACGCGCAGGAAGGCGCCGGGCGCCAGCAGTCCCTCGGTCGGCTCGTTCCAGCGCAGCAGAGCCTCGACCGACTCGATCCGCCCGGAACGGATGCCGAGCTGCGGCTGGTAGTGGACGGTGAATTGCCGCTGATCGATGGCATTTCTCAAGCGGTGCTCGAGGGACAGTTGCGCGGCGAGCTCGCTGTGCATCTCGAGCTGGTAATGCAGATACTGCTCGCCGGTATCCTTGGCGCGTTTCAGTGCCGCCTCCGCTTTCTCGAGCAGCGTGCTGCAGTTGCGGCCGTCGGTGGGGAAGCGCGCCACCCCGGACCTGCATGACACGCGCATCGTGCGCCCCTCGATCGCAAACGGCTCGCCGAATACACCGTCGAGCAGCAGGTTGAGGCTCTCCTCGGAGCCGGGCGGCGTGAACTGCAGCAGCGCGAAAGTGCCGCCGCCGAGGCGCCCGATGCAGTCGTCGTTGCGCACCGACCCCTTGAGCCGCTCGGCGACCGCCTGCAGCAGCAGATCGCCGAAACGGCGTCCGAAGCTGTCGTTGATGTGACTCAGCTGATGAATGTCGACTACGCCGACGGCGGGCGCCTGCGCCGCGCCGCGGCCTTCGTGCAGCAGTCCGTCGACTCGCTGACAGAAGAGCATGCGCCGCGCGAGTCCGGTCGAGGGATCGTAGGTCTCGAGGAACTTGGCGACACTCGCCTGACGCTGTGTACGCAGCGCGAACGCCAGGCTGAGCATGATGTCCTCGAGCAGCTGCAGCTCCTCGTCGCGCACCAGGTTCGGGTCGCGCGAGGCCAGCATCAGCGCGCCGATCTTGGCGCCCTCGACGACGAGCGGCAATGCGACCATCACCTTGAAGCCGAGCCGGATGAGCGCCGCCCGCATGCTGATGGGCGGCTCAGACTGGGTGAGATCGTTGACGATCTCGATCTTGCCGGTGCGCAACGCCCGGCTGGTGAGACTCTTGTCCGGCTCATCGCCGTCGGAGATCTCGACTCGCTCCGGCACCGGGAAGTCGGCGCCCGGTCCGGCGCTGAAGCGCGGCGTCGCGCTGCGGCCGTCGTCATTGACGATGGAGACGACCGCCCGGTCGAAGCCGCCGACGTCGACGGCAATCCGGCACGCCTCCTGCAGCAGTTCGTCGCGATCGGCAATCCGCAGGACCGCGGCGTTGATGGCGCTCTGCATGCGCAGCAGCCGCCCGAGGCGCGCGATCAGCTCCTGCTGGCGCTTGCGCTCGGTGATGTCGCGCGCCACGCTGACCAGGTAGCGGCCCTCCTCCTGCTCGACGTAGCTCAGACTGACCTCGACCGGCACCAGCTCCCCGTTCCTGGAGCGGTGCTGCGTCTCGATCATGGTCGAGCCGGCCACGCGCACCGCGTCGAGCCGCTCGGGCCAGGGGGCCGCCGCCGCACTCACGGAGAAGTCCGTGACCTTCATCTTGAGCAGCTCGCCGCGGCTGTAGCCGAGGCGCCGCGAGACCGCGTCGTTGGCGTCGAGGATTGCGCCGCTGGCCGCGTCGATCACGTAGACCAGGTCGTTGGTGCGATCGAGAAGACCGCGGAACGTCTGCAAGCGGCTCTCGGCGCGCTGGTGCCTGACCCGGGTGCGCAAGGCCTCGATGCCGTAGGCGAGGTCCGCGGCGAGGCCCGCGAGCAGCAGCTCTTCCTCGTCGCGGAAGTCGTCCTCTACGGCCGAGTAGATGTTGAGCGCTCCGATGCAGTGCCTGCCGGCGAGCAGCGGGATGGCGATCGAGGAGGCATAACCGCGCTTGAGGGACTCGCTGCGCCAGGGCTCGAAGGCGACCTCGCGCTCGATCCACCGGGCGCGCTGCGGTTTGCCGCTGCGGATGGCATTGCCGGTGGGTCCGCGGCCGCGGGGAGACTCGTCCCAGGCGATCTGCACGCTGGTGAGATACCCGTCTTCGTGGCCGGCATGGGCCATCGGCCGGACGCGGTACGTGTCATCGTCCTCGACATAGCCGACCCAGGCGAAGCGGTAACGTCCGGTGTCGACGATGAGCCGGCAGACGTGCCGCAGCAGCTCCTGCTCGTCGGTCGCGCGCGTGAGGGCGGCGCTGCACGCGCTCAGAACACGGAGGCTGCGGTTCAGCGTCAGCAGCGCCGACTCGGCCGCCTTGCGCGCGGAGACATCGACGCCGCTCAGCACCACGTGCTGGATCCGGCCGCGGGAGTCGCGCTGCGGACTGAAGGTAGTGTCGATGACGCCGGTGCGACCGGTGGCAAGCCGGGCAGCCAGCTCGCGGTGCACGACTTCGCCGCGGCGGGCGCGCTTGAGCGCGTCGACGAGGACGGCGCGATCCTCGGGCGATGGCCACAGCCCCGGAATCTCGCTGAGGCGCTTGCCGAGCATCTCCTTGCGTCGAAATCCGGTGCCGCGGAAGGCCGCAAGGTTGCCCTCGAGGAGGACGCCGTCGACCGTGCATATCCCGGCGAACACGCTGATGCCATCGAGGAGGTGCCGTAAGTGCCGCGCGTCGGCAGCCGCGCGCGGCGGCACGCGCTGCGGCTTGCGGCGCGCAGTTCTGACGCGGGGCTTACCGGTTGGCATCAGCTGTTCCGTGCTTTGTGCGTGCGGATCGCGGCCGCGAAAGGCCTGCAGCAGAGTTAAGTGCATGGCGAGCGGGCAGGCAAGCGGATTTTCCGCGGTCCGCGGCGCTGCGCGGCGCCCGCTGCGCACGCGATGACGCAGCGCAGCAAAGCGGGGCGAGGGCGCTCAGCCCCCCAGCGGCCGCAGCAGCGCGCGCGAGATGATGTGCCGCTGCACTTCGCTGGTACCGTCCCTGATGCGCTCGATGCGCGCGTCGCGCCAGATGCGCTCGAGCGGCAGGTCGCTCATGAGTCCCATCCCGCCGTGAATCTGCAGCGCCTCGTCCGCCACCATCGCCAGCATCTCGGTGGCTTTGAGCTTGGCGATCGCCATGTCCATGTCGGTCGCGGTCTTGCGCCCGAGCTTCCACGCCGCCTCGAGGGTGAGGAGCTCCGCGGCGCGCAGCTCGACCGCCATGTCGGCGAGCTTGAAGGCGACGCCCTGGAACTTGCCGATCTGCTGGCCGAACTGCCGCCGATCGACCGCCCATTGCGTCGCGAGCGCGAGCGCGCGCTCGGCACGCCCGAGGCAGTTGGCCGCGACCTGCAGGCGCGTGGCCCCGAGCCAGGTATTGGCCACCTCGAACCCCTGGTGCAGCTCGCCGAGCACCGCCGACTTCGGCACGCGGCAGTCGGTGAACTCGAGGATGCTGTTGGTGTAGCCGCGGTGCGAGACGTTCTGATAGCCCGGGCGCACTTCGAAGCCGGGGGTGCCCGTGTCGATGAGGAAGGCGGTGATGAGCTTGCGGCGGCCACGCGGCCCGTCCTCCTCGCCGCTGGCGGCGAACAGGATGACGAAATCGGCATGATCGGCGTGGCTGATGAAGTGCTTGGTGCCGTTGATGACGAAGTCGCCGCCCCGTTGCGTCGCCGTGGTCTTCATGCTGCGCAGGTCCGATCCCGCCTGAGGCTCGGTCATGGCGAGACATTCGGTGCGCTCGCCGCGCACCGTCGCCAGCAGGTAGCGGTCGCGCTGCTCACCCTGGCAGGCGAGCAGGATGTTCGAGGGCCGTGCCACACACCCGTACTGCAGCGCATAGCCGGTGTGGCCGAGCTCCTTCTCGTAGAGCACCCAGGCGATGCCGTCGAGCCCGCCGCCGCCGACCTCGACCGGCATGTTGGCGGCATACAAGCCCGCGGCGATCGCCCTGGCCTTCAATTCGCGCTGCAGTTCTGTGGGCAGGGTGCCGCTGGCCTCCACTTCGCGTTCATGGGGCACGAGCTCCTCGCGCACGAAGCGGCGCGTGGCGGCGACGATGAGCTGCTGCTCTTCGGTGAGACTGAAATCCATGGCCGACTCCCTCGGTGCGGGTCGCCGCCGTCTAGCGGCCCTGCCACACTGGTTTTCTCTTCTCCGCGAACGCGCGGGTGCCTTCCTTCAGGTCCTCGGAGCGGATCACCTTCTGCACGGCATTCAGCGCGTCATGGACCTCGAAGGCCTGGTGCTCCGGAATCATCTCGGTGTGGCGCAGCAGCTGCTTGATCGCGGGGAACAGCAGCGGCGGGCCGTCGGCGAGCTGCTGCGCGATCTCGCGCGCCTTCGCGAGACCCGCGCCCTTCGGCACGACGTGGTTGGCGAGGCCCCAGTGTTTGGCCTCCGCGGCGTCCATCCAGCGGCCGGTCATGAGGAACTCCACCGCCACGTGGTAGGGGATGCGGCGGCGCAGCTTGATGGTGCCGGCATCGGCCAGCACCCCCACGTTGATCTCCGGCAGCGCGAAGCGGGCGTGCTCCTCCATCACGATGATGTCGGTGCCGAGCACCAGCTCCATGCCGCCCCCGCAGGCGATGCCGTTGACCGCCGCGATGATCGGCTTGTCGAGATTGCGCGGGTAGTTCAAACCTCCGAAGCCGGCGGCGCCCCAGTCGGTGTCGGATTCCTCGCCCGCGGCGGCGCCCTTCAGGTCCCACCCGGCGCTGAAGAAGCGCTCCCCGCCGCCGGTCAGGATCGCAGTGCGCAGCGTCGGCTCGTCGCGGAACCGCTCGAACACCCTGTTGAGGTGGCGGCTCGCGGCGAGATCGATGGCGTTCGCCTTGGGGCGATCGAGGGTCACCTCGAGTACCGCACCGTTGACCTTGGTATAGACGCCCCCGGAGGAGCTGTTGCTGAGGTCCGACATGTCGCTGTTACTCCGTCAGGCGAATCAGGGCATCGACCGCCACCGCCCCGGACCCCGCGGGCCGCACGATGACGGGATTGATGTCGAGCTCCGCCAGTGTATCGAGGTGGGCCTGCGCATAGCGGGCGCAGGCGAGCGCGGTCTCGATGAGCGCCGGCAGATCGCCGGCCGGGCGGCCGCGAAAGCCGCCGAGGAGCCTGGTGATGCGCAGGCTGCGCAGCGCAGCCTCGATGGCCGCCGCATCGAAGGGCGGCAGCAGCGTGACCGAATCGCGCAGCAGCTCGGTGAGCACGCCGCCGGCGCCGAGCACCAGCAGCTGGCCGAACTGGGGATCCACGGTGATGCCGATGAGCACTTCGGCGACTCCATCGCGCACCATCTCCTCGATGAGGAGCGAGTCCGACAGCCGTGCCAGCCGCTGCGCGGCGGCGCTGGCCTCGGCGGCGCTGCGCACGTCGAGGACCACGCCGCCGACTTCCGACTTATGCTCGAGCGCGGTGCCTACGGCCTTGATGACCACCGGGAAGCCGAGCGCCTCGGCGGCGCCGGCGGCATCGCCGCTGCGCACCACCGCCGAGCGCGGCACGCGAATCCCGAAGGCCGAGAGCGCCGCCTTGGCCTCGTGCTCGGTGAGTGCCCGCGCACGGTCGGCGGATGAGCGGGGCCGGCGCAGCTCGATGCGTGCGCCGTTGCGCCAGGCGGCGCCGACGCTGCCGGCGAGGTCGAGCGCCTCGAGCGCCTCGCGCTGGCCTTGCAACGGCACGACGCCGGCGGCGAGGCACTGCTCGCGCGTCGGCGCCGCCAGCGATTCCGGGAGCGAGGAGATGACGGCCGCGCGGCTCGCCGCCCCGGGGCTCGCCGCGATGAATTCCTCGATGCCGTGCAGGTAGGCGCTGGCGTCGGCCTGCTCCGCGGGCGGGCAGTCGATCATGAACCCCACGGCATCGTAGCCGGCGCGCTGCGCCACGGAGAACATCGCGCGCATGCGCGGGCGGTCGAACCAGACGTAGGTCTGGAAATCGAACGGATTGGCGATGGCCACCCGCTCCGAGAGGATCCCGGTCAGGCTCGCGGCGCTCGCGGCCGGCACGGGCGCGAAATCGAGGCCCAGCTGGCGGGCGTTGTCGGCCGTCATGGCCATGTCGCCGCCGGAGGCGCCCATGACCAGCACGCGCTTGCCGCCGAGCGGACCGCCGCAGTGAAACACCTTGAGCGTCTCGCACAGCGTCGCGAGCGAGTCGCAGCGGGCGATGCCCGCCTGGCGGCAGAAGGCATCGAAGGCGGCGTCGGCGCCGGCGAGCGCGCCGGTGTGTGTGTGCGCGGTGCGGGCGGCCGCGGCGGTACGGCCGGCCTTGACCAGCGCGACCGCTTTGCCGGCGGCGCGCGCGGCCGCCACGGCGCGCGCGAAGCGCTCGACGTCCTTGACCCCCTCGAGGTAGAGCCCGAAGGCAGTGACGCGCTCGTCCAGCGCGAGCAGCTCGATGAGGTCCTCGGCCGCGAGGCGCGTCTGGTTGCCGACGGTGACGATGAGACCGATCGGCAGCGAGCGGTCGTTGAAGAGGAGATTGAGCGAGATCGTGCCGCTCTGGCAGATGAGCGCCACGCCGCGCTCGCGCCGTGCGCCTACCACCTGGTCGGGCCAGAGCGCGACGCCGTCGAAGAAGTTGATGAAGCCGTAGCAGTTGGGCCCGAAGAAGGGCAGCTCGCCCGCGCTCTCGAGCAGCTCCGCGGTCAGCCGCCGGCCTTCGGCCGTGCCGGTCTCGGAGAAGCCGGCGGCAAAGCACACGAAGCCACCGGCGCCGCGCGCCGCGAGTGCCGCGGCGATGGCCGGTACCTCGCGATTCGGGGCGGCGAGGAACGCCGCGTCGGGCGCGGCGGGTAACTCCTCCACCGAGCGGAAGTAATGCTGCGCCGGCGTCGAGGGGCGCGCTGGGTGGACGCGCCACAGCTCGCCCGTGTAGCCGATCTTGCGGCTGCCGGCGGCGACGGCGTCCGCCCAGTCGCCGCCGAACAGTGCGACGCTGCGCGGGGCGAGCAGCCGTGCGACGCCCGAGCGGCTCATGCGCCGCGCGCCGCCGGGCGCAGCGCGAGCGCGCGCGAGCCCGGGCCGAAGCCGGCGGCGGGAGCGGCGGCGCTGAGAGCGGCGATCCGGGCCGCGACTTCGGATGGAAAGGGTGTGGACGCGGGCTTGGCGCCCTGCTGCACGTGCAGCAGCATCATCTCGACCGTCGCCGCGACGGTCGCGGTCGGTGCGCTGGTGAGGGTGAAGCCGGCGTGCAGACGCTTCGCGTCGGCGCCGAGAACGCTCACCGCGACCGCGACGCGCCCGGTCGACTTCACCTCATTGAGGAAGTGCACATGCATCTCGAGCGTATAGAGCGTGCAGTGCGTGCGCGCGCGGTAGGCGGCATCGATGCCCAGGCGATCCATGAGCGCATCGCAGGCGCTGCTCGCGATGACGCCGTAGTACGCATCGCGCACGTGACCGTTATAGTCGATCCACTCGGGCAGGACCGGAGTTTCGTAGATGGAGATCCCGGCCACGATGTGCTGGCGTGCGGCGCGCTCAGCCGAGCTTGAGACGGTCGCGCGCTTCGGCGGCGCTCACGATCCGCGCGCCCATCGCCTCGATGATGCCGCGGGCTTTCTCCACCAGCTGTGCGTTGCTCGCGTAGACACCGCGACTGAGATACAGGTTGTCCTCGAGCCCCACGCGCACGTTGCCGCCGAGCAGCACGGACTGCGCCACCCACGGCATCTGCATGCGGCTCACCCCGAAGGAGGTCCACACGCAGTCCGGCGGCAGGTAGTTGACCATCGCGAGCAGGTGGCCTGGGTCGGCCGGCACGCCCCAGGGAATGCCGCAGCACAGCTGGATGAGCGCCGGCGCGTCGATCAGCCCTTCCTTGATGAGCTGCTTCACGAACCACAGGTTACCGGTATCGAAGATCTCGAGCTCGGGCTTCACGCGCAGCTCGCGCAGGATCGCCGCGCCCTTGCGCAGGTAGTTGGGCGTCGACACGTAGGCCCGGTTGACGTCGCCGAAGTTGAGCGAGCCGCAGTCGAGGGTCGCGATGTCGGGGCGATAGAGCCCCTCCTGGCACAGGTCGATCACGTGCCGCATGCGGTCTTCCTGGCTGACGAAGTCGCTCCCCGGCGCCGGGGTGTCGGTGAGGCCGTGGTCGCCGACGTAGATGTAGCCGCCCATGCCGCAGGTGAGGTTGACGATCACGTCGACCTTGCTCTCGCGGATGCGCTTGACCACCTCGCGGTAGTGCCGGGTCGCCATGCTGAAGGCGCCGGTCTCCGGATCGCGCACGTGGATGTGGACGATCGCCGCTCCGGCCCGCGCCGCCTCGACGGCGGAAGCGGCGATCTGCTCGGGGGTGATCGGGCAGTGCGGACTCTTGGTAACCTTGGTGTCGTCGCCGGTGATGGCGCAGGTGATCATGACGTCGGAGTTCATGGCGGCCCCCCGGGGCTTTGAGCGCGGATGACGTGGTAATATTATGGCGATAATAATATAGCGGGGCGGCGTGGCGCGGCAAGCTCGCGCCGCGTCTGCGAGGAGCGCAACGATGCAGACCCAGATGTTGATCGGCGGACGGCTGGTGGGCGGCGAGGGTCCCCCGGAGACGGTGCTGGATGCCGCGAGCGGTGCGCCGCTCGCCACGGTCGCCGCGGCGAGCGCCCGGCAGGTCGAGGCCGCGGTGGCGGCGGCGGAGGCGGCTTTCGACGGCTGGGCGGGAACGGCGCCGCGCGACCGTGGCGCGGCTTTGCTCAGGATCGCGGATGCGCTCGAGCGCGAGGCGGGCGCCTATGCCAGCCTCGAGTCGCGCAATACCGGCAAGCCGCTCGCCGCGATGCTCAACGACGAGATGCCGGGATCGCCGACCTGTTCCGCTATTTCGCCGGTGCCTGCCGCATCCCCCAGGGGCTGGCGGCCGGGGAATACCTGCCGGGACACACCAGCATGATCCGCCGCGACCCGGTCGGCGTCGTCGGCTCGATCGCCCCCTGGAACTACCCGCTGATGATGGCGGCCTGGAAGATCGCCCCGGCGATCGCCGCCGGCAACACCCTGGTGCTCAAGCCTTCCGAGATGACGCCGCTCACGGTGCTGAAGCTCGGCGAGCAGCTGCGTGAGCTCCTGCCCGCGGGCGTCGTCAACATCGTGTGCGGCCGCGGGGAGCCCGTCGGCTCGGCCATCACCGGACACCCGCGCGTGCGCATGGTGTCCCTCACCGGCGATGTCGGCACGGGGCAGAAGGTGCTGGCGGCGGCCGCCGGGAACCTGAAGCGTACGCATCTCGAGCTCGGCGGCAAGGCGCCGGTGATCGTGTTCGACGATGCGGATCTGGAGTCGGTGGTGGCCGGAGTGCGCACCTTCGCGTTCTACAACGCGGGGCAGGAGTGCACCGCGGCCAGCCGGCTCTATGCCGGCGAGCGCATCTACGAGCGCCTGGTGGCCGATCTCACCAGCGCGGTGCGCACCATCCGTCTCGGTACGCAGCAGGAAGCCGGGGTGGAGATGGGCCCGCTCATCTCCGAGCGGCAGCGCGAGCGCGTCGCCGGCATGGTGGAGCGCGCGGCGGCGGTGCCGCACATCGAGGTCACCACCGGCGGCAGGAAGCGCGCCGGCAGCGGCTTCTTCTACGAGCCGACCGTGATCGCCGGCGCCCGTCAGCAGGATGAGATCGTGCAGCGCGAGGTGTTCGGTCCGGTGGTCTCCGTCACGCGCGTCAGCGATGCAAGCGAAGCGGTGCGCTGGGCGAATGACTCGGAGTACGGCCTGGCATCCTCGGTGTGGACCCGCGACGTCGGCCGCGCCATGCAGGTCGCCGCGAAGCTGCAGTACGGCGCCACCTGGATCAATACCCACTTCGCCACCGTGAGCGAGATGCCGCACGGCGGATTCAAGCGTTCCGGCTACGGCAAGGATCTCTCGGTCTATGCGCTCGAGGACTACACCGTGGTGCGGCACGTGATGGTGAAACTCTAGTGCGCGCCGGCGGGCGCCTCGCGCTCGCGGCGCTGCTCGGCGCCCTCGGCCTCGCCGGCTGCGGGCGCGGAGCGCACGGCGGCGCCGAGGAGCCGGTGCTGCACGTCTACAACTGGGCCGACTACATCGGCAAGGATACGATCGCCGACTTCGAGCGCACCACCGGCATCCGGGTCGATTACGACACTTACGATTCGGATGAGACCCTCGAGGCCAAGATGATGGCCGGGGATTCGGGTTACGACGTGGTGAGCACCTCCACCGACTACTTCGCGCGGCAGATCAAGGCCGGCATCTACCGGCCGCTCGACCGCACCAGGCTCACCAACTGGAAGAATCTCGATCCCCACGTGCTCGCCATCGAGGCGGCGGCCGATCCCGGCAACGCCCACGCGGTGCCGTATCTGCACGCCGTCAACGGCTTCGCCTACAACATCGACCAGGTGAAGGCGCGCATGCCCGACGCGCCGGTCGACAGCCTCGATCTGATCTTCAAGCCCGAGCTGATCGCGCGCTTCGCCGACTGCGGCGTCTCCTTCCTCGATTCCCCCGAGGATGTACTGCAGCTCGCGCTCAACTACCTGCACCTCGACCCCAACAGCCAGAGCGCCGCCGATTACCAGCAGGCGGAGAAGCTGCTGATGAGCGTGCGCCAGTACGTGAAGGCCTTCGACTCCTCGGAGTACATGAACGGCCTGATCAACGGCGAGTTCTGCATCTCCATGTCCTGGTCCGCCGACTACTCCACCTCGCGCGACCGGGCACGCGCCGCCGGGGTCGACGTGCATCTCGCCTTCACCGTGCCGAAGGAGGGCGCCAACGGCACCTACGACGCGCTGCTCATTCCGGCGGATGCGCCGCATCCCGGCAATGCCCTGAAGTTCCTCAATTTCATCCTCGAGCCGAAGGTGATCGCCGCCATCACCAACGAGATCCACTACGGCAACGACAACCGCGCGGCCGACCCGTACGTCGACCCGCGGATCCTCGACGATCCGACCATCTATCCGACGCCCGCGGTCGAGGCGCGCCTCTATTACGCGCAGGAGGTGCCGCCGGCGCTCGAGCGTATCCGCACGCGCACCTGGACGCGCATCAAGACGACATTGTGATCATCGGCCCGCCACCTGCGGTGGCGGGCATTGCCCCGTGCCGGGCGCGAGATCGCGCGCCGTTCAACGTCCCGCGAGCTGGATCTCGAGCGCGCGGCGGCGCTCGGCGCGCCGCATCAGCCACCCGGCCGTGATGATGAGCGCGCCCACGCCGCAGACGATGAGGCTCGCGAGCGCGTTGATGTCGGGGCTCACTCCGAGCTTGACCTTCGAATAGATCACCATCGGCAGGGTGCTGGCGCCGGGTCCGGACACGAAGCTGGAGATGACGAGGTCATCGAGCGACAGCGTGAAGCACAAGAGCCAGCTCGAGACGATCGCCGGGGCGATGATCGGCAACGTGATCTCGAGGAAGGCGCGCGCGGGGCCGGCTCCGAGATCCATCGCGGCTTCCTCCAGCGCGCGGTCGGCGCTCGCGAGGCGCGCCTGCACCGTGATGGTCACGTAGGCGGTGCAGAAGGTCACGTGCGAGATCACGATGGTGGTGAAGCCGCGATGCGGCCAGGAGATGAGCTGCACCATCGACACGAACAGCAGCAGCTGCGTGATGCCGGTGATGATCTCGGGCATGACGAGCGGCGCGTTCACCATGCCGGTGAGCAGGAGTCGGCCGGGGAAGCGGGTGAAGCGCACCAGGGCGACGGCCGCCAGCGTGCCGAGGATCACCGCGCCGGTGGAGGCGCTCACCGCCACCTCGAGCGACAACAGCGCCGCATCCAGCAGCTGGCGGTTGTGCCACAGCGTGCCGTACCACGCGGTGGAGAAGCCTCCCCAGACGTTGACCAGCGGCGAGGCGTTGAAGGAGTAGGCGATCAGCACCAGGATCGGGATGTAGAGGATCGCGATGCCGAAGCACAGCACCGTGAAGGGAAAGAGCGAGCCGTGCCTTTCCACCGGACTTCAGGCCTCGAGCTGGCGCACGTTGTAGTACTGGTAGATCGCGATCGGACCCACCAGCAGCAGCAGGAATGCGATCGAGACCGCGGCCGCCACCGGCCAGTCGTGGTTGCCGAAGAACTCATCCCACAGCACCCGCCCGATCATGAGATTGTTGGGCCCGCCGAGGAGCGAGGGGATGACGAACTCGCCCACCGCCGGGATGAACACCAGCATGGAGCCGGCGATCACGCCCGGCACCGAGAGCGGCAGCGTAATGTCGCGGAACGCGCGCCACGGCGTGCTGCCGAGATCGGCGGCCGCCTCGAGCAGCGTCGGGTCGAGCTTCTCGAGCGTCGCGAACAGCGGCAGCACCATGAACGGCAGGTAGGAGTAGATGATGCCGAGGTAGACGGCGAGGTTGGTGCGCATGATGCGCAGCGGCTCGTGGATCAGGCCGAGGTGCAGCAGCACCGTGTTGAGCAGGCCGTTGTCGCGGATGATGCCCTCGAGCGCGTAAAC
Source organism: Gammaproteobacteria bacterium (assembly GCA_028871705.1). GTDB lineage: Bacteria > Pseudomonadota > Gammaproteobacteria > Steroidobacterales > Steroidobacteraceae > 13-2-20CM-66-19. Next base: position 25,203 of record JAGWMP010000001.1, read on the forward strand.
GCGCAGCAGGAACGAGGTCCAGAACGGCAGCATGATGACCAGCAGCAGCACGCTCTGCGTGGCGCGCGGCGCACGGGCGATCGCGTAGGCCATCGGGTAGCCGAGCGCCAGACACACGAGCGTCGCGAAGAAGGCGGTGCGCAGCGAGAAGAGGTATGCGACCCCGTACACCTCATCGGTCAGCAGGTAGCGGTAGTTGGCGAGCGTCGCGGCGATCTTCAGGTGATGATCGGGCGTGAACACCAGCACGTCGGTGAAGGGCGGCACGTGTGCCGCGGCTTCGGCGAAACTGATCTTGAAGGCGAAGGCGAACGGAACCAGGAAGAACACGAGCAGGAACACGAGCGGCGGCAGGATGATGAGCCAGCGCCTGGGAGTGCCGCCTGTTTTCATGATGCGCGCGCTTCGCCTCGGGCCGTGGCGCGCTATTCTGCGGGAAAAGTGCGCGTACCGGTACTCACCGCCCGCGGCGCGCGCGCTGCGCCACGGGTCCGGGGAACTGTCCCGGGAAGACCGAGCGCAGATAGGCGAGGGCGCGCGCCACCAGCGCGCGCCGGTCGATGTTCTCCTCGCTCTGGAAGGCGATGCCCTGCCAGAGCACCTCGAGCACACCGATCAGCCCCAGGGCGACGCCGTCGGCGTCCAGATGCCGGGCGCCGGTCTGCGCGATCAGCGTGCCGACCAGCTCGCGCACCAGGCGGGCGAAGTCCTCGTCCTTGCCGCCGCAGATGTCGAGGTACTCCTGGCGCGAGCTCGCCTCGCCCCAGAAGGAGTACCACACCGATACCTTGCGCGGACTCGCGATCTCGGGGTCGAGATAGAGCTCGACCAGCAGCCCGAGCGCCACCACCGGGGAATGCTTGAGCGCAGTCACCGGCTTGAGTACCCGCTCGCCGAACTCGGAGGCGAGATATTCGAGCGCCGCGACCAGCAGCGCGGCCTTGGAGTTGAAGTAGAAGCGCACGATGCCGGGGGAGAGCCCGGCGATCGCGACCACCCGGCTTACCGTGGTGCGCGAGGGGCCGTAGATATGCAGCGCCGAGATGCATGCCTCGATCAGGCGCTGCCGGGCGCGCGTGCGCCGCGCATCGTCCGCGGCGGCGGCGCTCGGGGCCGCTGCCGCCATGCGGGCCGCGGTGCGCGCCTGGCTCAAGCGAAGCGCACCGGCGCGCTGGGCAGGCGCACCTCGGGGATGCGCGCGCGCAGCAGGTTGTGAAATTCGAGCATCCAGGTCTCGATCGTCGAGAGCGGCCCCGGCCGGTAGGCGCTGTCGGCGATGCCGCGCTGCAGCCGCTCGCACAGCTCGCGGTCCTCGTTGTTCACCTGCATGTTGATGCGGTTGCCGAGCCAGCGCACCAGGCGCATCTCGCGCCGGTCGTCGGCAAGTCCGAAGGAGGCGCTCCTGATCAGCGCCTTGCCGGGGCCGCGCGGCAGCACCTGGAAGAAATCCATCTGCTCCGGAAAGATGTCGATGCCATGGTTCGGCAGGTAGCTGTAGAAGCGCCAGCTGCGCCGCTCGCCCTCCGGCAGGTGCGGCGCGGTCACCGCACTCACGTGCTTCTGATAGACGCGCTCGCTCCAGTGCGGCGAGGGTGCCGCGCGCATCCAGCTGATGCCGCGGCCGATGCCGGGCGCGCCGCGCTGATCCTCGTAGTCCGGGGTGAACATGCGATTCAGGCCCGGGTGGCCGATCGGCACGTGGTAGGACTCGAGGTAGTTGTCCATCGCGATCTTCCAGTCGACCTCCCACTCCTCGCGGAACAGCGGCTGGATCGGCACCAGCTCATCGAGCCGGTAGGGCGCGAGCTCCTCCATGAACGGCGCCCAGGCCACCGAGGGCGGCGGCGGCGGCTCCGCGCCGAGGCATACCCACACGAACCCGAGCGCCGTCTCGTGCGGCACGGTGCCGAGGCTGTGCACGCGCAGATCGAGGTCCGGGAAGCTATCGCGTGCCGGCGTCGCGAGCAGCGAGCCGTCGTAGCGATAGGTCCAGCCGTGATATGGGCAGGTGATGCGGCCGGTGCAATGCCCGCTCCCCTCGAGGAGCCGCGTGCCGCGGTGGCGGCAGGTGTTGCGCAGCGCGCGGATCGCGCCGTTCGCATCCCGCAGCACGATGACGCTGTCCCCGGCGAGCTCGTAAGTGACGAAGTCCCCGGCGCGCGGAAGCTGGCTCACGTGGCAGGCGATCTGCCAGCTCGGCTTGAGGATCCGTTCGAGCTCGAGCCGGGTCATCTCGGGGTGGTTGTACACCCAGGCCGGCAGCGAATGCGGCGGCGTGGCCGGAGGGGCTTCGACGGTGCGGGCGGTAGCAGGGCTCATGGCGGCGGTCCCGGGCTGATTTATACGCTTGTTTAATTTTAGCCTAAAAAACTATATGATCATATAGTCAGTTACCGCAGCGGCCGGTCGCCTGTCCCGGCCTCTTCACTATGGGAGCGAGTGCCATGGCGAGAACCATGACGAAGAACCAGGAGCATTTCCGGCGAGCGCTGACCAGGCTGCCGCTCGGCGTGGCGTCGAATTTCCGCTACTGGGGCGAGGACCGCACCATCTACGTGAAGGAAGGGCGCGGAGCGCGCATTACCGACCTCGACGGCAACGTCTACGTCGACTACCGCATGGGCTACGGGCCCTCGATCCTGGGATACGCCGATGAGCGCGTGGACGCCGCGGCCCGCGAGGGCATGAAGGTCGGCGGCGTGTTCGCACTCTCCACCGAAGGCGAGTACGAGGTCGCGACGCGCATCTCGAACATGGTGCCCGCCGCGCAGCTCGTACGCTTCTCCAACTCCGGTACCGAGGCGGTGATGGCGGCGCTGCGCCTGGCGCGCGCATTCACGAAGCGCGACGACTACGTGATCCTCGAGGGCAGCTACCACGGCCTCTTCGATGCCGCCATGTGGTACACGCCCATGGACAAGTGGCAGCAGGTGGGCGACCCCGAGGTGCACCCCTACAGCGAGGGCGTGCCGCTCGCGACGCGCCATTTCGCCCACTTCGTGCAGGCGAACGATGCCAACCAGCTCGAGGACGTCCTCAAGCGCCACGGCGACCGCATCGCCTGTCTGCTGGTCGAGCCGATCATGGGCAATTGCCTGGGCATCGCCGCCGAGCCCGAGTACGTGCGTGCGGCGCGGGCGCTCTGCGACCGCTATGGCGTGGTGATGATCATCGACGAGGTGAAGACCGGCTTTCGCGTGGCACGCGGCGGCGTGCAGGAGCTCTACGGCGTGCGCGCCGACCTCTGTACCTTCGCCAAGGCGGTCGCCAACGGCTATCCGATCTCGGTGCTCGCCGGGCGCGAGGACATCATGCGCAAGCTCGGCAAGGGCGTGGCCCACGGCGGCACTTACACCGCGCACCCGGTGTCGCTGGCGGCGGCGGCCAAGACCCTCGAGATCCTGGCCGAGACCGACGCGCTCGCCTCGCTCGCCGCCTACGGTACGCGCCTCAGGAGTGGCATGAGCCAGATCCTCAAAGCCCGCGGCATCGCCCACAGCTTCGTCGGCCACCCCTCCATGAGCGGCCTGTACTTCGCCCACGATCCGCCGCGCACCTACCGCGACTGGAAGGGGAGCGATTACACCTTCTACGACGCCACCGCGAAGGTGCTGCACGATGAGTGCATCCTGTGCGAGCCGGATTCGCGCGAGCCGTGGTTCGTGTCCGCGGCCCACGACGAGTCGTGCCTCAAGGACACGCTCGGCGCCTTCGAGATCGCCATCGACCGCACCCTGAGCTCCCTCGGCACGACCCGCCGGGTTCCGGCCTGACGAGCGCACCGTGCGCAGCCGGCACGACGTCATCGTGGTGGGCGCCGGGCACAACGGCCTGGTGACCGCCTGCTACCTGGCGCGCGCGGGCCTCGACGTGCTGGTGCTCGAGCGCAACGCCTACGTCGGCGGCGCGGCGGTGAGCCGCAGTCTCTATGACGGCTTTACCTACTCGAACTGCTCGTACGTCTGCAGTCTGCTGCGCACCGAGATCATCCGCACGCTCGAGCTGCCGCGCTTCGGCCTGCAGATCATTCCCTACGAGGGCGGCTGCACGCTGATGCGCGGCGGCGGTCATCTGGCGCTCTACGACAACCACGACGCGCTGCGGCGCGAGTTCGCGCGCCACTCGCGCCGCGATGCGGAAAGCTATGACCGCTTCGTGCGCGACATGCTGCGCCATTGCCGCTTCATCAAGCCGCTGCTGCTGCGCACGCCGCCAGATCCCACCTCGTTGCGCACGCGCGACCTGCGCGAGCTCATGTGGCTCGGCGGACACTTCAACCGCCTGGGCGAGGAGCGCCTCTACGACACGCTGCGCTTCTTCACCATGAGCTGCGCCGACATGCTCGAGGAATACTTCGAGAGCGAGATCGTCAAGGCGCACCTCGCCGGCAGCTCCATCATCGGCACGGCGCTCGGGCCGCGTTCGCCGGGCAGCGCCTACGTGCTGCTGCACCACTACATGGGCAGCATCGACGGCGCAGTCGGCGCCTGGGGCTTCGCCCGCGGCGGCATGGGCGCGATCACGCGCGCGCTCGCCGCATCGCTCGAGGCGAGCGGCGGCGCGGTGCGCGCCGACGCGCCGGTGGAGCGGATCCTCGCGCGCAACGGCCGCGCCACCGGGGTGGTGCTCGCGGGCGGCGAGGAGATTCGCGCTGCGGTCGTGGTGTCCAACCTCGACGTGAAGCGCACTTTTCTCGAGAGCATCGAGGCGAAGGAGCTGCCGGGGGAGTTCCTCGAGCAGGTGCGCAACTTCAAGATCCGCGGCTCCTCCGGCAAGCTCAACATCGCGCTCGACGGGCTGCCGCTCTTTCCGGCGATCCCGCAGGACTCGCCCGCGACGCGCGGCGACATGCACGTGACCGACACGCTCGACATGCTCGAGCGCGGCTACGACGACTGGAAGGAAGGGCGCTGGTCGCGTTCGCCGTACGTCGACATGCTGATCCCTTCGCAGATCGATCCCACCATGGCGCCCGACGGCAAGCATTACATGTCGGTGTTCGTGCAGTACTGCCCGTACCGCCTCGCGGACGGCGCATGGACGGCAGAGAAGCGCCAGGCCTTCGGCAACACCGTGATCGATGCGATTGCGCGCCACAGCCCGAACTTCCGCGATCTGATCCTGCACGCGGAGATCCGCACCCCGCAGGACATCGAGAACGAGGTGGGACTCACGGAGGGCAATATCTTCCAGGGCGAGCTGACCTTCGATCAACTGCTGTTCAACCGTCCCATTCCCGGCTATGCGCAGTACCGCGCGCCGCTCGCCGGGCTGTACCTGTGTGGCGCCAGTACCCATCCGGGCGGCGGCGTCATGGGCGCGCCCGGCGCCAACGCCGCGCGCGAGATCCTGCGCGACCTCGGGAGGGACTTGTGAGTGCGGCGCGGCCGGCGCGCGGCGCGCGCTACGACTGCATCGTCGTCGGCGGCGGCCACAACGGACTCACCTGCGCGGCTTATCTCGCCCGCGCCGGCCGGTCGGTGCTGGTGCTCGAGGCGGCGGACCGGGTGGGCGGCGCGGCGGTGACGCGCGAGTTCGCGCCGGGCTTTCGCGTCTCGGCCTGCGCCCACCTGCTGCATCTGATGCCCGGCAAGCTCATCGCCGAGCTGAACCTGAGCGCGCACGGACTGAAGCTCGCCGCCGCGCAGCTGCCGACCACCGCGTTGTCGGCCGACGATGCGCACCTGCCGCTCGGTCCCGAGGGCGCGGCGGTACTCGCCGCGCAGTCCGCGCACGATGCGGCCGCGTACCCCGCCTATGGCGCGCGCCTCGCGCGGCTTGCGGCACGGTTGCGTCCCATCCTCGGCGCGACGCCGCCGCGGCTCGGCACGGCGGGCTGGCGCGACCGGGCGGCGCTGCTCGGGCTCGGCCTGCGGCTGCGCGCGCTCGGCCGCCGCGACATGCGGGAGCTCCTGCGCATCGGCCCGATGTGCGTGCAGGATCTGCTCGATGAGCACTTCGAGTCCCCGCTCCTCAAGGGGGCGCTCGGCTTCGATGCGGTGCTCGGCACCAACTACGGACCGCGCTCGCCGGGCACGGTCTTCACGCTGCTCTATCGGCTGGCGGCGGCAGGGGAGGAGGGCGGCGGCCTCGCGCAACCGCTCGGCGGGCTCGGCGCGCTCTCCGAGGCGCTCGCCGGTGCGGCGCGCGCGGCGGGCGCGCAGGTGCGCACCGGCGCGGTGGTGAAGCGCATCCTGGTGCGCGACGACCGCGCGGCCGGCGTCGTGCTCGCGAGCGGCGAGGAGCTCGCAGCGGGCGCCGTGGTCTCGAGCGCCGACCCGAAGACCACCTTCCTCGGCCTCCTCGGAGCTGAGCATCTCGATGCGGGCTTCGTGCGCCGCATCGTGCACCTGCGCGCGCGCGGACTCGCGGCGAAGCTGCACCTGGCGCTGGACGCGGCGCCGCGGTTCGCAGGACTCGATCCCGCCGCGCTCAGGGGCCGGCTGCTGTGGGCGCCGTCGCCCGAGCACATCGAGCGCGCCTTCAATCACGCCAAGTACGGCGAATTCTCCGCGAGCCCGATACTCGAGATCACCGTGCCGACGGTGTCCGACCCGGCGCTCGCGCCCGCGGGCGCCCACGTGCTCTCGGTGGTCGCTCAATACGCGCCTTTCGCGCTCGCGGGAGGCTGGGCCGAGGGCCGCCGGCGCTTCACGGAGCTCCTCATCGACACGCTCACGGCGCTCGCGCCCGGGCTGCGGGCGCAGGTGCGGCACGCCGAGCTGCTGAGTCCCGAGGACCTCGAGCGCGAGTTCCGCATCACGGGCGGGCACTGGCATCACGCCGAGCTCGCACTGGATCAGTTCTTCATGCTGCGCCCGGTGCCGGGCGTTGCGCAGTACCGCGCGCCGGTCGGCGGGCTGTATCTGTGCGGCGCGGGCTGCCACCCGGGCGGCGGCGTCATGGGGCTCGCCGGGCGCAACGCCGCGCGCGAGGTCGTGAGAGAGGCGGCGTAAGCATGGCGACGACCAGCGAACCGCACTATCGCCGGCCGCTGCTGCCGACGCCGTTCCACGCGCGCGCCCGTGCCCTCGCGCAGTCGGACGCCTTCATCCCCTGGGCGGGCTATACCACGGTCGACGTGTTCACGACCGCGGAGCAGGAATACTTCGCGATCCGCAACGCCGCCTCGGTCTACGACCTGACGCCGATGGTCAAGTACCGCATCGCCGGCGCCGATGCGCTGCGCTTCCTCAACCGCCTGCTGACGCGCGACATCGGCAAGCTGCGCCCCGGGCGCGTGGCCTACGGCGTGTGGTGCAACGACGCCGGTCACCTGATCGACGACGGCACGGTCTTCTGCCTCGGCGCGGGCGAATATCGCCTCTGCACCGCCGAGCGGCAGCTCGACTGGCTGCTCGACTCGGCGATCGGCTTCGACGTTGCGATCAGCGAGGTCACCGAGGAAGTCGCGGCGCTCGCGCTCCAGGGTCCGACCTCCTACTCCGTACTGCGCAAGGCCGGAGTCGCCGGCGTCGAACGTCTCAAGCCCTTCGAGCTCGGCAACTTTACGGTGCCGGCGGCCGGCGATGCGCCGCTCATGGTGTCGCGTACCGGCTTCACCGGGGACCTGGGGTACGAGCTGTGGATGCAACCTAAGGACGCCGCGGCGGTGTGGGACGTCCTCATGGAGGCCGGCCGCACCCGTGGCATCCGCGCGATCGGCTCGCGCGCTCTCAACATCGCGCGCATCGAGGCGGGGTTCGTGCTGCCGAACGTGGACTTCATTCCGAGCGAGCGGACTGTGTTCATCGGCACCGAGCGCTCGCCGCTCGAACTCGGCCTCGCCTGGCTGGTCGACTTCGGCAAGGGACACTTCACCGGGCGGCGGGCGCTGCTCGAGGAACAGCGCCGCGGCAGCCGCCGGCGCCTCGTCGGCCTCGACATCGAGGGCACCAAGCCCGCCCACAACGCGCTGCTCTATAGCGATCGCGCGCTGCGCCGCCAGGCCGGCAGCGTGACGTCCGCGGCGTGGTCGCCCACCACCAAGCGTAACCTCGCGCTCGCCATGGTGGATGCACCGCACTTCTCGACCGGGAGTACGCTGTGGGCCGAGATCTATCTGAATCGCGAGCTGGTGTGGGAGCGGCGCGTGGTGCGTGCGCGGGTCGTCGAGCGGCCGTTCTTCGCCCCCGAGCGCCGCCGCGTTACGCCACCCGCCGAGTTCTGAGCGAAGGAGCCGCGCCGTGATCGCGACCCAGCAGAAGCAGAATGCCGACCGCCCCTGGCTCGATCCCGCCGCCACGCCGCAGATCGTCATCGACGGCGTCAGCAAGGCCTACGCCGGCTTCACCGCCGTCGATGCGGTGAGCCTCAGCATCTACAAGGGCGAGATGTTCGCCCTCGTCGGCGCCTCCGGCTGCGGCAAGACGACGCTGCTGCGGATGCTGGCGGGGTTCGTCGAGCCGACCGGCGGCCGCATCCTCATCGACGGCGTGCCGATGAGCGGCGTGCCGCCGCACGAGCGGCCGGTGAACATGATGTTCCAGTCCTACGCGCTGTTCCCGCACATGACGGTCGAGCGCAACGTCGGCTACGGCATCAGCCGCATGAAGATGGACGCCGCGACACGCAAGAGCCGCATTCTCGAGGCGCTCGAGATGGTGCAGCTTACGCACGTCGCCGCGCGCAAACCGCATCAGTTGTCCGGCGGGCAGCGCCAGCGCGTGGCGCTGGCGCGGGCACTGATCCGCCGGCCCAAGGTGCTGCTGCTCGATGAGCCGCTGTCGGCGCTCGACAAGAAGCTGCGCGAGCAGACGCAGTTCGAGCTGATGGACCTGCAGTACAAGGTTGGGATCACCTTCATCGTCGTGACCCACGATCAGGACGAGGCCATGGCGCTCGCTAGCCGCATCGCCGTGATGGACCACGGCAAGGTGGTGCAGGTGGGCACTCCGTCCGAGATCTACGAATTTCCGGCGAGCCGCTTCGTCGCCGACTTCGTCGGCACCACCAACCTCTTCGAAGGGACGGTGACGCGCTGCGAGCCGGGTTTGATCACCGTGCATTGCCCCGAGACCGGCGGCGAGCTGCTGGTGGACGAGGACGGGCGTTTCGCGCCCGGACAGCGCGTCTGGGTGGCGCTGCGGCCGGAGAAGATCCGCCTCGGCAAGGAGCCCCCGAGCGGCGCGCGCGTCAACCAGCTGCGCGGCATGGTGTGGGAGCTCGGCTATCTCGGCAACCGCTCCACCTATCACATCAAGACCACCAGCGGCAAAGTGGTGATGGCGTTCTCGCAGAACGAGCGGCGTACGTCGGAGTGGGCGATCGACTGGAGCGACGAGGTATACGTGAGCTGGGATGCGGACGCCGCGGTGCTGCTGCAATCCTAGGGTTTGCAAAAACGAAGACAGGGGAGAGTGGCCTATGTATACATCCGGATATTCGCCGATCGTCGTGGGCGCACTGGCATTGGGCTTTGCGGCGCTGCTGCCGTCCGGGATCCTGCGCGCCGAGGAGGCCGCGGCCGGGCCGGCCGCACCGGCGAGCACTCAGAGCGCGAGCCAGCCCGAGCATCCGCTCGAGGAGATCGTGGTGACCGCGACGCGGCGCGAGGAGTCGCTCAGCAAGATCCCGGTCAGCGTCACCGCGCTCACCCAGGCGGACATGGACGACAAGGGCATCAAGGATTTCCTCGACGTGGCCCGGTTCACCCCCGGCGTGTCGATCGATAACTCGGCGACCAACGCCATCTCGATCCGCGGCATCTCCTCCTCGGGCGGTGCCGGCACGACCGGCATCTACATCGACGACACGCCTATTCAGATGCGCTCGGTGGGGTTCAACCCCGACGACACGCTGCCGAAGACCTTCGACCTCGAGCGCGTCGAGATCCTGCGCGGCCCGCAAGGCACCCTGTTCGGCGCCGGCTCCGAGGGCGGCGCCGTGCGCTACATCCTCACCCAGCCGAGCGTCAGCAGCTCGAGCACCTACATGCGCAGCGAGGTCTCCTATACGCAGTACGGGCAGCCCAACGAAGAGCTGGGGATAGCCCACGGCGCGCCGATCATCGACGGGACGCTGGGCTTTCGCGCGAGCGCCTGGTACCGCGAGGACGGCGGCTGGATCAACCGCGTCGACCCCACTTCCGCCGCCGTGGTGGACCGCAACATCAATCGCAGCGGCACTTTCGTCGGGCGCCTGGCGGCGGTGTGGCAGCCGGCGAGCTCGGTCAGCGTCACGCCGAGCATGCTCTACCAGCACCAGAAGAAGGACGACGACTCGACCTACTGGCCGGCCTACTCCAATCCGGGCGCGGGGCAGTTCAACACCGCCACCCCGGAGCGCATTCCCAATGACGACGAGTACTACCTGCCGGCGGTGAAGCTGCAGTGGGATCTCGGCGGCAGTCAGTTCATCGCCAACGCGTCCTACTTCCACCGCAAGCAGATCACCGCCTATCAGGGCACGGTCTACGACCTGAGCTACTACCAGACAGCCGGCGAATACTTCGGTGTCGGCTGCGAGGCCACCGGGGCGCCGGTCGGCTGCCCGTGGTTTCCGCTGCTCGACGGCAGCGGCATCCACCTGCCCCCGGGCTTCAGCGGCTACAACACGCCCAACGTCATGACCAACACGCAGCAGAGCTATACGGGAGAAGCGCGCTGGCAGTCGGCTGACGACAGCTCCAGGCTCCGCTGGACGATCGGCGCGTTCTGGCAGCTCGCCAAGGAAGGCAGCATCGAGGAGCTCAAGGACACCCAGATCGTCCCGTTCTTCCAGTACCTGTACGGGATCGACCCGACTGACCCGGCCTATTACGGTCCGTACTACTCGTGTCCGACCAACGCCAACTACACGGCGATTCCGGCGTGCGACATCTACTACAACGCCAATACCACCTTCGATCGGCAGATCGCCGGCTACGGGGAGCTGAGCTACGCCTTTACCGACTGGTTCCGGCTGACCCTCGGGGAGCGCGTCGCGCATACCGAGTTCACCATGACGCACTACTCGGATGGCCTCGAGAACTTCGGTCCGAGCCCGGCCACTGCCGCGCAGAGCGAGACCCCCAACACGCCGAAGGCGACTCTGTCCTTTCAGGTCGATCCCAACGATCTCTACTATGCCACCTACGCCAAGGGTTTCAGGGTCGGCGGCGGCAACGCACCGCTGCCGGCGTACTGCGACGCGGATCTGGCGGCCGCCGGCTACCCGAACGGCGCACCGCTCACCTACAAGTCCGATTCGACGCAGAGTTACGAGATCGGCTCCAAGAACCTGTTCGGCGATTCGTTGCGGATCGCGACCAGCGTCTATTACATCAAGTGGGACAGCATCCAGCAGAGCGTGTACGTGGCGGGTGCCTGCGGACTGCAGTTCACAGACAACCTGGGAACCGCGGTCGCCTGGGGCGGCGATCTGCAGGCGCAGATGGCGCTCGGGCCGCTCAACATCGATTTCGGCACCGGCTACACCAGTGCGCGCTATACGAAGGATTCCCCGCTCGGCTGCCAGAGCGGCCCGTTGGCGGTGCCGTGCAAGTCGAGCAACGGGGATGCGATCTCCGGGCAGGCGGCCATCGACTACGCGCCGGGGCTCAATTCGCCGTTCACCGTGGCGCTCGGCGTCGAGTACGGTTTCAACCTCGGGCAGCATACGGCCTTCGTGCGCGCCGACTGGGAGTACGAGAGCCGCAATCCCTGGCTGTCTACCCTGCAGAATCCCAACGACACCGCGCAGTACAACCCATTCACCTACACCCTGCCGTCGACCAGCTTTACCTCGCTGCGCGCCGGCGTGAACCTCGGCGAGTGGCAGATCGCGGCCTTCCTCGACAATCTGTTCGATTCACACACGGTGACCAACTACGCGCTCGGCCAACCCGCCGGAGCGGCCACCGTGCAGGAGAACGACTACACGTTCCGGCCGCGCACCATCGGCATCACCGCCACCTGGCATGCGCACGGCCACTAGCTCGCACCGCAACCCGCCAGGTGATACCGTGACGGCGCATGTCACCTGGCGAAACGGGCGCGCCACGCCCCGGCGACGCGGAGGCGCGCGCCGAGAAGCTTGATACGAGGGCCGCGGGGGTCGTCGGGCTCGCGGTGCTTTGCAGCCGGGTGCTGGGACTCGCGCGCGAGCAGATCTTCGCCGCGCTGTTCGGCGGCGGGCGCATCATGGATGCGTTCACCATCGCGTTCCGCATCCCGAACCTGCTGCGCGACCTGTTCGCCGAGGGCGCGCTCTCGACCGCCTTCGTCACCGTCTTCAGCAGGACGGTTGCCACCCACGGTGAGGCGGCCGCCTGGCGGCTCGCCAACAAGGTGGCGACGCTCGCCACGGTGGCCTTGAGCGCCATCACGGTGCTCGGCGTGCTATTCGCGCCGTGGCTCGTGTCGGTGCTGGCACCGGGGTTCGAGGGCGAGAAGGCCGCACTCACCGTGACCCTGACGCGGGTCATGTACCCCTTCATCCTGCTGGTGTCGCTGGCGGCGCTCACGATGGGCATGCTGAACGCGCGCAACGTGTTCGGCGTGCCGGCGATGGCCTCGAGCTTCTTCAACCTCGGATCGATCGTCGCGGGAGTACTGCTCGGCTACTGGCTCGATCCGCACTTCGGCACCCGCGCCATCCTCGGGCTCGCCGTCGGGACGCTCATCGGCGGCGCTCTGCAGCTCATCGTACAGCTGCCGGCGCTGCGGCGCGTCGGCTACCACTATCACCCGGACTTCCATTGGCGCGATCCCGGCGTGCGCGCGATCCTGCGCCTCATGGGTCCGTCGGTGATCGCCGCCAGCACCACGCAGGTGAACGTGCTGATCAACTCGGTGTTCGCCTCGCAGCTCGGCGATGGCCCGACCTTCTGGCTGACCGTGGCTTTCCGTCTCATGCAGCTGCCGCTCGGCGTGTTCGGCGTGGCGCTCGGTACGGTGGCGCTGCCGCTGCTCGCGCGCATGGCGGCCACGGGCCAGCACGGGGCGTTCCGCGTCGAGCTGGCGCGCGGAATGCGGCTCGCTTTCCTCATGACGATCCCGGCCAGCATCGGGCTCATCGTGCTCGCCGAGCCCATCATCTCGGTCCTCTACCAGCACGGACGTTTCACCGCTCACGAAACCGCCGAGTCGGCCGGCGCGCTGCGCTTCTACGCGCTCGGCCTGTGCGGTTACGCGGCGCTCAAGGTGCTGGTGAACGCCTTCTACGCCATCGACCGGCGCAAGACGCCGATGGTCGTGAGCATCGTCGCGGTGGCGCTCAATCTCGGCCTCAACTGGATCTTCACCCTGCGCCTCGGCTGGGGTCATCGCGGGCTCGCGTTCTCGACCGCGTGCGTCGCCACCAGCAACTTCCTCATTCTCTATCTCCTCATGCGCTCGCACCTGGGCCGCCTCGAGTCGCGCGCGCTGCTGGCGTTGCTCGGCCGCGTGGCGCTCGCCTCGCTGGCGTTGCTGGCCATCGCCTGGGGCGGCGGACAGCTGCTGCTCGCCCACTGGGCGACGCAGCACTTCTGGCCGAAGCTCGCGAGCCTCACGCTTGTCATCGGTTGCGCGGCAACGGCGTTCTTCCTGTGTGCCGCCGCGCTCGGGATCGCCGAGGTGCAGGACTTGCGGGACGCCTTGCGGCGCCGCCTGCGCCGCGCGCGCAACCCTTAGAGCCGGCGGCTGTCCAATGAGTCACTGCGCGCGCCGCGGCGCGCGAGGGACGCATTCAGCCCACATTCAGCCGCAGCACAGGAAGATCCGAGCCATGAAAACGTCATTGCGTGTCGCCGCTCCTCTGATGCTCGCCGCCGTGGCCGCGCCGGCGCTCGCCCAGAACTATCAGTACCCGGGCCCGGGGGACCGGCCGGTGCAGTTCTTCGTGGACGGCGGCGCCAGCATCACCGAGGGCGATGCGGCAAGCGATTTCAACAACGGCTTCACGTTCGGCGGGGGCGTGAACATCAATCCTCAGCCGGGCGTCCCCGTCGGGTTGCGCTTCGAAGTCAACTACGCGCGCTCCTGGGCTACCAGCGGCTTCATCAACGCCAATGAGGCCGCGACCGGCACGCCGATCGACGACGGCTCGATGCAGACCCTCACCGGGTTCGCGGATGGGGTGGTGCGCATGCCGATCAACCCGTGGGTGCACGTCTATGCGCTCGGCGGAGTCGGACTCGGTTACCGGCGCATCGAGCTCACCCAGAACGGCTTCTACTGCGACGTCTTCTTTTGCGGGCCGGGCGGCGGACGCGACATCGTCGCCAGCAGCGACGTGACCAGGTTTGCGTGGAACGCGGGCGCCGGCATCGACTTCGCGCTGCCGAACGGTCAGTCGTGGTTCGTCGAGGCACGCTACGAGCGCATCGAGACCGACACCCCGACCGAGTTCATTCCGATCCGCGTCGGCTTGCGCTTCTAGTCAGCCGCGCGCGAAGCGCACACACTCCTCGAGCAGCCGCTGCAGCAGCGAGCGCAGCGGGGCAGCGAGCGCCTCGTCGTAGGGGCAGGGCCAGTCGCCCTCGCGCACGCTCCCGCCGGGCTCGCGCAGATACCCGCGGCAGGCGAGCTCCATCTGCAGCGCATGCACACCTTCGCCCGGGCGGCCGTAGTGGCGCGTGGTGTAGCCGCCCTTGAAGCGCCCGTTGGTGACGCGCGTAAAGCCGCTGCCATCGGCGAGCGCCTCGAGGCGCGCCGTCAGCTCCGGGGCGCAGCTCGCCCCCGAGTGGGTGCCGAGATTCAGATTGGGCAGGACGCCGGCGAACAGCCGCGGGATCTGCGAGCGGATCGAGTGGCAGTCATAGAGCACGACCCGCGGATGGCGCTGACGCAGCCGGTCGATCTCGGCGGCGATGGCACGGTGATAGGGCTCGAACCAGCGGGTGAGGCGCGCGCCGATCTCCTCGGCAGCGGGCGCGGCCCCCGGGCGGTAGAGCGGCTCACCGTCGAACGTGGTGGTGGGGCACAGTTCCGTCGTCGCCTGTCCCGGGTAGAGCGAGCGGCCGGAAGGATCGCGGTTCGCGTCGATCACGGTGCGTGAGATGCGCGTGCGAATGAGCGTCGCGCCGACCCCGGGGGCGAAATCGTAGAGCCGGTCGATCCACCAGTCGGTGTCCTTGCGCGCCAGCCACAGCGACCGCAGACGCGGCTCGAGCTCGGCGGGAATCTCGGCGCCGGTGTGCGGCATCGACACGACCAGGGGGGCGGCACCGCGCGTCACCTCGAGCCATGGCAGGGGTTGGGACGGGATCATCCATATAATGTACGCCATGGCGACCCTGTGGTTTGAGTCGGCGCTCCTGCCCGGCGGCTGGTCAGGCGGCGTGCGGCTCGCGGTGCAAGGGGGGCGAATCGCACGCCTCGAGAGCGGCGTCGCACCCGGCGCCGGCGACGAGCGGCACGGCATCGCGCTCCCCGGGCTCGGCAACCTCCACAGCCATGCCTTCCAGCGCGGCCTCGCCGGCCTCACCGAACGCCGCGGGCGCGAGGGCGACGGCCAGGGCAACGGCGCGGGCGACAGCTTCTGGACCTGGCGTGAGCTCATGTACCGCTTCGTCGGGCGTATCGACCCCGATGAGCTCGAGGCGCTTGCCGCGTATGCCTACGCCGAGATGCTCGAAGGCGGCTTCACCCACGTCGGCGAGTTCCACTACCTGCATCACAGCCGCGACGGCACCCCTTACACCGATCCCGCCGAGCTCGCCGGGCGCGTGGCCGCGGCGGCGGCCGCCTCCGGGATCGGCCTGACGCTGCTGCCGACGCTTTACGCCCACGGCGGCTTCGGCGGTGCGGCGCCGGGCACGCGGCAGCGCCGCTTCCTCAACGATCCGGAGCGCTTTGCCCGCATCGTCGAGGGCAGCCGCGCCGCGGTGCGTCCGCTCGCGGGTGCGAGCGTCGGGGTGGCCGCTCATAGTCTGCGCGCCGTCACCCCCGAGGAACTCGCCACGGTGGTGTCCCTCGCCGGCAGTGGCGTGATCCACATCCACATCGCCGAGCAGCAGCGCGAGGTCGAGGAGTGCCGCGCCTGGTGCGGACTGCGGCCCATCGAGTGGCTGCTCGCGAATGCCCCGCTCGATGAGCGCTGGTGCCTGGTGCACGCGACCCACGCCGCGCCCGCCGAGCTCACCGGGATCGCCGCGCGCGGTGCCGTCGTTGGGCTCTGTCCCATCACCGAATCGAGCCTCGGGGACGGCATCTTCCCGGCGGCGCAGTTCCTCCTCTGCCGGGGCCGCACGGGCATCGGCAGCGATTCGAATCTCAGGCTCGATGCCGCCGAGGAGCTGCGCACGCTCGAATACTCGCAGCGCCTCGCCCTCCAGGCACGCAACGTGCTTGCGAGCGGTGCGGGGACATCGACGGGACGCAGCCTGTTCGAGGCGGCGCTCGGCGGCGGCGCACGGGCGCTCCTCCCGGGCGGGACGGCCGCAGCGGGGCTCGCCGTCGGCGCCTCATGCGATGTGGTCACGCTCAACGCCGCGCACCCCGTACTCGCCGGGCGCAGCGGGGACGCGCTCCTCGACAGCTGGATATTCGCCGGCGACCGGGGCCTGATCGACTGCGTGTGGCGTGCGGGTGTGAAGCGTGTGAGCGGCGGGCGGCACGTCGAGCGCAGCGCGCTCGAAGCGCGCTATCTGCGCGCGCTGCGGGCGCTGCTCGCCTAGCGCGGCGCACCATGAGGACCTGGAGGCCGCGGAAGGCTTCGGAAATGCTAGAATTCTCTGCTTTGCTGGCCGCGCCGCTGCGCGCTGTTCGAGGACGGTTATGGCATTGAAGATCATGATTCTGGGCGTCAACGGCTTCATCGGCACCGCCCTCACCGCTGCGATACTGCGTACCCGGGACTGGGAGGTCTATGGCATGGACCTCTCCGACAACAAGCTCGGGGATCTGCCGCAGAACGACCGTTTCCACTTCGTGGAAGGCGACATCACCATCAACAAGGAGTGGGTCGAGTACCACGTCAAGAAGTGCGATGTGATCGTGCCGCTGGTGGCGATCGCCAATCCCGCACAGTACGTGACCCATCCGCTCAAGGTGTTCGAGCTCGACTTCGAGGCCAACCTCGCCGTGGTGCGCCAGTGCGTCAAGTACGGCAAGCGGCTCATCTTCCCCTCGACCTCCGAGGTCTACGGCATGTCGCCCGACTCGGTGCTCGACGAGGAGTCGAGCCCGCTCACTTACGGTCCGATCAACAAGCAGCGCTGGATCTACGCCTGCTCGAAGCAGATGCTGGATCGGGTCATCTACGCCTACGGCGTGCGCGACAACCTCGACTACACGCTGTTCCGGCCCTTCAACTTCATCGGCCCGAACCTCGATAACCCCGAGGAGCCCAAGGAGGGCAGCTCGCGGGTGTTCACCCAGTTTCTCTCGAACGTGCTCTACAAGCGCCCGATCAAACTGGTCGACGGCGGGAGCCAGAAGCGCTCCTTCACCTACATCGACGATGCGATCGAGTGCATGCTGATCATCCTCGAGAACGAGAACCGGCGCGCCAGCCAGCGCATCTTCAACATCGGCAACCCCGGCAACTGCATCTCCATCCGCGATCTGGCCGAGCGCACCATCCGCATAGCCCAGGAATTCCCGGTGCTGCGCGACAACGCGCGCGCCACGCAGATCGTCGACGTGACGGCGGGCGAGTACTACGGCAAGTTCTACCAGGACATCCAGGTGCGCGTGCCGAACGTCGAAGCGGCGAAACGCGATCTCGGCTGGCAGCCCACGACCGACATGGACACCGCCATGCGCCGCACCATCGACTACTACGTGAAGCAGCCGGGCTTTGGCTCGCGCGCGGCGGCGCTCGCCGCCGGGATCTAGGCCTCAGTCCGCCGCCCAGCGCATGGCGAGCGAGGCGGCGCAGGCGCGCACGGCGCGCGGATCGAAGTGGCTCGCATGGCTGGTCCTGGCGGTGGCCTGGTTCGCCACCTCGCCGGTGCGCCCGCTCCTCGACCCCGACGAGGGCCGCTACGCCGAGATTCCGCGCGAGATGCTCGCGAGCGGCGACTGGCTGACGCCGCGCTTCGACGGGCTCAAATACTTCGAGAAGCCGCCGCTGCAGTACTGGGCGACCGCGGCCGTCTATACGGTCGCCGGGGTGAGCGAGTGGAGCTCGCGCGTGTGGTCGGTCGGCCTTGCATTCGGTTGCCTGGTGCTCACGTTCCTGTGGACGCAGTCCCTCTACGGGCGCGGCGCGGCGCTCGCGGCGCTCGTGGCGCTCGCGGTGAGTCCGTATTTTCTACTGATCGGACACCTGAACCTGCTCGACGCCGGGTTCACGTTCTGGCTGACGGCGGCGGTGTTCGCCTTCACCCGCGGGCAGTGCTCGCCGGCGGCCTCGCTCGCGGAGCGGCGCTGGATGCTCGCCGCCTGGGGCGCCGCGGCGCTCGCGGTGCTGTCGAAGGGCATCGTCGTCGGGGTACTCGCGGGGGGCGCACTCATTCTCTATAGCCTCATCGGGCGCGATGCGCGTCCCTGGCGGCGGCTGCACCCGCTGCCCGGTCTCGCGCTGTTTCTGGCCGTTGCCGCGCCCTGGTTCGTCGCGGTCTCGCTGCGCAACCCGGGTTTCGCCACTTTCTTCTTCGTGCACGAGCACTTCGCGCGCTTCCTCACCACGGTGCACCAGCGGGTCGAGCCCTGGTGGTACTTCCTGCCGCTGCTGGCGGTCGGAGTGCTCCCCTGGCTCGTGCCGCTCGGGCGCGCCGTGCCGAGCGCCTGGCGGGAGGAGCCGGATGCCGCTGGCGCGGTGGCTGCGGCGGAGCGGTTCCGGCCGCGGCGGTTTCTCCTGATCTTCGCCGGCCTGACGCTCGTGTTCTTCTCCGCGTCGGGGTCGAAGCTCGCGCCCTACATCCTGCCGATGTTCCCGCCGCTCGCGGCCGTGGTCGGCAGCCGCAGCACGGACCTGCGCGGATTCGCCGCGACCGCGGCGCGCGCCGGCCTGGGGCTCACGGTCCTCATCGCGGTCGCCGGGCTCATCTACAGCGCCCGGCGCAATAACTTCGTACCGGGCGAGGCGCTCGCGTGGATCGCGGCGGCCGCGGCGCTCGCGTTGGCCGCGGCGGTCCTGACACTGCCGCGCCTCGGACTGGCACCGGCGCGGGCCGCGGCCGCCAGCGCCCTGGCGGCGGTGCTCCTGTGGCAGTGCCTCCTGTGTGCCTACGCGGTCATCCCGCCGGCGCGCTCGGCGCGTGCGCTGGTGGCGGCCGTGCGCCCGGCGATCGGCCGGGAGACCCGTCTCTACAGCGTCGGCCAGTATCGTGAGACGGTTTCCCCCTATCTCGGCCGCACCCTGACACTGGTCGACTACCAGGGCGAGCTCGCCTTCGGGCTGGCCGCCGAGCCCGGCCGGGGGTCCCTGAGCAACACCGCCTTTCAGCTGGCCTGGAGCGCGAGCCGCGACGCCGTGGCATTCTTCGACCCGAACATCTGGGACGCCTGGCGCCGGCAGGGGTTTCCGGGGCGGGTGATCGCCGCCGATAACTACACCGTCGCAGTGAGCCGCCTGTGAAACTGACCGATTTCTCGATCCTGTGCTGTGGAGTGCTGCTGAACGCACTCGCCCAACTCGGCCTCAAGGCCGCCACGCGCGTGACCGGGCCGCTACTCGCGACCGACAGCGGCGTATGGCGCCGGGGGCTCGAGCTCCTCAGCGTCCCGCCGCTCTGGTACGCGCTGTTCGCCTATGGGCTCAGCGTCATCGTGTGGCTGGTCGGGCTGTCGCGCGTGCCGGTGAGCCAGGCATACCCGCTGCTGTCGCTCGGCTACGTGATCAACATCGGACTCGCCTGGTGGCTGCTCGGCGAGGTACCCAACGTGCAGCGCGTGGCCGGCATTGGCATCATCGTGCTGGGAGTGGTCGTGGTGGCACGCTCATGAACGATACGGTAAAGCCCGTGGAAAGATTCCTGCCCTTCACCCGGCCGACCATCGATGAGGAGACCATCGCCTCGGTGGCCGAGGTACTGCGCTCCGGATGGCTCGCCTCCGGGCCGAAGGTCGCGGCGTTCGAGACCGCGCTGTCGGATTACCTCGGCGGCCGGCCGGTACGCAGCCAGACCTCCGCGACCGCCGGGCTCGAGATGGCGCTGCTCGCCTGCGGCATCGGGCCGGGGGACGAGGTCATCACGCCGGCGCTGAGCTTCGTCGCGACCGCCAACGTGATCGTGCGGGTCGGTGCCCGGCCGGTGTTCGTGGACGTGGGGCTGGATTCCCGCAACCTCGATCTCGGCCAGGTGGAAGAGGCCATCACGCCGCGCACCCGCGCCATCATGCCGGTGCATTTCGCGGGCTTGCCGGTGGATATGGAGCGGCTGTACGCGATCGCCGGCCGGCACCGCCTGCGGGTGATCGAGGACGCCGCGCACGCCATCGGCTCCTCGTGGCGCGGTAAGCGCATCGGCAGCTTCGGCGACCTGGTGGTGTTCAGCTTCCACCCCAACAAGAACATCACGAGCATCGAGGGCGGGGCGATCTCGGGCGGCTCCGCCGCGGAGCTGCGCAGCATCGAGCTCCACCGCTGGCACGGCCAGGTCAAGTCCGGGCCCGATTCCTTCGACACGCTGATCGCCGGCGGCAAGTACAACCTGTCGGACGTCGCGGCGGCGGTGGGCCTCGGGCAGTTGAAGCGCCTCGAGGAGTTCAACGCGCGGCGGCGCGTGCTGGTGGCGCGCTACTTCGAGCTGTGGGGCACGGAGGCGCCGGTGCGGCTGCCGGAGCGCGGCGACGTCGGCCACAGCTGGCACGTGTTCACGCCGCTGCTGCCGCTCGCCGAGCCCGGCATCACGCGGCTCGCCTTCATCGAGGCGATGAAGGAGCGCGGCATCGGCGTCGGCGTGCACTACCCGGCGATCCACACCTTCAGCGCCTACCGGGCGCTCGGCTACCGCGAGGGGCAGTTCCCCAACGCCGAGCGCATCGGGCGCGAGACCGTGACGCTGCCGCTGTACGCCGGCATGGAGCTCGCCGACGTCGAGCGGGTGGTCAGGGCGGTGAACGAGATCCTGCGCGGAGCGCGCAAATGAACCCGGACGTGTCGGTCGTCATCCCGGTATTCAACGAGCAGCAGGGGCTGCCGCAGCTGTTCGCGCGGCTGTACCCGGCGCTCGATGCGCTCGGGCGCAGCTACGAGGTCGTGTTCGTGGACGACGGCAGCGCCGATGGCTCGGTGGCGGCGCTGCGCGAGCAGTACCAGCGGCGTCCGGAGGTGACGCGCGTGGTGGTGCTGGCGCGCAACGCCGGCCAGCATCGCGCGATCCTCGCCGCCTTCACCTACACCCGCGGCCGCTATGTGATCACTCTCGATGCGGATCTGCAGAACCCGCCCGAGGAGATCGCCAAGCTGGTCGCGGCGATGGACGCGGGCGCCGACTACGTCGGTACGATCCGCCTGCGCCGTCAGGACGTGCTGTGGCGCAAGGCCGCCTCGCGCCTCATGAACCGCCTGCGCGAGGGCACCACCTCGATCCGCATCACCGACCAGGGTTGCATGTTGCGCGGCTACGACCGCAGCGTCATCGACGCGGTGAATCGCTGCACCGAAGTGAGCACCTACGTGCCGGCACTCGCCTACACCTTCGCGCGCCATCCGGTCGAGATCGAGGTGGCGCATGCCGAACGCACCGTCGGGGAGTCGAAGTACTCGCTGCTGCGGCTCATCCGCCTCAATTTCGACCTCATGACCGGCTTCTCGGTGGCGCCGCTGCAGTTCTTCTCCATGAGCGGCATCGTCATCGCCGTCCTGTCACTCGCGTTCGTGGCCTACCTCGCCATCCGCCGCCTGATCGTCGGACCGGAGGCCGAGGGCGTGTTCACGCTGTTCGGTATCGCCTTCTTCCTGATCGGCATGGCGCTGCTCGGGCTCGGGGTCGTGGGCGAATATGTGGGCCGCATCTACGAGCAGGTGCGCCAGCGCCCGCGCTATCTGGTGGGCGCGGTCCTCGGCGGCGAGACCGGGCCGGCGGAACTGCCGGAGCGCCGGCGCTCCGAGATCGCCGCGGAGGTCACGGCGCTGCCGCCGCCGCCCGTGCAGCGCGCGGGAGGAGGGCAGGAGTGAGCGGCCCCACGGCCGTCGTCTTCGCCTACCACGACGTCGGAGTCCGCTGCTTGAAGGCGCTGCTCTCGGCGCGCGTGCAGGTGCCACTGGTCGTGACCGTGGCCGACGATCCGCAGGAGAACCGTTGGTACGCGAGCGTGGCGCAGACCGCCGCGGACTACGGACTCGAGACGCTGACGCCCGCGACGGCTGCGCTGCCGCAGCTCGCGACACGGCTCGCCGCCCTCGAGCCCGATTTCCTCTTCTCCTTTTATTACCGCTCGCTGCTTCCGGCACCGCTGCTGCGCGCCGCGCGGCGCGGCGCGCTCAACATGCACGGCTCGCTCCTGCCCCGCTACCGGGGCAGGGCACCGGTCAACTGGGCGATTCTCAAGGGCGAGCGCGAGACCGGCGCGACGCTGCACTACATGGTGGAGCGGGCGGACGCCGGCGACATCGTCGACCAGCTCGCCGTTCCGATCCTCATCGATGACGACGCACGCGAGGTGTTCGCCAAGGTGACCGTCGCCGCCGAAAGCATCCTCGTGCGCTCGTTGCCGCAGCTGATCGCGGGCACCGCACCGCGGCGGACGCAGCCGATTCTCCCCGGAGAGTACTTCGGGCGGCGGACTCCCGCGGACGGGCGGATCGACTGGACGAGGCCGGCGCGGGAGATCCACGACCTGGTGCGCGCCGTCGCACCGCCGTTCCCGGGCGCCTTTGCGCAAGTCGGCGGCGAGCGCTGGGACATCCACCGCACGCGCCTGAGCGAGCGGCCGGCGCCGCGGGCCGGCGCGTGGCTTTTCGGGGCCGGCGGCTCTGTCTACGCCGCCTGCGGTGGAGGCGGTGTGGTGCAGATCCTCGCCGCGGCGGATGCGCGTGGGCCGCTCGACCTCGGGCGCGTTGCGCAATCCCTCGGCACGCGGCCTGTGCCGCTCGGCTGACGGGTCCCGTGGCGCTCATCGCCCTCAAGGTGGACGTCGATACCTTTCGCGGGACACGCGAGGGTGCGGTGCGGCTCGCGGACCTCCTCGAGCGCATCGATGCGCGGGCCACCTTCCTCTTCAGCCTGGGGCCGGACCACACCGGCCGGGCGATCAAACGCGTGTTCCGCCGCGGCTTCCTCGGCAAGGTGAAGCGCACCTCGGTGCTCGAGCACTACGGCTTGAAGACGCTGCTCTACGGCGTGCTGCTCCCGGGGCCGCGCATCGGCCGGCGCTGCGGCTCCGTCATGCGGGAGATCGCCCGCCGCGGGTTCGAGGTGGGCGTGCACACCTGGGACCACATCCGCTGGCAGGATGGCGTGGCGCGCGCGAGCGAGCCGTGGACGCGCCGCGAGCTGGCGCTCGCGGCGAATGAGTTCGCCGAGATCTTCGGGCGGTCCGCCGCGGTGCATGGGGCGGCGGGCTGGCAGATGAACCGCTTCGTGCCGGCGCTCGAGGGAGAGTTCGGGTTCCGCTATGCCTCCGACACGCGGGGCCGCGCGCCCTTCCTGCCGGCGCACGGGGCCGGCGCTGACCCCGTCCCGCAGCTGCCGACGACGCTGCCGACCTTCGACGAGCTCATCGGCCGCGAGGATCTCGGCGGGGAGGACCCCGTGGATCATCTGCTCGCGCTCACCGCGGCCGAGGGTCAGCGCGACCAGGTGTTCACCCTGCACGCCGAGCTCGAGGGCGGCGCCTACCTCGCATCCTTCGAGCGGCTGCTGCGCGAGTGGCGGGCCCGGGGGGCCCGCCTCACCGATCTTGCGACCTATATGGCTGAGCTCGACCTGACCGCGCTGCCGCGCTGCAGCATCGAAGCCGGAACCGTCGCGGGCCGTTCCGGGACCCTCGCCGTGCAGGGCAGCGCCGCCGGCGCCTGACGGTCCGGCACGCCGCCGCCGCTCGAGCCGCGTGTCGGGCCGACAATATTCCCCCGCCCTGGTGCGTCTTCTCTCGTGGAGATGGACGCCGTCGCGATCAGCAACCGCATGAGTCAGGACCGGCAGATCGCCGCCCTCGTGCTGCGCGAGCGCGACCGGCTGCTGCGGTTCATCCGGCGGCGGATCGACGATGCCAGCGAGGCCGAGGACATCCTGCAGGAGGCCCTCACGGAGCTCGTCGCCGCCGAGCGCCTGGCGCAGCCGATCGAACAGGCCGGCGCCTGGCTCATGCGCGTGGCGCGCAACCGCATCATCGACCGCTTCCGCCGCAAGCGTCCGCTGCCCCTGGCTGAGCAGGCGGTGGATGCCGATGAGGAGCGGATGCTCGAGGAGCTGCTGCCGGCCGCGGACGGCACGCCGGAGACCGCGGCGATGCGCGCGGTACTGCTGGAAGAGATCGAGGCGGCGCTCGCCGCGCTGCCGCCCGAGCAACGCGAGGTATTCATCGCCCAGGAGCTCGACGGACTCACGTTCCGGGAGCTGGCGGAACGCTCGGGCGTCAGCATCAACACGCTGCTGTCGCGCAAGCGCTATGCGGTGCGCCAGCTGCGCGCGCACCTGCAGACGGTTTACGACGAGTGGCTGGCGGAGTGACGGGCGCCGCGGACTATCGGTCAACAATTCGGTTTATCGAGGAGAGAGCTGTGAGAAATCCGGTAGGTTGGGTCGTGAGGGGCGTGGCCAGGGGGGTCGCGATCGCGGCGGCCGTGGTGGTCTTCGTCGGGGTGTTCAGTTGGGCCGTGATGCTCCTGTGGAACTACGTCGTGCCGGCGCTGTTCCATGGGCCGCTCATCGGCTACTGGCAGGCGTTAGCCCTGCTGGTGCTGTCGCGGATCCTGTTCGGCGGGTTGCGCGGCTGGCGCGGGGCCCACGGGCACTGGCACCGGCACGCGTGGCGGGAGCGCTGGGAGAGCCTGACACCCGAGGAGCGCACGCGGCTGCGCGAGCGGTTCTGCGGACATGGGCCGGGAGCATCGGCGACCGAGGAGCGGGCACAGCCCTGACACCGCGCCGACGGCGGTCACACCCGCCGGTTGACGCGCGAGCGCGCGCCAACGCAACATTCGCGGGTGCTGCCGGTAAACATGACGGCGATCGAGATCCGCGAGCCGGGCCCGCCACAGGTGCTGCGCGCGGTACGCCGTCCGCTCCCGCAGCCGAAGGCCGGCGAGGTGTTGATCCGAGTCGCGGCCGCGGGCGTCAACCGCCCCGACGTGCTGCAGCGCAAGGGGCTGTATCCGGCGCCCCCCGGCGCGAGCGATATTCCCGGTCTCGAGGTCGCCGGCGTGGTGGTGGCGGTCGGCGAAGGCGTGACCGACCCGGCGCTCGGTGCGCGGGTGTGTGCGCTGCTCGCCGGCGGGGGCTACGCCGAATATGCCACGGCGCCCGCGGTGCAGTGCCTGCCGGCACCCACCCAGCTGTCGCTCGAGGAGGCCGCGGCGCTGCCCGAGACCTTCTTCACCGTATGGTTCAACGTGTTCGAGCGGGCACGGCTGCGCTCCGGTGAGACGCTGCTGGTGCACGGCGGCGCGAGCGGCATCGGCACCAGCGCGATCCTTCTTGGCAAGGCCTTCGGCGCGCGCCTGATCGTCACCGCCGGCACCGCCGCCAAGTGCGCCGCGTGCCGCGAGCTCGGCGCCGATCACGCCATCAACTACCACGAGCAGGATTTCGTCGAGGCGACGCTGCGCGCGACCGACGGACGCGGCGCCGACGTGATCCTCGACATGGTCGGAGGCGATTACGTCGCGCGCAACATCGCCGCCGCGGCCACCAACGCCCGCATCGCCGTGATCGCCCACCAGGGAGGCGCCAAGGCGGAGATCGATCTGCGCCCCCTGATGGTGAAGCGGCTGACGATCAGCGCCTCGACGCTGCGGGCGCAGTCGGTGGAGAGCAAGGGGCGGCTCGCCGCGGCGCTGCGCCAGCAGGTGTGGCCGCTGTTCGCCACCAAGCGCCTGAAGCCGCTCATCCATGCGCGCTTCCCGCTGGCCGATGCCGCCTCCGCCCATAAGCTGATGGAGTCCGACGCCCACATCGGCAAGATCGTCCTCGACGCTTAGAAAGCGTGACGGCCGACGGCGCCGGGGGGCGAAAAAGTCGCCCGACCTCACGGAATTGCGTACCCTACGCCGCCACACTAACCATAAGAATCCGACGGAGAACCCATGAGTCTCTCCCCGTACGGTCTCATCGAGCTGCCCTGGTGGGGATACGTGCTGGTGACCTTCGTCACCATCGAGACGATGTTCCTCGGCGTCACGCTCTACCTGCATCGCGACCAGTCGCACGGCGGGCTGATCCTGCACCCGGCGCTGCGGCACGTATTTCGCTTCTGGCTGTGGTTCAGCTCCGGCGCCGTGACGCGCGAGTGGGTGGCCGTACACCGCAAGCATCATGCCTGCGCCGATCGCGAAGGCGACCCGCACAGCCCGGTGGTGTTCGGGTTGAGGCGCGTGCTGTTCGAGGGGTTCGAGCTCTATCGCGCGGCGGGCCGCGATCCGGACACGCTGCGCAACTACGGCCGCGGCACCCCCGATGACTGGCTCGAGCGGCACGTCTACAGCCGCCATGCCTTCGTCGGCATCGCGTTGTTCGTGCTCGCGCATCTCGTGCTGTTCGGCGTTCCCGGCATCATCATGATCGCCGTGCACCTCTCGGCTCAGCCATTCTTCGCCGGCGGCGTCATCAACGGACTCGGCCACGCGGTCGGCTATCGCAGCTTCGAGATGCCATCGACCGCCACCAACCTCGTGCCGTGGGCGCTGCTGCTCGGGGGTGAGGAGCTGCACAACAATCACCATGCCTTCCCGCGCTCGGCGCGCTTCGCGGTCCAGCGCTGGGAGCTCGACGTCGGTTGGCTGTGGATACGGTTGTTCCGCGCGCTCGGGCTGGCGCAGGTGCGCTGGGTTGCGCCGCGGCCGCATCTCGAGCGCCGCCGCCGCGAGCTCGACGCCGACACGGTGCAGGCGCTATTCACCAACCGCATGCACGTACTGCGCGACTACGCGCGGCGCGTGGTGCTGCCGGTCTGCCGCGAGCTCAAACGCCGCGAGCCGCAGGGCACGCTACCGGCGATCGCGCCGCAGCTGCTGATCCGCCATCCCACGCTCCTCGCCGAGGAGGCGCGGCGGCGTTTGCGCGAGCTCCTCGAGCGCTACGAAGTGCTGCGCCACGTGATCGAATATCGCGACGGACTGCAGCAGGCGTGGGAGGAGGCCTCGGCGAGCCGCGCCCTGGCGCAGCTCAACGAGTGGCGCCGCGGCGCCGAGGCCAGCGGGATCGGTGCGCTGCGCGAGTTCGCGCGGGCGCTGCCCGCCTATGCGCCGGCGCGAGGCTGAGCGCCGCTCATCTCTCGGGCAGCGAGCGCGAGCGCGTCACGGTGCGCATCGCGAAGCTCGACTGCACGCGCGCCACGCTCGGCAGCCGCGTGAGATGCTGGTTGTGGATGCGCTCGAAGTCGGCGAGGTCGGTGACCACGAGCCGCAGCAGGTAATCGTGCTCGCCGGTCATCAGATAGCACTCCATCACCTCCGGCACGCCCCGTACCGCGCTCTCGAAGGCCTCGAGTCCTGTCTGACTCTGGCGGTCGAGCGTGATGCTCACGAACACGTTGACCGGGAATCCGGCGCGCTGCTGATCGACCAGCGCCGTGTAGCCCTCGATCAACCCTGATTCCTCGAGCGCGCGTACGCGGCGCAGCGTGGCGGACTCCGACAGACTGACCCGCGAGGCGAGTGCCGAGTTGGTGGTGCGCGCGTCCTGTTGCAGCAGGCGCAGGATGGCGCGATCGTAGCGGTCGAGCTCCATGGCGCAAGAATCCTTCTAAAAATAAGAGATTAAAGACGGATTCTGCCATACCGGCGGCGTTCCGGGCCGGGATTACGCAAACGCGCGCGCCCGGCGCTGCGCTTAAATCCTCCCGGCTCGGTGAAGGCACAAGAACGGGGGAGATTCGCCATGCGCATCGGGGTTCCGCGCGAGATCAAGGTTCACGAGTATCGGGTCGGGCTGGTACCGGCGGGGGTGCGCGAGCTCACCGGCTCGGGGCACGAGGTGCTGGTCGAGAGCGGGGCCGGGCTCGGCATCGGCGTCGACGATGCGCAGTACCGCGCCGCAGGCGCCGCCATTGCCGCGAGCGCCGCCGAGGTGTTCCAGCGCGCCGACATGATCATCAAGGTCAAGGAGCCGCAGCCGGTCGAGTGCGCGATGCTGCGCCCCGGGCAGGTGCTGTTCACCTACCTGCACCTCGCGGCCGATCCGGAGCAGGCGCGCGCGCTGATGAAGTCCGGCGCCACCGCCATCGCCTACGAAACGGTAACGGGCCAGAAGGGCTCGCTGCCGCTCCTGACGCCGATGAGCGAGGTCGCCGGCCGCATGTCGATCCAGGTGGGCGCGGCGAGCCTGCAGAAGGCGCAGGGCGGCTTCGGCATCCTGCTCGGCGGCGTTCCCGGCGTGCCTCCGGCGCGCGTCGTGATCCTGGGCGGCGGAGTTTCCGGCACGCACGCGGCGGAGATGGCCGTGGGGCTGCGCGCCGATGTGACCGTGGTCGACCGCTCGGTCGAGCGGCTGCGGGAGCTCTCGGTGCAGTTCGGATCGTCGATCCAGACCGCCTACTCGACCACCGAGACCATCGAGAAGCTGGTGAAGGACGCCGACCTCGTGGTGGGCGCCGTGTTGGTGGCGGGCGCAGCGGCGCCGAAGCTCGTCACGCGCGCCATGATCAAGTCGATGAAGACGGGGGCGGTGCTGGTCGACATCGCCATCGACCAGGGCGGCTGCTTCGAGACCAGCCGGCCGACGACGCATGCGGATCCCACCTTCATCGTGGACGGGATCATCCACTATTGCGTCGCCAACATGCCGGGCGCGGTGCCGCGCACCTCGACGTTCGCGCTCACCAACGCGACGCTCCCCTATGCGCGCGCGCTCGCCGATCTCGGCTGGCGCGAGGCGTTCAAGCGCGATGCGGGACTGGCGGCCGGACTCAACGTGCACGGGGGCGAGATCACCCACGGAGTGGTCGCCCGGGCGCTCGGCTTGAAGGCGCACCCGCTCGCCGGCTGACTCCCTATAAAGGAGAGTGGCCGCGGCCCCGGGCGAGGGCGTAGGCTAGCCGCCCCTTACCTGAGCAACGTCGGAGGATCCGTGATAAAAGTTGCGCTACCGGTCGCCGTGGCGAGTCTCGCCATGGGCTCCGCTCTCGCCGCGCCGGTCACCTACCAGGTCGATCCGGGCCACACCTACCCGAGCTTCGAGGCCGATCACTTCGGCGGCATGTCGGTGTGGCGCGGCAAGTTCGACAGCTCCTCCGGCACCATCGTGCTCGACAAGGCGGCCGGAACCGGCACCGTCGAGATCACGGTCGACACGTCCTCGATCGACTTCGGCCATCCCAAGCTCAACGAGCACGCGAAGTCCGCCGAGATGTTCGACGTGCAGAAGTACCCGACCGCGGTCTACAAGGGCACGCTCACCAACTTCAAGAACGGCGCGCCCACCGAGGCGCACGGGGAGCTGACGCTGCACGGCGTGACCAAGCCGCTGAATCTCACCATCAAAAGCTTCCTCTGCAAGATGACGCCGATGTCGAAGAAGGAGCGCTGCGGCGCGGATGCCGCGGCGACGCTCAACCGTGCCGATTACGGCATCAACTACGGGGAGAAGTACGGCTTCAACATGCAGGTGAAGCTCGCCATCCAGGTGGAGGCCGAGCCCACCGGCTGAGCCGGCGGCCGCTGCTGCCACCACTCTCTAGAGCATCCCGGCCACCAGCTCCGCGATCGCGAGCGAGCTGGTGAGTCCGGGGGACTCGATTCCGTAGAGCTGCACCAGGCCGCGCACGCCGTGCGCGGTCTGCCCGTCGATACGAAAGTCCGCCTGCGGCTCTCCGGGCCCGGTGATCTTCGGGCGGATGCCGGAATAGCCGGGCTCGAGCGCGCCGTCGGGCAGCGCCGGCCACCAGCTGCGGATCGCGCTGTAGAAGCTCGCCGCGCGCGCCGGGTCCACCTCGTAGCGCCGCTCCGCCACCCATTCGACGTCCGGTCCGAAACGCGCCCGTCCGGCGAGGTCGAGCGTCAGATGCACGCCGAGTCCGCCCGGCACCGGCAGCGGATAGATGAGCCGGCTGAACGGCGAGCGGCCGCCGAGGGTGAAGTAGCTGCCCTTGGCGAGGTGCGCGGCCGGAACCCGCGCGGGTGGAAAGCCATCCATGAGACGCGCCACCGCCGGGGCATCGAGTCCGGCGCTGTTGACCAGCGCCCGTGCCCGCAGCGCCGGCGCCTCGCCGTTCACCCCGATGAGGAAGGCATCCTCGCGCAGCGCCACCGCCGTGACGGCGCTCTCGCAGGCGAGCTGCGCCCCGTGGCTCTCGGCCTCGCCCAGCAGCGCGAGCATGTAGGCGTGGGCGTCGATGATCCCGGTGAGCGGGGAGTGCAGCGCCGCGGCGCACTCGAGCTGCGGCTCGAGTGCATGCGCCGCGGCACCGCTCAGGGCGGTGAGCTCGACGCCGTTGGCGAGCGCACCGGCGCGGATCCGCTCGAGCTCCGCTGCCTGGGCCGCCGTGCCCGCCACGATCAGCTTGCCGTAGCGACGATGCGGGATGCCGTGCGCGGCGCAGTAGGCATAGAGGAGGTCGCGTCCCGTGACGCACAGGCGCGCCCGCAGCGAGCCGCGCGGGTAGTAGATGCCGGCGTGGATGACCTCGCTGTTGCGCGAGCTGACACCGCTGCCGAAGCGCTCGGCGGCCTCGAGGATCAGCACCTCGCGCCCGCGCAGAGCGAGCGCCCGCGCGACCGCGAGCCCGACCACCCCCGCGCCGATCACCACCACATCCACGCTGTCCATGCGGCCAAGTGTAATTCAAGTCCGTACAATGCCCGGGTTCCGGGGCGCCGCCCTCAGGCAGGCGCGGCTCGAGAGGAATTGAGGAGAGCAGCGCGTGTCCGCAGTCAACTACCGCCTCGCCGGCGACGTCGCCATCCTCGAGATCGCCAATCCGCCGGTCAACGCGTTGAGCCTCGCCGTGCGCGAAGGCCTGATGGAGGGACTCGAGCGCGCGGCGGCCGATCCGGCCGTGGTGGGCGTGGTGATCGCCGGTGCCGGCGGCGCCTTTCCCGCGGGCGCCGACATCAACGAGATCGCTTCCGGGCTCGCGCTCAAGGCGCCGATGATCCTCGACGTGCAGGCGCGCATGGAGGCGATGCGCAAACCGCTGGTTGCAGCGCTCGAGGGCAACGCGCTCGGCGGCGGCTTCGAGCTGGCACTCACCTGCCACTGGCGCGTGGCGACGCCCGCCACCCGCGTCGGCCTCCCGGAGGTGAAGCTCGGGCTCATTCCGGGGGCGGGCGGCACGCAGCGCTTCACGCGCCTCGCCGGACCGGAGGCGGCGCTCGATGCGATCACCTCCGGCGCGCAGCTCCCGGCGGCGCGCGCCCACGCGCTCGGGCTCGTCGATGCGCTGGCCGCGGATGCCGTCACCGCCGCCGCCGGGCTCGCCCGCCAGGCCGTGCGCGAAGGCTGGCCGCTGCGCCTGGCGAGCGATGTGGACGAGCGCATCCGCGAGGTGAGCGGCGCGCCGTTCAGCGCCTTTCGCCAGAAGCTCGCCACGCGCGCCCGCGGGCAGCTGGCGCCCTGGAAGATCATCGACTGCATCGAGGCGGCCTGCACGCGCGCGAAGGCCGAGGCGTTTCGCTTCGAGCGCGATTGCTTCATCGAATGCCGCGACAGCCCGCAGCGGCGCGCGCTCACCCACCTGTTCTTCGCCGAGCGCGAGGCGCGGCGGATTCCGGGCGTCGGGCCCGAGGTGAGGCCGCGCGGCATCGCGAGCGCCGCGGTGATCGGCGCGGGCACCATGGGTGGGGGCATCGCCATGTGCTTCGCCAACGCGGGCATCCCGGTGCGGCTGCTGGAGGTGTCGGCGGAGGCGCTCGAGCGCGGTCTCGCGCTGATCCGCAAGAACTACGCCGCCTCGGTGTCGCGCGGCAGCCTCACGCCCGAGCGCGCCGAGCGTGCGCTGGCGCTCATCCAGGGGGTCACCGACTACGGTGCGCTCGGGAGCGCCGACATCATCATCGAGGCGGTGTTCGAGGACATGCAGGTCAAGCGGGAGGTGTTCGCGCGTCTCGACCGCGTCGCGGGCGCGCAGGCCATTCTCGCCACCAACACCTCCACGCTCGACATCGATGCGATCGCCGCGGCGACCGCGCGGCCGCAGCAGGTGGTGGGCACGCACTTCTTCAGCCCGGCGAACGTCATGAAGCTGCTCGAGAACGTGCGCGGCACGGCGAGCTCGCCCGAGACGCTCGCCACCGTCATGGCGCTCGGCAAGACCCTCGGCAAGGTCGCCGTGCTCGCCGGCAACTGCGACGGCTTCATCGGCAACCGCATGCTGATGTACTACGGCTCCGAATCCGAATTCCTGCTCGAGGAGGGCGCGACGCCCGAGCAGATCGACCGGGTGATGGAAGGCTTTGGCTTCGCCATGGGCCCGCTCGCGGTGCGCGACCTCGCCGGCAACGACGTCGGCTTCCTCATCCGCAAGGGCCGCAAGCTCCCCCCCGACGAGCGCTTCTCGCCGATTCTCGAGCGGCTGGTGGCGGCGGGGCGGCTCGGTCAGAAGGCGGGCAAGGGGTTTTACCGCTACGAGGGCCGCACACGCCATGCCGATCCCGAGGTGCTCGCCCTCATCGAGGGCGTGTCGCGGGACCTCGGCATCCGGCGCCGGCAGATCGCCGATGAGGAGATTCTCGATCGCCTGCTGCACCCGCTGGTCAACGAGGGCGCAAAGATCGTCGCCGAAGGGATCGCGCTGCGCAGCGGCGACATCGACGTCGTGTACGTGAACGGCTACGGCTTTCCGGCCTGGCGCGGCGGGCCCATGTACTGGGCCGAGCAGGCGGGTCTCACGCGCGTGGTGGAGACCATGCGGCGGCTCGCGCCGCTGCGCGGGGCGCGCTGGCGGCCGGCGCCGCTGCTCGAGCGGCTGGCGGCGGCGGGGCAGGGATGGAGCGGCGCAGCGGCGCGCGGCT
>JAGWMP010000330.1 GCA_028871705.1 Gammaproteobacteria bacterium
TGCGGCCTTCTTCGGGCCCGCGGCTCCGCGGCGCACCGAGGCCTGCGCCGCCGCGGCCGCCTGGGCCTGCGCCGAGACCTGGTAGCGCTCCATCATCTGGTTGAGCGCCTTGGCCTGATCGGCCATCGACTGGCTGGCCGCCGAGGCCTGCTCCACGAGCGCGGCATTCTGCTGCGTCATCTCGTCGAGCTGCACGACGGCCTTGTTGACCTGGTCGATGCCGGCCGACTGCTCGCGGCTCGCGCCGGCGATCTCACCGACGATGTCGCTGACCTTCTTCACGGCGGTCACGATGTGATCGAGAGTCTGGCCCGACTGGGTGACGAGCTGCGAGCCCTCCTCCACCTTGCGGACGCTGTCCTGAATCAGGCCCTTGATCTCCTTGGCCGCGGTGGCGCTGCGGCCGGCGAGGTTGCGCACCTCGCTCGCCACCACCGCGAAGCCGCGCCCCTGCTCGCCGGCGCGCGCGGCCTCGACCGCCGCATTGAGCGCCAGCAGGTTGGTCTGGAAGGCGATCTCGTCGATGACGCCGATGATGTCGACGATCTTCTTCGAGGCATCGTTGATCTCGGTCATGGCGCGCACCGCCTGCCCGACCACGCTGCCGCCTTTGTCGGCCTGATCGCGCGCCGCGGTGGCGAGCTGACTCGCCTGGCTGGCGTTGTCGGCGTTCTGCTTCACCGTGGAGGTCATCTGCTCCATGGAGGAAGCGGTCTCTTCCAGGCTCGCCGCCTGCTCCTCGGTGCGCTGGCTCAGGTCCGCGTTGCCCTGGGAGATCTCGACCGCGCCGCGCGACACTTCGGTCGCCGCGGCCTGCACGATGCTCACGACCTCGCTCATGTTCTCGGTGAGCTGGTTGATGCCCTTGCCGATCTCGGCGAACACGCCGGACTTGCCGCCGAGGTCCATGCGCTGGGTGAGATCGCCGGAGGTGGCGCTCTGCACCAGCATCTTGATCTCGGCCTCGATGCCGAGCTCGACGGTGCGGTCGGCCCACTCGAGCACCGTGCCGAGACGCTTGCCGCCCGCGTCCACCATGGGATTGGCGCTGATGCGCAGCTTGCGTCCGCCGATCGTGATCTGCGAGCTGAAGGTCTTGTCGAGTCCCGCCAGGAGGTTCCTCTGGTGGGCGGGATTGCGGTGGAAGCTGTCGATGTTCGCGCCGAGCAGGCGGCTCGCGTCGAACTGCGGCAGGTCCCGGCGGAAGTCGTCCTGCACGGCGCTCATCATCTCGCGCATCGCGTGATTGAGGTAGATGATGTTGAGCGAGGTATCCACCACCATCACGTTCGCCGACAGGTTGTCGAGCGCGCCCTTGAAGGCGGCGTTCATGGCGTTCTGCCGCACCCGCTCGGTGATGTCGGTCGAGTACTCGACGACCTTGAAGGTCTGGTCGTCCATGTCGCGGATCGGGTTGTAGGTCGACTGCAGCCACACCTCGCGGCCGTCCTTGCCGATGCGCCGGTACTGTCCGGCCGCGCCCTCGCCGCGGGCCAGCTGCTGCCAGAAGGCGCGGAACTCGGCCGCCTCGCGCTGCGCGGGATCGAGCAGCACGCCGTGATGCTTGCCGCGCAGCTCCTCGAGCGTATAGCCGACCGCCTTGAGGAAGTTCTCGTTGGCCGTGAGGATCGTGCCGTCGGGCGCGAACTCGATGACGGCCTGCGCGTGACTGACCGCCTTGAGCTCGCCCTCGTACTCGGTCGACTTGCGGATGGTCTCGGTGATGTCCTGCGCCAGCGCAACCACCTTGACGAGCTTGCCGGCGCCATCGGCGATCGGGTTGTAGCTGGCGCGGATCCACACCACGCGCCCTTCCTTGTGGAAGCGGCGCTGGCGCCCCGACTGGGGCTCGCCGCGCGCGAGCTTCTCCCAGAAGGCGCGATACTCGGCGCTCTCGCGGGCGGCGGGCGGCACGAAGATGCGGTGGTGCTGGCCACGCACCTCATCGAGCGTGTAGCCGAACACCTTGAGGTAGTTCTCGTTCGCCCAGAGGATCGTGCCGTCGAGCGCGAGCTCGATGACCGCCTGCGAGCGGCGGATCGCCGCGATCTGGCCGGCCAGATCCGTATACGACAGCTTCCCGGACACCGCGGCGGCCTGCCGGGGGCTTTTTGCTTTTGCGCCCGGCGACCGGGTCTTGCGTACCGTCTTGCTCATCTCGCGCTCGCTACTGGTTCACAGATCCCAAAGAGGGCCTCAGCACTCCCGGGCGGCGGCGCCGAAAAATCCGGGAGAGCGTGGCTTTAGCGGCACACGCGCCCCAGACTTTAGCGTCCGGCGGCGCGCGCACCTCGCGGTCAGGCCGCGGTGC
>JAGWMP010000331.1 GCA_028871705.1 Gammaproteobacteria bacterium
AGGCACCGGGCAGGGAGCTCGAGGCCGCTCTACGCAGCTTCGGGGGCCTCGAGGCGCTCGAGAGCGAGTTCAGCCGGGGCGGCGATCGCCGTCTTCGGCTCGGGCTGGGCCTGGCTCGTCAAGGACCGCTCCGGCGCCGTGCGCATCGTCACGACACCGAATGCGCACACGCCGCTGCGCGACGGACAGACGCCGCTGCTCACCTGCGACATGTGGGAGCACGCCTATTACCTCGATCACCGCAACGATCGCAGCGCCTATCTCAGGGGTTTCTGGCAGCTGCTCAACTGGGACTTCGTCGCCGGCAATCTGCGTTAGTCAGCGGGTCTCGACGCCCTCTGCGGTCCCGACGATCAGCACGTCCGCCGGCCGCGCCGCGAACAGCCCGACCGTCACGACCCCGGTGATCTGGTTGAGCTCGCGCTCGAGGGCCACCGGGTCGGCGATCGTGAGCCCATGGACGTCCAGGATGTGGTTGCCGTTGTCGGTGACGAACCCCTCGCGCCACAGCGGACGGCCGCCGCGGGCGCTGAGCGCGCGCACGACCAGCATGCGCGCCATGGGAATCACCTCGATGGGCAGCGGAAAGCGCCCCAGGGTCTTCACCAGTTTCGTATCGTCGACGATACAGACGAAGCGCCGGGCCGCGGCGGCCACGATCTTCTCGCGGGTGAGCGCGCCGCCGCCGCCCTTCACGAGATGCCGCGCCGCGGTGGCCTCGTCGGCGCCGTCGACGTAGAGGCCGAGCTCACCGACCTCATTGAGGTCGCGCACCTCGATACCCGCCGCCGCGAGCCGTGCGCTCGAAGCCTCCGAGCTCGAGACGGCACAGCGCGGCCGGTGGGGCAGACGCGCCAGCGCGTCAATGAAGAGATTCACCGTGGAGCCGGTGCCGATGCCGATGATCGAGTCGTCCGTGACCAGCGCGAGAGCCGCCTGCGCTGCACGCCGTTTCTTCGTGTCGCCGTCCGCCGTCATTCGTTCCCCGCAGGCAATCAGCGGAACCCAAAACGACTGTGCCCGCTTTTGCGCGGGCACAGTCCTCGAATACGACTCGGTGGCCACTTGCGCGACCGCCGAGTTAAGGCCTATTTCTTCTTGCTGGCTTTCTTCTTGGCCTTCTTCTTTGCCTTCGCCATGTTGGCTCTCCAAAGTGAATGTGACGGGTTAGTCCGGGGTCCGAGTATATACACGCGAATCTAAATTACAAGCGAGCGCGAGTGAAGTGTGCTAGGCGCGCAGCGCGCCGCGACTCATCGAGCGCGCGGTGCGACGCGCGCGCGGTGCGCTCACTTCGCCGCCGCGCGCGACTCGAGCGAGAGAATGAACTTCCACTGCGCGCTCTCCACCGGCGTGATCGAGAGGCGGTTGCCCGGACGCAGCAGCGCCATGCCTTTGAGCTCCTTGCCGGCGTGCGCACGCAGCTCTTCCAGCGTGATGACGCGCTTCAGACGGCGCTGCAAGCGCATGTCGACCATGAACCAGCGCGGCTTCTTCGGATCGCTGTCCGGATCGTAGTGGTGATGCCTGCGCTCGAAGGCGGTCGGGTCCGGATAGCCCTCGCGCACCACCTCCATGATCGCGACGATCCCCGGCACCTCGGTGCTCGAGTAATACATGAAGGCCTCGTCGCCCTTCTTCATCTCGTCGCGCAGCATGTTGCGCGCCTGGTAGTTGCGCACGCCGTCCCAGCCGGTGGTGCGGCGCGGCGCGGCGGCGAGCTGCTCGATGCCGAACGTGGTCGGCTCGGTCTTCATCAGCCAGTAGCGCATCGGATGAACCCCTCATCGGTGACCACCGCGTCCAGCAGCACGTCGTGCGGCGCCGCGGCGAGGCGCTCGACCTCCTGAAAAGCATAGGCGAAGCCCACCAGCGGCGGCTTGTGCCACGCGCGGCGCAGCTGCCGGAAGGCGAAGGCGCGGTCGTAGAAGCCGCCCCCGCTCCCGAGCCGCAGTCCCTGACGGTCGAAGCCGACGAGCGGCAGGAAGACCAGATCGAGCCAGCGGGCCGACAGCACACGGCCGTCCGCGGGCTCCTCGATCCCCAGGCGGTTCTCGCGCAGCGTCGCACCGAGCTCCACGAAGCGCATGGCGCGCGACACGCGCCGCCGGTCGATGCACGGCAGGTAGACGCGGCAGCCGCGGCTGCGGGCGAGGGCGATGAGCGGCGCGGCGTCGAGCTCGGCGGGGAGGGCGGCGTATACGGCGATGCGCTGGCCGGCGTGCAGATGCAGCGCCCGGGCGGCGATCCGGGCGGCGCGGGCGGCCGCCGCGGCGCGCGCCGCGCGGCTGACGGCGCGGC
>JAGWMP010000076.1 GCA_028871705.1 Gammaproteobacteria bacterium
CTTTCGGGGGCGTGCGCGGCAGGGATGCCGCGCCCGCAGCCTCCAGGGATGGATTCACGGCGGCCCCGAAAGACATTTCTTGCGATCGAGGCCGGCGCCAAGCTCAGTCGTCGCTGATGTTCCTGAAATCCACGCCGAGCGAGCGCAGCTTGCGGTAGAGGTGCGTGCGCTCCATGCCGACGCGCTTGGCCAGCTGCCCGACCTTGCCGTTGCACAGCAGCAGCTGCTGCTGCAGATAGGCGCGCTCGAACTGCTCGCGCGCCTCGCGCAGCGGCAACGCCAGCAGGTCCTGCTTCACCAGCGGCTCGTCCGCCGGCGCCTGCACGGCGAGCTCGCGCTCGATCTCCTCGAGGCGGATCTCCTCGCTCCCGCCGTGGATCAGGAGGCGATGCACCAGGTGACGCAGCTCCCGCACGTTGTCCGGCCAGGGGTAATTGCGCAGGCGGTTCTGCGCCGCGACGCTGAAGCGCCGGAACGGCAGGCCGTCGCTGTCGACCACGCGATCGACGTGGTAGCGCAAGAGCTCCGGCACGTCCTCGGCGTACTCGCGCAGCGGCGGCACGCGCATCACGAGCACGTTGAGGTGCGCCAGCAGGTCGCGCCGCAGCTCGCTCCCGGCGCGCTGCTCGATGCCCGGCTGCGCGGAGGAGATGACGCGCGCGCGCAGCGTGAGCGGCTCGGTGCCGCCGAGGCGCGTGTAGTGCCCCGACTCGAGCACGCCGTAGAGGAGCCGCTGCACCGCGGGCGGCAGATCCTCCACCTCGTGGAGGAAGAGCGTGCCGCCGCCCGCCTGCTCGAGCAGACCCTCGTGGCGCGCCCCGCCCGGCTCCTCGCGCCCGAAGAGCCGGGCTTCCGCATCCGCCTCGCGCAGCGTCCCGGCGATCACCGTGATGAAGGGTGCCGCCGCGCGCGGCCCATGCTCGTGCACGTAGCGTGCGAAGGCCTCGCGGCCGGAGCCCGGCTCGCCGATCAGGAGCAGCGGCGCCGGGTTGGCGGCCAACTGCTGCAGCTCCGCGCGCAGCTGCTGCATGATGCGGCTCTTGCCGATCGGCGCACCGAGCGCGGACCCCAGGAGCTTGCCCGACTGGCGGTGGCGCCGGCCGGCATCGAGCGCGCGCTCCACCGTGCGCAGCAGCTTCGCGAGCGACAGCGGCTTCTCGACGAAGTCGAAGGCGCCGAGGCGCGTCGCCTCGACCGCGGTCTCGACCGTGCCGTGGCCCGACATCATGACCACCGGGCAGCCGTCGGTGGCGCCGGTCGACCACTCGCGCAGCAGCGTGATGCCGTCGACGTCCGGCATCCAGATGTCGAGCAGCACGAGGTCGGGGACCTGCCGGGCGCGCGAGGCGCGCGCCTGGGCGGCATTGGCCGCGACGTCCACCTCATAGCCCTCCTCGGAGAGGATCTCTTTCAGCAGTCCGCGGATGTCCGCCTCGTCATCGACGACCAGGATGTGTGGATTGCTCACGCTCTTTCCCTCCGCAACTGATCACGCCGCTCGCGCGCACCGCCGGCGGCGGAGCGGGTACTGTCTTTGACCGGCAGCACCACGCGCACGCGCGCGCCGCCCTCGGGACGGTTGTCGGCATCGATGCGACCCCCGTGCTCTTCGACGATTTTCTTCACGATCGCGAGCCCAAGACCCGTGCCCTTCGGTTTACTGGTCACGTAGGGATCGAACACCCTGCCGAGGAGCTCGCGCTGGAATCCCGGTCCGTTGTCGCCCACGGTGACGCTCGCATAGTCGCCGTCGCCGGTGCGCTCGAGGCGGGTCGCGATCTCGAGCGCGGGCGCCGCCACGCCCTCGAGCGCTTCGAGCGCGTTGGTGAGCAGGTTGTTGAGGATCTGCCTTACACGGCCGCGGTCCGCCTCGAGGCTCTCGAGATGACGGTCGAGGTCGAGGCGGATGCGCACGCGCGAGTCCTGCGAGCGGTACAGGTCGGCCACCTCGGTCACCAGCTGGTTGAGACTGAAACGCGTGATCTGCATCTCCGGTGCACGCGCGTACTCGCTGAAGGCGTTCACCATCTGCTGCATGGTCTCGACCTGCTGCACGATGGTGCGCGTGCCGCGCTCGAGGATCTCGGCGTCGCGCTCGCTCATGCCGCTCAAGAGCCGCCGGCGCATGCGCTCGGCCGAGAGCTGGATGGGGGTGAGCGGGTTCTTGATCTCGTGCGCCAGGCGCCGCGCCACCTCGCCCCAGGCCGCGTCGCGCTGCGCCGCGAGCAGCGCCGTGATGTCGTCGAACACGATCACGAAGCCCACGTCGCGGTCCTCCCCGGGCAGCGGCGTGCAGGCGCACATGAGCGTGCGGCGGCCGGCGCTCGAGTCGAGATCGAGCTGCTCGCGCCACTCCTCGCGCCCGGCGGCGAAGCGCACCGCGAGGGCACCGACGAACTGCCCGAGCCGCTCGTTGCCGGCGGCGAGCTCGGGCAGCGGCTTGCCGGTGGCCGCGGAGAGCTCGGTGCCGAGGATCGCCCCGGCCGCCTGATTCGCCATGCGCACCGTCATGTTGCGGTCGATCGCCACCACCCCGGTCGAGAGGCGCGCCAGGATGATGGCGAGCCGCTCGCGCTCGCGCTCCACCGCTTCCTGGCTCTGCTGCGCCTCGGCGCGCGCGCGGCGCAGCCGCTTCGTCATGTCGTTGAAGGAGTGCACCAGGAAGCCCATCTCGTCGCGCGAGGGGAGCGGCAGGCGCGTGGCGAAGTCGCCCTTGCCGACCGCGCGCGTGCCCTCGATCAGGTCCTGCACCGGGCGCACCAGGCGCTGCGCCGAGAAGATCGCTCCGTAGATGGCGGCCAGCATCGCGAGCAGCAGCACCAGGGTGAGCGTCAGGCGGAAGCTGTATTTCAGCGGCTCGCGCATGGCGGCGAGGTTGCCGTACTGCGAGTAGGTGCCCTGCACCGCCTCCGACAACGCGGCGAGCTGCGCCGGCACGGGGTGGATCGCCACCACGAAGCGCGGGTCGTGGCTGGCGGCGGAGGTGGCGAGCGCCGCGCCGGTGCGGATGAGATAGCGGCCGCCGGCCTGCGGCTCGAGGCTGACGTAGGGCAGATGCTGGCCGACCTGGCGCAGCAGATCCTGCGGCGGCTGCGTCGGCAGCGACTCGAGCGGGTGCTCGAGGCTCGCGGCGATGATGCGCCCCTGCGGGCCGAAGAGCGCCACCTCGAGCGCGCCGTCCACGTGACGCGCCTCATCGAGCCGCGCCTGCACGCCGCCCGGCGCGACGCCTTCGAGCGAGTGCGCCAGGTCCTCGGTGCGCTGCGAGTACTCGCGCATGCGCAGATCGAGCGCCGCACGCGACAGCACCACGGCGTCATTGAGACCCTGACGCACCTCGACCGTGAACCAGCTGTCGATGCCGCGGTTCAGGAACTCGAGCGAGGACAGATACACGATGAGGAGCGGTGCGATCACCAGCGCGCCGAAGATGGCCACGGTCCGCGCCGTGAGGCGCGATCCGGGCACGTGCGCGCGATAGTCGCGCACCAGCCGCCAGAGCTTGCGCACCACGAGCACCGTGAGCACCAGCACGGCGCACACGTTGAGCAGCAGGATCCAGGTCTGCAGCCGCTCGAACTCCGCGGAGTTCTGCACGCTCTTGGCGAGCAGCAGAAAAGCCGCGATGCCGATCACCGCCCAGAACACCCCGAGCGCCACGGCGTTGAACCCGGCGCGGCGGCGCCTGTGGCGGCCTACGCCGGCAGCGTCCATGTGTACCACTCGCTCTGCCGTGCCCAGTCGTTGGTCCAGAACATGAGCGCCCGGAGCGAGGCGGGCATGCTGCCGCGGCGCACCCCGGCGCGCACGCTGATGGTGTAGTTGCCGCCGTCGAGCTGCGGCTCGACCAGGATCGGCCAGGCGTCCACCCGGCCGAGGGAGGCGAGCGCCTCGTCGAGCGTCGCGAAGGTGTCCTGATCGCCGCTGCGCACGTCGCGCACCACGTAGCGGTCGCTCACCGCGTGGTAGCTCAATTCCCGGTGCAGCGTCAGGTCGACGATGTTGGCGTTGAACCAGAGGCGCCGCTCGCGATCGACGCGCACGTCCACGTCGAAGTCGAGCGTGATGCCCTCGCGCAGGGCGTTACGGATCGCGACGCCCTCCGGGTACTCGATCCGGGCGTGCAGCAGGAACACCCCGTGGTCGATGTTCACGTAGGCCGAGCGCACCTCGAGGACGCCGTCGAGCGCATCGGCGAGCGTGGGGCCGGGGAGCCAGGCTCCGCCGACCGCCAGCACGCAAGCCGCCGCGAGCAGACGGCGCCGGGTCAAAGCGTCCCTTGTTGGATCGCCGCGTAGCATGGATGCAACGACTGGCCTCGACGGTGGACTTAGGGGGACTGCTCAGGTTCCGGCCGTTGTCTTTTCGAGACAAGCATAATAGAAGCCGTCCGTCCCCGCCTCTGCCCCGGGAAGCAGCTGGACGCCCGGGCTGCGGTCGAGGGCTCCCGGAGCGATCGAGGCCGCGCGCGGCATTTTGGCGACAGTGAGATTCGGGTGCGCCTCGAGGAAGCGCGCCACCACGTCCTCGTTCTCCACCGGCAGCACCGAGCAGGTGCCGTAGAGCAGCCGGCCTCCGGGGGCGAGCATCCGGGACGCCGCGCCGAGGATCGCGAGCTGCCCGGCGGCGAGCGCGGGAAGGTCGCCGGGACGGCGCAGCAGCTTGATATCCGGATGGCGGCGGATGACCCCGGTCGAGGAGCACGGGGCGTCCACCAGAATCCGCTCGAACGGCCGTCCATCCCAGAAGCCCTCCGGCTCGCGCACGTCGGCGACCACAAGGTGCGCCTCGCGGTGAAGGCGCGCCAGGTTCTCGCGCAGCCGCGCGACCCGCGATGCCTCGACGTCGACGGCCGTGAGGTCCGCGCCCTGCCCGAGCCGCTCGAGCAGATGGCCGGTCTTGCCGCCCGGCGCGGCGCAGGCATCGAGCACCCGCATGCCAGCCTCGGGCGCGAGGAGTGCCGCAGCGAGCTGCGCCCCCGCGTCCTGCACTGAGGCCAGGCCCTCCGCGAAGCCGGGTAGCTGTTCAACGGATACCGGGTGCGCCAAAGTCAGAGCGGATTCGCACCACTGTATCTCTTGCGATTCAATCCCAGCATTCAGCAGGCGGCGCCGATAGTCCGCCCGGGTACTGCGCGAGAGGTCCACACGCAGGGTCATCGGCGGATGGGCGTTGTCGGCATCGAGGATGCCGTTGGTACGCTCGCCCCAGGCCCGGCGCAGCTCGCCGATCAGCCATTGCGGGTGCGCCGTGCGCACCGCCGGATCCGCGTCCAGGCGCGCGAGGATCGCGGTGTGCTCGGCGACGAAGCGGCGCAGCACCGCGTTCACGAGCGACGTGGCGCGCTCCCCAGCCAGCATGCGCGCGGCATCGACGGCGGCATCCACCGTCAGCTCGGGGACGTTGCGTGAGTACTCGACCTGGTGGGCGCTCGCGATGAGGAGTGCGCGGATCGCCGGGGCGAGACCCCCAGGGCGGGTGAGCAGCGACTCGACCGCGGGCGCGAGCCGCAGATACCAGCGCAGCGTCCCGAGCGCGATGGCGCGCACCGCGGAGCGCTCCGCGGCAAGGTCTTGTGCCGCAAGCGCCGCATCGGCCGAGCGGCCTTGCAGCGCCACGGCCGCGACGACCCGGGCCGCACCGGCGAGAGCCGGGGCGCCTGGGGCCCAGCGGGTCCTAGCCAAGGCGCCGGCCCGCGAGCTTCAGGTTGTGGGCGAGCTCGGCCACCTCGATGACTCGTCCACCGGCCTTCTGGACTCGTTGCAGGCCCAAATAGCCCCCACCACCGCATCGCACCAGCAGGAACCCGTCGTGTAAGCCGACGATCGTCCCAGATAACTCATTTTCTTGAGATTTTAGATGCACAATCGCCGGAGATTCATCCGGGAAAACCGC
Source organism: Gammaproteobacteria bacterium (assembly GCA_028871705.1). Classification (GTDB taxonomy): domain Bacteria; phylum Pseudomonadota; class Gammaproteobacteria; order Steroidobacterales; family Steroidobacteraceae; genus 13-2-20CM-66-19. The sequence goes on from JAGWMP010000076.1 coordinate 5,896, forward strand.
GGCGGCATGAATCCGCAGGCGCTCCCCGTCGAGCGTGGTCTCGGCGACCGGCCAGGGCAGGAAGGCGCGCACCTGCCGTTCGAGGCTCATCGCATCGTGGGTCCAGTCGAGCGGGGCTTCGGCCTTGAGGATCTTGGCGGCATAGGTGATGCCCTCGCTGCTCTGCGGGCGTGCCGTGAGCGCTGCGCGCGCGAGCCCGGCGAGCGCCTCGAGCAGCGTGGCGGCGCCGAGGGTCGCGAGAGCCGCGAGCAGCGAGCCGCCGGTATCGCCGGCGCCGATCGGCCACTCGCGCGTCAGCAGCACGGGACCGGTGTCGAGCCCCGCATCCATCTGCATGAGGGTGACGCCGGTCAGCGTGTCCCCGGCGAGGATCGCGCGCTGCACGGGCGCCGCGCCGCGCCAGCGCGGCAGGAGCGAGGCGTGAATGTTGATGCAGCCCAGGCGCGGGAGCGTGAGCACCGCGGAGGGCAGCATGAGCCCATAGGCGACCACGACGAGGGCTTCGGGCTGCCACGCCGCGAGCGCGGCGAGCACCGCCGGATCGCGCAGCGTCGCTGGCTGCAGCAGCGCGAGGCCGCGCGCGACGGCGAGCCTCTTCACGGGGGAGGCGGCGAGCGCGCGGCCGCGCCCGCTCGGGCGATCCGGTTGCGTCAGTACGCCGGCGACGTCGTGGGCGCCGAGCAGTGCCTCGAGCGCTGGCAGCGCGAATTCAGGCGTGCCGGCGAAGGCAACGCGCAAGCCTAGACCTTCACAGCGCGCGGTGTGCGCCGGCGGCGCCCACGGCCGCGCGCCCCGAACGTTCCTTGCGCTCCTTCTCGAGCTTCTTGCGGATGCGCTCGCGCTTGAGGTCCGACAGATAGTCGACGAACAGCTTCCCCTCGAGATGATCCATCTCGTGCTGGATGCACACCGCGAGCAGCCCGTCGTAATCGCGCTCGAGGGTTGCGCCGCCCGGGTCCTGCGAGCGCACGCGGATGCGCGCCGCGCGCTTCACGTCGTCGTACACCCCGGGCACCGAGAGACAGCCCTCCTCGGTGCTCTCCTCGCCCTCGCGCGCGAGGATCTCGGGGTTGATGAGGGCGAGCGGCTCCGTGCGCGCGTCCGAGACGTCGATGACGATGACGCGCTGATGGACGTCGATCTGGGTGGCGGCGAGCCCGATCCCCGGTGCCGCATACATCGTCTCGAGCAGATCCTCGATGAGCTTGCCCAGGGCGGCGTTGAATTCCGTGACCGGCCGGGCGCGCGTGCGCAGCCTTGGGTCCGGGAACTCCAGGATGGTTCTTAAAGCCATGATTTCGCCGTATATGGGGCCGCCACAGCCCGTGATCCAGCGCACGATTTTGACATTATTCGTCTGCCAAACGGGCGGCATGCCAGTATAGCAATTAGAATCTCGGGCGCTTGCTGTGTGCCCCACCTCGCGGGAAGAGGAGCGGAGGATGGTCTCTAATCAAGTACTTGGAGCCCGACTGGCTTCGGGCGTGCTCACGCTGTCACTGACGCTCAGCGGGTGCACTCTCTTTCATCATTCCCCCGACACCGCCCCGCCGGCGGCGTCGCCCGCGGCGCCCGCGGCCGCGGTCAGTACGCCGGCCGCCCAGACCGCCGCGGCGCCGGACATGACGGCCACCGAGGCGGCGATCGCAGCCTCGGGTTCCGAGACCGCCGCCGCGCCCGCACCCGCCCAGGCCACCGCCGCGGTGCCCGCGAGCGCCGTGAATGCGAGCGCCCCGAAGAGCTACGTCGTCAAGCGCGGCGATACGCTCTGGGGTATCGCCTCGATGTACCTCAAGGACCCGTGGCTCTGGCCCGAGGTCTGGATCATCAACCCGCAGGTCCCGAACCCGCACCTCATCTACCCGGGTGACACGCTCGCGCTCGCCTACGGCGCGAACGGCAGTCCGCAGGTGACGGTCGCGCAGGCCGGCGCCGCGCGCCTCGATGCCGTGCGGCTCGACCCGCGGCTGCGCAGCACCGCGCTCGATGCGGCGATCCCCACCATTCCCTATTCCTCCATCGCCGGATTCCTCTCGCACCCGACGGTGCTCGACCGCGAGCAGATCAAGACCGCGCCCTACGTGCTCGCCTTCCGCGACATGCACCAGGTGGGCGGCTCCGGCATCGAGGTGTACGTGAGCAACCTCACCGCCGAGCAGAACGCGCGCTTTGCCGTCATGCACGTCGGCGACGAGCTGCGCGACCCCGACGACAACGCGCTGCTCGGTTACGAGGGCGTGTACACCGCCACCGCGCTGGTCGAGCGCCCCGGCACTCCCGCCAAGGCGCTCTTGATCGAACCGGCGATGGAGACCGTCGCGGGAGATCGCCTGGTGACGGCCTCCGATGAGGCGACGCCCGTCAACTTCGAGCTGCACGCGCCCGCGAGCGACGTCCGCGGACGCATCATGGCCGTGATGAACGGCACGGATCTGGCCGGACAGTTCGAAGTGGTCGCGATCAACCGCGGCAAGCGCCACGGCCTCGAGCCCGGCAACGTGCTCGCCGTCGACTCGGCGGGCGATGTGGTGAGCGACATGTATCGCGGCGGCGGCAGCCGCGGCGATGCGATCGCCAGCACCTCCTCGTTCGCCCCCAAGGTGAAGCTGCCGGACGAGCGCACCGCCACCTTGCTGGTGTTCAAGGTGTTCGACCGCATGAGCTACGGGCTCATCGTCGGCGCCTCCGATACCGTGCACGTGCGCGACGTGGTGCGCAGCCCCTGAGCGTGCGGCCCGCCCCGCGGCGGGTAAATTAGCGACTTCGCAGCGTTAAGCGCCGCGCCACCTTAGGGTGGCGCGGCGTTTCGCTTATGCTCGCCCGCCATGGACGCAACCCGCGCGCGCGCGCTCCTGGCGCGCACCCCGAACCTCACCGCGGAGAGCCTCGGCGCACTGCTCGAGGCGGCCGCCGGCGAGCTCACCAAGGCGGCCAGCGCGCGCATCGCCGCGCGCATCGAGCTGCCGCCGGCCACGCGCGCCTGCCTCGCCTCCCCCGATGAGCGCGCCCTCGACGCCGATCTCGCCTGGCTCGCCGCGAGCGGCACCACCGTGGTGCTCGCGAGCGATGCGGCCTATCCATCGCTTCTGAAGCGGACCGCGGGCGCGCCCGCGGCGCTGTACGTGCAGGGTGAGATCGGCTTGCTCACGGCGCCGCAGCTCGCCATGGTCGGCTCGCGCAGTCCCACCCCGAGCGGCCGCGCCACGGCGCGTGAGTTCGCCGCCTGGTTCGCGCGCGCCGGCTTCACCGTCACGAGCGGCCTTGCCACCGGCATCGACGCCGCGAGCCACGAGGGGGCGCTCGCCGCCGGCGGCACGACCATCGCGGTGTTCGGAACGGGCCTCGACCGCGTCTATCCGCCGGAGCACGCGGCGCTCGCCGCGCGCATCCGTGCGAGCGGCGCGCTGGTGTCGGAGTTTCCGCCGGGGGTCGCGCCGCTCAGGACCCACTTCCCGCGGCGCAATCGCATCATCGCCGGGTTGACGCTCGGCACCCTGGTGGTGGAGGCCGCGGCCGGGAGCGGCTCGCTCATCACGGCCCGCCAGGCTGCGGAGGCCGGGCGCGAGGTGTTCGCGATCCCCGGCTCCATCCACAGTCCGCTGTCGCGCGGCTGTCACCAACTCATCCGCGGCGGCGCCAAGCTCGTCGAGTCCGGCAAGGACGTGACCGAGGAGCTCGGATTTTCGATGCCGAAAGAAGCACTTACGGAACCGCGCGCGGCGCTCGAGCCGGCGGGCGCATTGGACAAGGAGTATGAAATGCTGTTAGATGCGCTCGGCTTTGAGCCGGCGACCATCGATAGTCTCGTAGCGCGCACCGAGCTGCCGGGCGCCTCGATCGCCTCGATGCTGCTGATACTCGAGCTCGAAGGGCGCGTAGCGGCTCTCCCGGGCGGCCGATATGGCCGCACACCTTAAAAATGACTGGCAGTGTCCTCGACATCCTGATCTACGTCTTCGACCGGTACATGCTCGCCGATGCCCCGGAGGTGCCGGAGCGCGAGCACCTGGCGCGGGATCTCGAGCGCGCGGGCTTCACGCCCGCGAAGGTGGAGCGCGCGCTCGACTGGCTGACGGATCTCGCCTTCGGCCACGACCGCCCGCCGCTGCCGGCCGCGACGCCGGACGCCGCCGCCGCCGGCGTGCGCGTCTTCTCCGACAGCGAGCTGGCGCGGCTCTCGACCGAGTGCCGCGGGTTCCTCTTCACGCTCGAGCGGCTCGGCGTGTTGACGCCGCAGCAGCGCGAGATCGTCATTGAGCGCATGCTGGCGCTCGATGCCGACGAGCCCGACACGGAGCAGCTGAAGTGGGTGGTGCTCATGGTGCTGTCGAGCCAGCCGGGGCAGGAGCTCGCCTTCGAGCGGCTCGACGATCTGGTGTCCGAGCAGCGCTCCGGGGCACCGCATTGAGCGGCGACGCAGCGCGCGCTCCACAAGGCTCCGCGGCTCGTCCGCGGTTTTTCGTCTCAGGGTGAGGCGTTTTTCCCCTCCATGGCAGACAACCTAGTCATCGTCGAATCGCCCGCCAAGGCGAAGACCATCAAGAAATACCTGGGCCGCGACTTCGACGTGCTCGCCTCCTACGGGCACGTGCGCGACCTGGTGCCCAAGGAGGGCGCGGTCGACCCCGACAACAGCTACGCGATGAAGTACCAGGTGCTGGAGAAGAACCAGCGCCACGTGGATGCCATCGCCAGGACGCTGAAGAAGTCGCGGGCGCTGTACCTGGCGACCGACCCGGACCGCGAGGGCGAGGCGATCGCCTGGCACCTGAAGGAGATCCTGCGCGAGCGCGGCGACCTCGACGGCAAGGACGTGCGGCGCGTGGTGTTCTACGAGATCACGCGCAACGCCATCCGCGCCGCGGTCGAGCAGCCGCGCGATCTGTCGCTCGAGCTCGTCAACGCGCAGCAGGCGCGCCGCGCGCTCGACTACCTGGTGGGGTTCAACCTCTCGCCGCTGCTGTGGAAGAAGGTGCGCCGCGGGCTGTCAGCCGGGCGCGTGCAGAGCCCGGCGCTGCGCATGATCTGCGAACGCGAGGAGGAGATCCAGGCCTTCAGAGCGCTCGAGTACTGGACCATCGAGGGCGAAGGCACGCACAGCGCCCAGCCCTTCCCGCTCAAGGTGCTCGAGTACCGCGGCGGCAAGGTCGAGCAGTTCACCTTCACCAACGAGACCGACGCGCGCGCGGCCGAGCGCGCCATCGCCGCGGCCGGCGCCGCCGGCCTCAACGTGCTCGCCATCGACCGCAAGCAGCGCCGCCGCAACCCCGCGCCGCCCTTCACCACCTCGACGCTGCAGCAGGAGGCCGCGCGCAAGCTCGGCTTCAACGCGCGCCGCACCATGCGCCTCGCGCAGCAGCTCTACGAGGGCCTCGACATCGGCGAAGGCAGCGTCGGACTCATCACCTACATGCGTACCGACTCGGTGTCGCTCGCCAACGAGGCGGTGCAGGAGATCCGCGAGGTCGCCGCCCGACTCTACGGCAAGGACGAAGTCGCCGAGGAGCCGCGCATCTACAAGACCAAGTCGAAGAACGCGCAGGAGGCGCACGAGGCGATCCGGCCGACTTCGGCTGCGATCACCCCCGCCGACGTCGAGGGCAAGATCGAGGACGACCTGTACAGGCTCTACGCGCTCATCTGGAAGCGCGCGGTCGCCTCGCAGATGAGCCACGCGCTGTTCGACACCGTGGCAGTCGACCTGCTCGCTGGCCCCGACGGACCCGAGCGCCACCTGCTGCGCGCCAACGGCTCGACGCTGGTGAAGCCGGGCTACATGTCCGTCTATCAGGAAGACAGTGACGACGCGAAGACCGACGATGGCGATCACGTGCTGCCGCCCATGCAGGAAGGCGAGCGCGTGGCGCTCACCGCGCTCAAGGCCGAGCAGCACTTCACCGAGCCGCCGCCGCGCTACAGCGAGGCCTCGCTGGTGAAGGCGCTCGAGGAGCACGGCATCGGCCGTCCCTCGACCTATGCTTCCATCATTTCGACGCTGCAGGATCGCGAGTACGTCGAGATGGACAGCCGGCGCTTCCTGCCGACCGACATCGGCAAGATCGTCAACCGCTTCCTCACCCAGCACTTCCACCGCTACGTGGAATACGGCTTCACCGCGGCGATGGAGGACGAGCTCGATGCGGTGTCGCGCGGCGAGGAGCCCTGGACGGTGCCGCTCGCGAAGTTCTGGAAGCCCTTCATCCACCAGGTCGAGAAGATCGACAAGACCGTGACGCGCGAGCAGGTGGCGATGGCGCGCGAGCTCGGCAAGGATGCCGCGACCGGCAAGCCCGTGAGCGTGCGCATGGGCCGATTCGGCCCGTTCGTGCAGATCGGCACCAAGGACGACGAGGAAAAGCCGCGTTTCGCGGGCCTCAAGCCCGGGCAGAAGATGGACGCGGTCACGCTCGCGGACGCCATGGAGCTCTTCAAGCTGCCGCGCACGCTCGGCGCGAATGCCGCCGGCGAGACCGTCGTCGCCAACGTCGGACGTTTCGGTCCCTACGTGAAGTACGGCAGCAAATACGTGTCCCTCAAGGAGGACGACCCCTACACGGTGACCCTCGAGCGGGCCCTCGAGGTGATCCGCCTCAAGCAGGAGGCGGATGCGGCGCGCCTGATCCTCGATTTCCCGGACGACGGCATCCAGGTGCTCAACGGCCGCTACGGCCCCTACATCACGGACCGGAAGAAGAACGCCAAGGTGCCGAAGGAGCGCGACCCGAAGAGCCTCACGCTCGAGGAGTGCAAGACGCTGATCGCCGCCGCCCCCGAGCGGGGCGGGCGCTTCGGGCGCTTCGGGCGTTTTCGCCGCGGCAAGCAGGCGGCGCCCGCCGCGCCGGCGGGCGCGACGCCCGCGGCAACGGGCGCGGCGAAGTCCCCGGCGGGTGCCAGAGCCGCCCGCGCGGCAGCGAAACAGCCGGCCGCCGCAGCGCAGCC
>JAGWMP010000332.1 GCA_028871705.1 Gammaproteobacteria bacterium
GCGGCCCCGGGGCCGCCGACGGACTCATCCTGCATGAGGCCTACAGTATAATTGCCCCCATGAATCAGGCCTTCAGCGACCGCCTGCGCGGCGAGCTCGCGGCACTGCGCGAACAGGGACTCTACAAGAGCGAGCGGGTGCTCTCCGGTCCGCAGGGCGCGGTGGTGCGTGCCGGCGGCCGCGAGGTCATCAACCTGTGCGCCAACAACTACCTCGGGCTCGCCAACCACCCGGCGGTGCGCGCCGCGGCGCAGCGCTCGCTCGACACCTTCGGCTACGGCATGGCCTCGGTGCGCTTCATCTGCGGCACCCAGCAGCCCCACAAGGACCTCGAGGCGCGCCTGGCGCGTTTCCTCGGCACCGAGGACGTGATCCTCTACTCCTCGTGCTTCGATGCCAACGGCGGCCTGTTCGAGACGCTGCTCGATGAGCGCGACGCGGTGATCTCGGATGCGCTCAACCACGCGAGCATCATCGACGGGATACGCCTGTGCAAGGCGCAGCGCCTGCGCTACGCGAACAGCGACATGGCCGAGCTCGAGCAATGCCTGCGCCAGGCGCAGGGGGCGCGCACCCGCCTGATCGCCACCGACGGCGTGTTCTCCATGGACGGCTTCATCGCGAACCTGCGCGGCATCTGCGACCTGGCGCAAGCGTATGACGCGCTCGTCATGGTCGACGATTCGCACGCCAGCGGCTTCATGGGCGCCACCGGGCGCGGCACGCCCGAGCACTGCGGGGTCGCCGCCCGCGTCGACATCATCACCAGTACGCTCGGCAAGGCCTTGGGCGGCGGCAGCGGCGGCTTCGTCGCGGCGCGCCGCGAGGTGATCGAGTGGCTGCGGCAGCGCTCGCGCCCCTACCTCTTCTCCAACAGCATCCCGCCGGTGGTCGCCGCGGCGAGCCTCGCGGTGCTCGACCTCCTCGAGGGCGGCGGCGAGCTGCGCGAGCAGCTCATGCAGAACACGCGCTACTTCCGCGCGGCGATGACGCAGGCGGGCTTCGACTTGAAGCCCGGCGAGCACCCGATCATTCCGGTGATGCTGGGCGATGCGGCCCTCGCGACACGCATGGCGGATGCGCTGCTCGAGCGCGGCGTGTACGTGATCGGTTTCTCCTACCCCGTGGTGCCCAGGGGCCAGGCGCGCATCCGCACGCAGATGTCGGCCGCACTCACCCGCGAGCAGCTCGAGCGCGCCGTGGCGGCCTTCACCGCGGTCGGCCGCGAGCTCGGCGTGCTGCGCGCCTGAGGCGCGCGGCCCGTTGCAGCACCCCGATGCCGTCCCCACATTCGTGAGCAGCCCATGAAAGCACTCGTCAAACAGCAGGCCACCCCCGGCATCTGGCTCGAGGAGATTCCCGAGCCGAAGGTCGGGCACAACGACGTGCTGATCGAGATCGCGAAGACCGCGATCTGCGGCACCGACATGCACATCTACAACTGGGACGAGTGGGCGCAAAAGACCATCCCGGTACCGATGGCCGTCGGGCACGAGTACTGCGGGCGCATCGTCGAGGTGGGCTCCGAGGTCAGGGGACTGAAGGCGGGCGACCGCGTCTCGGGCGAGGGGCACATCACCTGCGGCTACTGCCGCAACTGCCGCGCCGGACGGCGTCACCTGTGCCGCAACACCGTCGGCGTCGGCGTCAACCGCCCGGGCGCCTTCGCCGAGTACCTGGCGATCCCCGCCGACAACACCTTCAAGCTCCCCGATTCCATCCCGGATGACATCGCCTCGATCCTCGATCCCTTCGGCAACGCCACCCACACCGCGCTCGCCTTCAACATGGTGGGCGAGGACGTGCTGATCACGGGCGCCGGCCCCATCGGCATCATGGCGACCGCGATCGCGCGCTTCACCGGCGCACGGCACGTGGTGGTCACCGACGTCAACGACTACCGCCTCGAGCTCGCGCGCAGGATGGGGGCGAGCCGCGCGATCAACGTGACGCGCGAGTCGCTCGACGACACGATGAAGGGTCTAGGCATGCAGGAAGGCTTCGACGTCGGGCTCGAGATGTCGGGCAACGCCGCGGCGTTCCGCGAAATGCTGCGCACCATGCACCACGGCGGCTCGGTGGCCATCCTCGGCATTCCGCCCGGCGAGATGGCGATCGACTGGAATCAGGTGATCTTCAAGGGCCTGACGTTGAAGGGCATCTACGGCCGCGAGATGTTCGAGACCTGGTACAAAATGGCGAGCATGCTGCAGTCGGGTCTCGACATCGAGCCGATCATCACCCACCACTTCCCGATCCAGGAGTTCAAACAGGGCTTCGAGACCATGGGGTC
>JAGWMP010000077.1 GCA_028871705.1 Gammaproteobacteria bacterium
CCATCACCAGCATCAGCATCGAGAAGGTGAAGAGCGAGATGTAGCTGAAGAAGCGCGTGTAGCCCGGGTCGTCCGCCATGTAGCCGATGGTGTAGACGTGCACGCACAGCGACACGAAGGTCACGACCGTGATCATGAGCGCGGTGAGCCGGTCCACCAGGAACCCGACCTGCATGTGCATCGAGTCGCTCACCAGCCAGGTGTAGACCGGCGCGTCGTAGGTCGGCACCCCGTCCCACCACATCTGCTTGAGCACCATGACCGACAGCACGCACGAGGCCCCGACCGCCAGACACGTGAGCGTGTGCGCGCCGGCGCGGCCGATGAGCTTGCCGCCGAGGCCGGCGACGAGCGCGGCGGCGAGCGGCAGGAGCGGGATGGCGAGCAGCAGGTTCGGGTTCATGAGGCGCGCATCAGCCCTTGAGGGTATTCAGGTCTTCGACGTTGATGCTGCGCCGCTCGCGGAACAGCACCACCAGGATGGCGAGCCCGATGGCCGACTCGGCCGCGGCCACCGTCAGGATGAAGAACACGAACACCTGTCCGTTGATGTCGTTGAGATAGCGCGAGAAGGCGATGAAGTTGAAGTTGGCGGCGAGCAGCAGCAGCTCGACGCACATGAGGAGCAGTATCACGTTCTTGCGGTTGAGGAAGATGCCGGCCACGGCGATCGCGAACAGCACTCCGGAGAGGATCAGCAGCTGCACCAGGGTGATCACGGGCGTTTCTCCGCGTCCATCTTGACGAGGCGCACGCGGTCCTCGCGCCGCACCGCCACCTGGCGGCCGATATCCTGCTGCTTGAGCCCGCTGCGGCGGCGCATGGTGAGCGCGATGGCGGCCACGATCGCCACCAGCAGCAGCACCGCCGCGAGCTCGAACGGATAGGCATAGCGGGTGTAGAGCACGCTGCCGAGCGCCTGCGTGTTGCTGTAGCCGGCCGGCAGCGGCACGAGGCCGGCGCGCGCGTCGATGGTGCTGCCGAGCCCGCCGCGCGCCCAGACGACTCCGGCGATCTCGACGATCACGGCGGCCGCGGTCACCCAGCCGAGCCAGGCGAAGCGCGTGAAGCCCTGGCGCAGCTCCGCGAGATTGATGTCGAGCATCATCACCACGAACAGGAACAGCACCATCACGGCGCCCACGTACACCAGCACCAGCACCACCGCGAGGAACTCCGCCTCGATCAGCAGCCAGATCGCCGCCGAGGTGACGAAGCACATGACCAGGGCGAGAGCCGAGTACACCGGGTTGCGCGCGGTGATCATCCCGAGCGCCGCGAGCAGCAGGATGACGGCGAAGATGTGGAACAGCACCTGGATCAGCATCGTTGCGCCCTCACCGGTACGGGGCGTCCGCGGCCTTGTCGGCGGCAATCATGGCTTCGTAGCGCTCGCCGACGCTGAGCAGCTTGTCCTTGCTCATGATGTTCTCGCCGCGCCGCTCCATGTGGTACTCGTGGATGCGCGTCAGCACGATCGCGTCCACCGGGCAGGCTTCCTCGCAGAAGCCGCAGTAGATGCACTTGAAGAGGTCGATGTCGTAGCGGGTGGTGCGCCGCGTGCCGTCCGGCGAGACGTCCGAGTCGATGGTGATGCACACCGCCGGGCACACCGCCTCGCACAGCTTGCAGGCGATGCAGCGCTCCTGGCCGTTCGGGTAGCGGCGCAGCGCGTGCAGCCCGCGGAAGCGCGGCGACTGCGGCGTCTTCTCCTCCGGGTAGTTGAGCGTGTACTTCGGCTGCACGAAGGTGCGCGCCGTCACCATCATCCCCTTGAGGAGCTCGGGCAGCAGGAACGTCTTGAGCGGATTGAAGGCCACGAGTTATGCCCCTAGTGATACCACGGCCGCGCCCAGGGTCCGATACGGTACGCCGCCAGCAGCATCTCGACCGCGATCCACACCAGCGTCACCGGGATCAGCGCCTTCCAGCCGAGCCGCATGATCTGGTCGTAGCGGTAGCGTGGAAAGGTGGCGCGGAACCAGAGGAAGAAGAACAGGAACACGAAGATCTTGAGGCCGAACCAGAAGAAGCTCGGCTGGCCGAGGAAGGTGTCGCCGAGGAGCGGCCAGCCCTGGAACGGCCCCTGCCAGCCGCCGAAGAAGAATACCGCGGTGAGCGCCGAGATGAGGATCATGTTGGCGTACTCGGCGAGGAAGAACAGCGCGAAGGCAATGCCGGAGTACTCGACGTGAAAGCCGGCGACGATCTCCGACTCGCCCTCGGCAACGTCGAAGGGCGCGCGATTGGTCTCGGCGACGCCGGAGATGAAATACACCATCAGCAGCGGAAACAGCCAGAACCAGTTCCACGCCAGGAACCCGCCCTCCTGGGTACGCACGATGGTGCCGAGATTCATGCTGCCGGCGGCCATCAGCACCCCGACGAGGGCGAAGCCCATGGCGATCTCGTAGGCGACCATCTGCGCAGCCGAGCGCATCGCGCCGAGGAAGGCGTACTTGGAATTCGTCGCCCAGCCCGCCACGATCACGCCGTACACGCCCATCGAGGTGAGCGACAGCAGATAGAGGAGTCCGGCGTCGGCCTTCGACACCACCACCTCGGGCGACAGCGGGATCACCGCCCAGGCGGCGAACGCGGGGATGAGGGCGATCATGGGCGCAATGCGGAACAGCACCTTGTTGGCGTTCGCCGGGATGATCACTTCCTTCAGCAGGAGCTTCACCACGTCCGCGAACGGCTGGCCTACGCCCGGCAGCAAGCCGAAGATGCGCACGCGGTTGGGTCCCCGGCGCAGCTGCATCCAGCCGATGACCTTGCGCTCCCACAGAGTGAGCAGCGCCACGCTCACGATCAGCACCAGCGTGATCACCACGATCCACACGGTGGAGCGCCCGTAGTCGGGCAGCGCGAACCAGAGTTTGGCCGGATTAATCACGCGTGATCCTCGCGCCCTCAGTAGGTCGTGGCCGCGGCGCGGCCCTCACGCGTCTTCTGCAGCGACGGTGCGCGGCGCACCAGCGCGTCGGTCTGGTACATGGGCAGATCCACGACCCGCACCTCGCCGGCGGTCACCGCGGCACTCGCTGCACCCGCAGGTGTCACCGCGTGCGTGCCCTGGTAGGCCCCGGCCGCGACGCCGGCGCACAGCGCGCGCAGCTCCTCGCGCACGTCCTCGGAGGACTGATAGCCGAAGCCCGGCAGATCGAGCAGGTTGCCGAGCACGCGCAGCACCTTCCACCCGGGGCGCGCCGCGCCGAGCGGTGCCGCCACGCCGCCCTGGCTCTGCCAGCGGCCTTCGCAGTTGACGTAGGTGCCCGAGGTCTCGGCGAACGTGCCGATCGGCAGCAGCACGTGCGCGATGCGCTTCAGCTCATCGCTCACGAACGGCGTGAGCGCCACCACCAGCTCGGTGCGCGCGAACACTCCGGCGCTGTCGGGATCGAGCGCATCGATCGAGGGCTCGACGCCGCCGAAGAGCACGCAGGCCTTGAGCGGCCGCTGCAGCATGTCGCGCGCGCTGCGGCCGGGCTGCGCGGTGGCCTTGCCGCCCGCCTCGCGATGCGGCACCGCGCCGGCAAGATAGGCACCCGCGGCGTTGCCGCCCTCGGCGAGCACCCCGAGCGAGGCGCCCGCGATCGCGGCGAGCGCCGCGGCGAGCGCGCGCAGGTCCGCGAACTGCGGATGGCGCGTGGCGAGCGCGCCGAGCCACAGCGCGCGCTTTTCCCCGCTGAGGAGCGCGCGCGCCAGCGCGCGATGCTCATCGCTCACCCGCGCCGCCTGCGTGGCGGCGGCCAGATGCGCCGGTACCGGCTTGCCAGCCGCCTCGGCGCCCGCGGCCAGCAGCGCCGCGAGGTCGCCCACCAGGGTGCGCGGCGCCGAAGCGAGATAGGCCGCGACCGGGAACTGGTACTGGAAGCGCGCCGGATTGAGGAAGGCCAGCTGCGCGCCGCGGCGCGCGGCCTTGCGCACGCGGTGCGCGAGCATCGGCACCTCGCGGCGCAGATTCGCACCGACGATGAGCAGCGCATCCAGCGCATCGACGTCGGCGATCGCCATCCCGAGACCCGGAAACGCGGCGTCCGATGTCTGGTCGCGAAAGTCGCGCTGCCGCAGCCGGTGATCGATGTTGTGCGTGCCGAGGCCGCGGGCGAGGCGCCCCGCCAGATACAGCTCCTCCAGCGTCGCCGACGGGCTCACCAGGAAGCCGCTGTCGGCGCCCCGGGCCTTCAGTCCCTGCGCCACCTGCGTGAGCGCGCTCTCCCAGTCGGTCTCGACCCACTCCGCGCCGCGGCGCACCAGCGGCTGCTCGAGGCGGTCGGCGCTGTAGATACCCTCGTAGCTGAAGCGGTCGCGGTCGGCGATCCACACCTCGTTGATCGACTCGTTGGCGCGCGGCACCACGCGCATCAGCCGCCCGCGCAGCACGTGGCCGTAGAGATTGGTGCCGACCGGGTCATGGGGCGAGACGAGCGGCTGCGCGCTCATCTCCCAGGCGCGGGCGCTGAAGCGATAGGGCTTGGAAACCAGCGCCCCGACCGGGCACAGATCGATCACGTTGCCGACCAGCTCGTGGTTGACGGCACTCTCTATATACGTGCGCACCTTCATGTGCTCGCCGCGGCCGATCATGCCGAGCTCCTGGACCCCGGCGATCTCCTCGGTGAAGCGGATGCAGCGCGTGCAGTGGATGCAGCGCGTCATGTCGGTGGCGATGAGGGGACCCAAGTTCTCGTCCAGCACGACGCGCTTGCGCTCCTCGTAGCGCGAGGCGTCGCGGCCGAAGCCGACCGCCAGATCCTGGAGCTCGCACTCCCCGCCCTGGTCGCAGATCGGGCAGTCGAGCGGGTGATTGATGAGCAGGAATTCCATGGTGGCGCGCTGCGCGCCGATGGCACGCGGCGACTTGGTGAAGATCTTCATGCCCTCCATCACCGGCGTGGCGCACGCCGGCATGGGCTTGGGCGCCTTCTCCACCTCGACCAGGCACATGCGGCAGTTGGCGGCGACCGAGAGCTTGTCGTGGTAGCAGAAGCGCGGCACGTAGGCGCCGTGCGCATCCGTCACCCGGATGATCATCTCGCCCTTGCGCGCCTTGACGGGTACGCCGTCGATTTCGATGTTGACCAGATCGTCCGCCATAGCTACGCCGCGCGCGCCCCCAATTGCTCGCTCACGAGGCTGCGGCCGCCGTGATCGATCATGTACTCGAACTCGTGGCGGTAGTGCCTGAGGAAGCTCTGCACCGGCCACGCCGAGGCGTCGCCGAAGGCGCAGATCGTGTGGCCCTCGATGCGGTTGGCGACGTCGAGCAGCAGCGTAAGGTCCTCGCGCCGCGCCTCGCCGGCCAGCATTCGCTTCAGCAGCCGGTTCATCCAGCCCGTGCCCTCGCGGCACGGCGTGCACTGGCCGCAGGACTCGGACTTGTAGAAGCGCGAGATGCGCTCCAGCACCCGTACCATGCAGGTGGTCTCGTCCATGACGATGGCCGCCCCGGTGCCGAGAGCCGAGCCCGCGGCCTTCACCGAGTCATAGTCCATGTTGGTCTTCATCATGATCTCGCCCGGCACCACCGGTACCGAGACGCCGCCCGGGATCACCGCTTTGAGCTTGCGGCCGCCCTGCATGCCGCCATTGAGCGCGAGCAGGTCAGCGAACGGCGTGCCGAGCGGCAACTCGAGGTTGCGCGGCTTGGCCACGTGCCCGGAGAAGGAGAAGATCATGGTGCCGGCGGAGTTGGCCGGACCCAGGGCCGCGAACCACGCCGGCCCCTTGCGCAGGATCGTCGGCACCGAGGCGAAGCTCAGCGTGTTGTTGATCGTGGTGGGCGCACCATAAAGGCCGAAGTTCGCCGGAAACGGCGGCTTGAAGCGCGGCTTGCCGGGCTTGCCCTCGAGCGACTCGAGGAGGCCGGTCTCCTCGCCGCAGATGTAGGCGCCGGCGCCGATGAAGGCATGCAGATCGAAGTCGACCCCCGAGCCGCGGATGTTCTTGCCGAGGAGCCCGGCCTCGTAGGCCTCCCTGAGCGCCGCCTCGAAACGCGGCGCAGGCTCGCCGAGGAACTCGCCGCGGATGTAGTTGTAGGCGACGGTGGAGTTGGTGGCGTAGCCGGCGATCGCCAGGCCCTCGACGAGGGCGTGCGGATTGAAGCGCAGGATGTCGCGGTCGTGGCAGGTGCCCGGCTCGCTCTCGTCCGAGTTGCACACCAGGTACTTCTGCACCGGCGAGTTGCGCGGCATGAAGCTCCACTTGGTGCCGGTGGGGAAGCCGGCGCCGCCGCGGCCGCGCAGCCCCGAGGCCTTGACCTGGTCGATGATCGTGCCGCGGTCGGGTTTTTCCGTGAGGATCCGCTCCCACACGTCGTAGCCGCCGATCGAGCGGTAGGTGGCGAGCGTCCAGGAGCGCTCGAGCCGGAGCGGCTCGAACACCAGCAGGTTCAGCTTGTCGGCGTACTTGGCTTCGAGTTCGCTCACTTGAGCTCATCCAGGATCTTGTCGAGCTTCTCGGGCGTCAGGTTCTCGTGGAACACGTGGTCCACCATCGCCATGGGTGCGCCGTTGCAGGCCGCGAGGCACTCTTCCTCCATCTTGAGGAAGATGCGCCCGTCGGCGGTGCTGCCGTTCAGCTTGATGCCGAGCTTCTGCTCGGCGTGGGCGACGAGCGCCTCGGCGCCGTTCAGCATGCAGGAGATGTTGGTGCAGATGCTGACGTGATGCCGCCCGCAGGGATGCGTCTCGAACATCGAGTAGAAGCTCGCGACCTCGTACACCTGGATCGGCGGCAGCTTGAGGTGCTCGGCCACCGCGTCCATGAGATCCGGCGTCAGGTGTCCCTGGTTCTGCTCCTGCGCGGCGCGCAGCGCGGCGATGCACGCCGAGCGCTGCCGCCCGGGCGGAAACTTGGCCACCCAGTGATCGATCTCGCGGCGCGTCTCCTCGGAGAGCAGCGACAGCTTGCTCATGAGCGCGGTGCCGGCGACCCCCACGTTGCTGCGCCCGTTGCTCACCGGTCGACCTCCCCGAAGACGATGTCCTGCGTGCCGATCACCGCCACGACGTCCGCGAGCATGTGCCCCTTGCACATCTCCTCCAGCGCCGCCAGGTGCGGGAAGCCCGGCGCGCGGCACTTGAGGCGATAGGGCTTGTTGGCGCCGTCGGACACCAGGTAGATGCCGAATTCCCCCTTGGGCGCCTCGACCGCGGCGTAGGTCTCGCCTTGCGGCACCTCGTACCCTTCCGTGAAGAATTTGAAGTGATGGATCAGGGACTCCATGTCCTCTTTCATGTGCTCGCGGCTCGGCGGCCGCACCTTGCGGTCGTCGATCATCACCGGTCCCGGGTGCGCGCGCAGCCACTCGACGCACTGGCGCACGATGCGGTTCGACTGGCGCAGCTCCTCGACCCGCACCAGGTAGCGGTCGTAACAGTCGCCGTTGACGCCCACCGGCACGTCGAAGTCCATGCGGTCATAGACCTCGTAGGGCTGCTTCTTGCGCAGGTCCCAGGCGATCCCGGAGCCGCGCAGCATGGGACCCGAGAAGCCGAGCTGCATGGCGCGCTCGGGCGTCACCACGCCGATGTTCACGGTGCGCTGCTTCCAGATGCGGTTGTCGGTGAGCAGTGCCTCGTAGTCGTCGATCGCCGCCGGGAACTGATCGGTGAATGCCTGGATGAATTCCAACATGGTCCCACTACGTGCCTGGTTCAGGCGAGCCGCTTCCTTTGCGGGATGCCATCTGGTCGCCTGGTACTTCGGCATCGAGTCGGGCAGGTCGCGGTACACGCCGCCCGGGCGGTAGTAGGTCGCGTGCATGCGCGTGCCCGAGACCGCCTCGTAGACGTCCATGAGCTCCTCGCGCTGCTTGAAGCACAGGAGAAACACCGTCATGGCGCCGATATCGAGCCCGTGCGCACCGAGCCACATGAGGTGGTTCAGGATGCGCGTGATCTCATCGAACATGACGCGGATGTATTGCGCGCGCTCGGGCGGCTGGATGCCGAGCAGCCGCTCGATGGCGAGCACGTAGGCGTGCTCGTTGCACATCATCGAGACGTAGTCGAGCCGGTCCATGTAGCCGATCGACTGGTTGAAGGGCTTCGACTCCGCCAGTTTCTCCGTGCCGCGGTGCAGCAGCCCGATGTGCGGATCGGCCTTCTGGATGACCTCGCCGTCCATCTCGAGCACCAGGCGCAGCACGCCGTGAGCCGCCGGGTGCTGCGGCCCGAAGTTCATGGTGTAGTTGCGGATCTCGTTGAGCGGCGTGGCGGCCATCAGCGCGGCACCTGCGGGTCGCGGAGCGCGGGCTCGTAACGGTGGTCGTGGCGGATGACTTTGGGCACCAGCACCCGCGGGGTGATGCTCACCGGGCGGTACACCACGCGGCGCTTGTCGGGGTCGTACTGCACCTCGACGTTGCCGATGAGCGGGAAGTCCTTGCGGAACGGGTGGCCGATGAAGCCGTAGTCGGTGAGGAGGCGGCGCAGGTCCGGGTGTCCGCGGAACACGATGCCGAATAGGTCGAAGGCCTCGCGCTCGAACCAGTTGGCGCATCCCCAGACGTCGATCACCGAGTCGAGCGCGGGCTCGGCCGTATCGGGGCAGCGCACCTTCAGGCGCAGCCGCTGGTTGTGGGCGATCGAGAGCAGCTGATAGACCACCGCGAAACGCCCGGGCGCGTCCGGGTCCGGCGGCCCCTCCTGCGCGAAGCGTGCGCGGCTGAAGCCCAAGCGGGTGGCGCTCTCGGTCTCCCAGTCGTCGCGGCCGAAGTGCAGGTAATCGACGCCGGCGAGATCCATCAGCATCTGGAAGCGCAGCTCTTCGGAATCGCGCAGCGTCCGGCAGACCGACAGCAGCGTCGCCGCATCGGTCTCGTAGGCGAGCTCTCCGGCGGGTGCGGGCACGCGGCGCACGCTCGTCTTGAGCTGCGCGTCGACCTTCCCCGCGAGTGCCTCGACCGACTCGCTCACGCGTCCCTTCCCTTCATCTATCTGGCGATGGTGCTGGTACGGGCGATTTTCTTCTGCAGCTGCACGATCCCATAGATCAGCGCCTCGGCGGTCGGCGGGCAGCCCGGTACGTACACGTCGACCGGCACGATGCGGTCGCAGCCACGCACCACCGAGTAGGAGTAGTGGTAGTAGCCGCCGCCGTTGGCGCACGAGCCCATGGAGATCACCCAGCGGGGCTCGGCCATCTGGTCGTACACCTTGCGCAGCGCCGGGGCCATCTTGTTGACCAGCGTGCCGGCCACGATCATGACGTCCGATTGGCGCGGGCTCGGCCGGAACACCACCCCGAAGCGGTCGAGGTCGTAGCGCGATGCGCCCGCGTGCATCATCTCGACGGCACAGCAGGCGAGCCCGAAGGTCATCGGCCACAGCGACCCGGTGCGCGCCCAGTTCACCAGCTCATCGAGCCGCGTGGTGACGAAGCCGCGCTGCGCGAACGTCTCCTGACCTTCGGCGACCTCTAGTCCCACTCGAGTGCCCCCTTGCGCCATTCGTAGATGAATCCCACCACGAGGATGGCGAGGAAGATACCCATGGCGACGAGTCCCGCGATCCCGATCTTGCCGAGCGCCACCGCCCACGGAAACAGGAACGCGATCTCGAGGTCGAAGACGATGAAGAGGATCGCCACCAGGTAGTAGCGCACGTCGAACTTCATGCGGCTGTCTTCGAAGGCCTCGAAGCCGCATTCGTAGGGCGAGAGCTTGGCGCGATCGTCGTGAAAGCGCGCGAAGTAGCGGCCGAGGCCGGTGCCAAGGGTGAGCAGCACCACGGCCAGCGCGGCGGCGACCACCAGGAAAATGAGGATCGGCAAATAATTCAGCAGCATGCACGACGCCCGTAAAAAAGGCAGATCGCCGCGACCTGCCCCCAAAGCCGGGGCATTGTACCAAAGGCGCTCGCCCGACCGGCATCCAAATTGCAGTGCCGCAGGCGTTGCGGCACACTCGTTTACACGACAACAAGAAGCGTTGCGCGCCTGCGCGCGCCTGAGGGGTAGTGCCGACTTGAAAGCCAAGGCGTGCGTCCCGCACTGCGGGAGCGTGGCATATGAGTGACTCGGCCACCGCCGCACTCGCAGCCAGCTCCCTCGACGAGGACGCCTGGGACGACCTGCTGAGCTTCATCGAGGAGCGGCGCGTCATCCCGATCGTCGGCCCCGAGCTCCTCATGATATCGACCGACCGCGGCCCGCGGCTGCTGTTCGACTGGGCGGCAGAGCGGCTCGCCGCACGGCTCAATGTGAATACCGCCACCCTGCCGCGCCCCTACACCCTCAACGACGTGGCGTGCGTGTTTCTCGCGCAGCATGGGCGGCGCGAGGAGGCCTATGTACGGCTGCGCAGCGTCATCAAGGAGGCGGACTTCGCCCCGCCCGCGACGCTGCGGCACCTCGCCGCCATCACCGACTTCGACCTCTTCGTCTCGACCACCCCCGACTCCCTCCTCGAGAGCGCCATCAATCTCGAGCGCTTCGCGGGCGCGCCCGGGACCGAGGTCCTGTCGTACTCGCCGAACCGGGTCGTCGACCTCGCCACCGAGCGCGACCGGCTGGCGCGCCCGGTGGTCTATCACCTGTTCGGCAAGCTCGCCGCCTCGCCGACCTACGTGATCTCCGACGAGGACCTGCTGGAGTTCATCTGCGCGCTGCAGAGCGAGCACCTGGTGCCGGAGAAGCTGTTCCACGAGCTCGAGCACAACCACCTGCTCTTCATCGGCAGCAATTTCACCAACTGGCTGGCGCGGCTGTTCCTGCGCATGGCGAAACGCCAGCGCCTCTCCGATCCCCGCGACGTCGGCGAGGTGCTGGCCGACGATCACTCGAGCGAGGACGACCGCCTGATCTCCTTCCTGCAGCAGGTGAGCGTGCGCACCCGCATCTACGTCGGCGCCGAGCGCTTCGTCGAGGAGCTGTCGGGCCGCTGGCAGGCGCGGCAGCGGCCCAAGGGCGCTCCCGGCGCGGGCCCAAGCCGCTTTCTGCCGCCGGCGCGCGAGATGCCCGACAACGCCGTGTTCATCAGCTACGCGCGCGAGGACCTGCCCGCGGTACAGCAGCTCAAGGCCGGGCTCGATGCCGCCGGCATCGCCACCTGGTTCGACATCGACCGCCTCGAGGCCGGCGACGACTACGACCGCAAGATCCGCAGCAACATCGCGCGCTGCTCCTACTTCATCCCGGTGGTCTCGGCGAACACCCAGCGCCGGCTCGAAGGCTACTTCCGCCGCGAGTGGAGCTATGCCATCGACCGTGCACGCAACATGGCCGACGGCGCGCTCTTCATCCTGCCGGTGAGCATCGATGCGACCACCGCCGCCGAGGCTCTGGTGCCCGACAAGTTCAAGGCGCTGCATTTCACCGAGCTAGCCGGCGGGCGCTTGCCGCCGGAGTTCGTGCAGCGGCTCGGCGACTTCATGCAGGCGCGCGGCCGATGAGCGCGGCGGTCGTCAAGCCCGGCACCCCGGAGCCCGCGGCCGCGGCGGGCGCCACGGTCGACGAGCGCAACCCCTGGCTCGGCCTCGCCTCCTTCACCGAGGAGACGCGCCGTTACTTCTTCGGACGCGACGAGGAGGTCGCCGAGCTGGCGCGCCGCGTACAGCGCAAGCTCCTCACGGTGCTCTTCGGCCAGTCGGGCCTCGGCAAGACCTCGATCCTGCGCGCCGGCATCGTGCCGCGGCTGCGCGGTCAGGGCTACTGCCCGATCTACGTCCGCATCGACTACTCGCGCGAGGCCCTCGAGCCCGCCGACCAGATCAAGGCCGCCATCAAGGTCAACGCGCGCCTGTCCGGGGAGTGGACCCAGGCCGGGGTAGCGGTCGAGGGCGAGTCGCTGTGGGAGTACCTGCACCATCGCGACGACGTGCTGCGCGACCAGTCGGGGGCGACGCTCATCCCGCTCCTCATCTTCGACCAGTTCGAGGAGATCTTCACGCTTGCGCAGAGCGATGAGTTCGGCCGCGCCCGCGCGGCGCGCTTCGTGTCCGAGCTCGCCGACCTGGTCGAGAACCGCCCGCCGCGCGAGCTCGAGACGAAGTTCGACGCCGACGAGACCGCGGCCGCACGCTTCGACTTCGCGCGCAGTGACTATCGCATCCTCATCGCGCTGCGCGAGGACTACCTCGCCCCGCTCGAGGGCCTGAAGAAGGAGATCCCCAGCATCTCGCAGAACCGCCTGCGGCTCGCCCCCATGACGGGCACCCAGGCGCTCGCGGCGGTGCTCGAGCCCGGCAAGGGCCTGGTGACGCAGGAGGTCGCCGAGGCGATCGTGCGCTTCGTTGCCGGCGGCGCCGAGCTCGCCAACGCCGTGGTCGAGCCCTCGCTCCTGAGCCTCATCTGCCGCGAATTGAACGATGCGCGCCTCGCGCAGGGCCGCAAGGAGATCTCGCTCGACCTCCTGGCCGGCTCGCACACGACCATTCTCGAGAGCTTCTACGAGCGTGCGCTCGCCGATCAGCCGGCCGCCGTACGCCGCATCGTCGAGGACGATCTGCTGACCGACTCGGGCTTCCGCGAGAGCGTGGCCGAGGAGAACCTGGTCAAGCGCTTCACCGAAGCCGGTGGGGCGCCCGGCACGCTCGCGCTGCTGGTCAACCGGCGGCTGCTGCGCATCGAGGAGCGCCTCGACGTGCGGCGCGTCGAGCTGACCCACGACGTGCTGTGCGGCGTCGTCAAAGCGAGCCGCGACCGGCGCCAGGAGC
>JAGWMP010000333.1 GCA_028871705.1 Gammaproteobacteria bacterium
AGCTGCTCGAATCGGAGCTGTTTGGCCACGAGAAGGGCGCCTTCACCGGTGCGGTCGATGCCAAGGCGGGACTGCTCGAGGTCGCACACCGCGGCACCTTCTTCCTCGACGAGATCGGCGACCTCGATCTCCTCATTCAGCCGAAGCTCCTCAAGGTGCTCGACGAGCGGCAGTTCCGCAGGGTCGGCAGCGTGCGCGACCGCTCGGTGGACGTGCGCCTCATCGCGGCGACGCACCAGGATCTGGCCGCGGCGGTGCGCGCCCAGAAGTTCCGCAGCGATCTGTACTTCCGCATCAGCACGCTGCAGATCCGCATTCCGAGCCTGCGCGACCGGCGCGCCGACATCGCGCCGCTGGCGCAGTCGATCCTGCGCAGCTTCACGGCCGAGCTCGGCCGCGAGATGTCGCTCACCGCGGAGGCGATCGCGACGCTCACCAACTACCCCTGGCCCGGCAACATCCGCGAGCTGCGCAACGTGCTCGAGCGCAGCGTGCTGCTCGGCGAGGGCGCTGAGCTGCGCGGCCGGGACCTGCGCTTCGACCCCGCGGCGCTCCTCGCCCGCGCCGCGCCCGCCGAGGCCGCCGCGCACACGCTCGACGAGCGTCAGCGGCGCCACATCGAGGAAGCCCTCGAGTCGCAGGGCTGGCGCGTCGGCGCGGCCGCGCAACGGCTCGGCGTCTCGCGCAGCGCGCTGTACCGCAAGATCAAGGAGTACGGGCTGCGCCGGCCCTGAGCCGCTACCCGGCCCGATCCCAACAGCGCCTTCACGACGCTGGATCTCGGCGCGCTCAACCCACCTTGAGCTCTGCCGAGTGGGCCTCGCGGCCGAGCCAGGTGACGAGGATCAGCGCGAGCGCGACGCACGCCAGCGTCACCGCGAGGACGTGCGCGTAGTCGTTGCCGTGTGCCTCGGCGACGCCCGTCTGCAGCGGCGCCATCTTGGACATGGCGAGATTGCCGAGCTGGTAGGCGAACCCGGGCAGGATGGCGCGCACCGAGGGAGGCGAGAGCTCGTTGAGATGCGCCGGCACGATGCCCCAGGCGCCCTGCACCATGAATTGCATGAGGAAGCCGCCGATCGCGAGGGTGACGGCCGCCTGCGAGTAGGCCCACAGCGGGATCATGGGCAGCGACAGTGCGGCGGCCAGCATGATGGCGCGCTTGCGGCCGATGCGCTCCGACAAGGCGCCGAAGCAGATGCCCCCGAGCAGCGCGCCGACGTTCATGACGATCGCGATGCTGCCGGTGAGGCCCGGCGCGAAGCCGTGCTGCTTCTGCAGGAAGGTGGGATAGAGATCCTGCGAGCCATGGGAAAAGGCGTTGAAGCAGGCCATCAGCGCCACGAGATAGAGCAGCGTCGGAAGGTAGCCGGTGATCGCGCTCCAGACCTCGGCGGCGGAGGCGCGGTGCGCTGCCTGACCGGCGGTCCAGGCGGGGGACTCCTGCACGCCGAAGCGGATGTAGACCACCAGCAGCGCGGAGGCGGAGCTGATCACGAACATGCCGCGCCAGCCGACGTGGACGAACGCCAGCGCGAACACCGCCGAAGCGAGCAGGTAGCCGAGCACGTAGCCTTCCTGCAGCAATCCGGAAAAGAATCCCCGGCCGCGCGCCGGCAGCGTCTCGAGCGCGAGTGCCGCGCCGACGCCCCACTCTCCGCCCATGGCGAAGCCGAACAGCGCGCGCAGCGCGAGCAGCGTCGCGAGGTTGGGAGCGAAGGCGGTGGCGAGCTGCACGGCGGAGTAGCTCACGACGTTTAGCATCAGGATTGGCCGCCGCCCGTACTTCTCCGCCAGCCAGCCGAACACCAGCGCCCCGACAGGGCGGAATGCCAACGTCAGGAACACACCCTCGGCCACCGCCTTGACGGTGGTATGAAACTCGGCGCTGATCGCGCTCAGGCTGAAGACGTAGATGAAGAAATCGAGCGCATCGAGCGACCAGCCGCCGAGGGCCGCCAGGTAGGCATGCAGCTGCGGCCGGGTGAGGGTTCTGAAGTAACTGATCACGGCCATCTCCCGCGCGAATCGAGGCCGCCGCGAGAATAACACGCGACGCGGGCAGCGCCCGGCGCGCCGCCGGCAAGCAAGCGGCGTCCGCCGGCGGCGGATGTTGTGTGACGCACTTCGCAGATCCCACAAAGGCCGTGTCGGAGCGCGCCGACAGCTTTCGCGCGCGCCGGACTTTCACTAAAAGGTGTTGATGGACGGAAACTCCTGGAGGGTTGTCGCGCGCCGCGCCCGGTTCGTGGGGGTGTTGG
>JAGWMP010000334.1 GCA_028871705.1 Gammaproteobacteria bacterium
CCCTGCCGAGGGTCGCGAGCGTTTCCTCGAGCGTCGCCAGGCGCTTGCGCGAGGCCTCGTCCTTCTCCTTCTTGAGCGCCTCCTGCTCGATCTTCAGCTGGATGATGCGCCGCTCGAGCTTGTCCAGCGCCTCGGGCTTGGAGTCGATCTCCATGCGGAGGCGCGCCGCCGCCTCGTCGATCAGATCGTTGGCCTTGTCGGGGAGCTGGCGGTCGGCGATGTAGCGGTGCGAGAGCGTCGCCGCGGCGACGATCGCCGGGTCGGTGATCTCGACCTTGTGGTGCACCTCGTAGCGCTCCTGGAGTCCGCGCAGGATCGCGATCGTGTCCTCGACCGAGGGCTCGTCCACCAGCACCTTCTGGAAGCGCCGCTCGAGAGCGGCATCCTTCTCGATGTACTTGCGGTACTCGTCCAGCGTCGTCGCGCCGACGCAGTGCAGCTCCCCGCGGGCGAGCGCGGGCTTCAACATGTTGCCGGCATCCATGGCGCCCTCGGCCTTGCCGGCGCCGACCATGGTGTGCAGCTCGTCGATGAAGAGGATGACCTGGCCTTCCTGCTTGGCGAGATCGTTGAGCACGCTCTTCAGACGCTCCTCGAACTCGCCGCGAAACTTGGCGCCGGCGATGAGGGCGCCCATGTCGAGCGCCAGGATGCGCTTGTTCTTCAGACCCTCGGGCACCTCGCCGTTGACGATGCGCTGCGCCAGGCCCTCGACGATCGCGGTCTTGCCGACGCCGGGCTCGCCGATCAGGACGGGGTTGTTCTTGGTGCGGCGCTGCAGCACCTGGATGGTGCGGCGGATCTCGTCGTCGCGGCCGATGACCGGGTCGAGCTTGCCGGAGGAGGCGCGCGCGGTGAGATCGACGGTGTACTTCTCGAGTGCCTGGCGGCCTTCTTCAGCGTTGGCGTCGGCGACCTTCTCGCCCCCGCGCACTTCCTCGATGGCCTTCTCGATGGCGCCGCGCACCATGCCCGCTTCCTTGAAGACCCGCGCCAGGGCGCGGTCCTCGAAGGCCGCCAGCACGAAGAGCTCGCTTGCTATGAACTGGTCGCCGCGCTGCTGCGCGAGCTTGTCGGTGACGTTGAGGATGCGGTTGAGATCGTTCGAGACGTGCACTTCACCCGGGGTGCCCTCGACCTTGGGTAACGTGTCGAGGAGCGCGAGCAGGCCCGAGCGCAGCTTGTTGACGTCGGCGCCGGCCTTGAGCAGCAGCGGACGGATGCTGCCGCCCGAGCTGTCGAGCATCGCGAGCAGCACGTGCGCGGGCTCCATGAACTGGTGATCGCGACCGAGCGCAAGTGACTGCGCGTCCGCCAGCGCCTGCTGAAACCGGCTGGTGAGCTTGTCCATTCGCATGGGGAATCGCCCTGAACGTGGATGGACGGTTTGTGGGGACAAACCGCAGCCCCTTCAAGGGGCTGCGTCGCGGTCGAGGATACCGCAATGGTGGCAGACGCGAGCGCCTGCGTCAGCTCGTCCGCCAGCTCCTTCTCGCTGCCCTTCCCGGGCAGCCGGCTATGCACGCGCCGGTCAGCAGTTCCGCGCGCGCGCGGGCTACTCGCCCACCAGCCGCCCGGCGAGCGCCACGACGGCGACGCCGAGGCCGATCAGCATCACCTGGATCGCGCTGCTGCGCGGGTCGGCGCTGCGGTGCAGTCCCGGAATGAGCCCCGCGACGGCGATATAGAGGAACCCGGCAGCGGCGAAGGCGAGCGCGTACGGCAGCAGCCACAATGCGCGCCCGAGTCCCCACCACGCCGCGACCGCGCCGATCACCGAGGCGAACCCGGTGGCGAGATTGAGCTCGAGCGCGCGGCGCCGCGACAGGCCCGCCTGCACCAGGATGGCGAAGTCCCCGACGCGGTGCGGGATCTCGTGCGCCGCGACCGCGAGGGTGGTGATGAGCCCGAGCGGCTGGCTGGTGAGAAAGGCGGCCGCGATCACCACCCCGTCGAGCGCGTTGTGGACGCTGTCGCCGATCAGGACCAGCACCCCGGAGGCGCGCTGCCGGTGTGCATGCGCGTGCCGATGGTCGCCGTGCCCGTGGGTGTGTTCGAGGGGTCCGTGGCCCGGGGCGGCGTGCGCGTGCAGATGCCACCAGAGCACCAGCTTCTCGATGATGAAGAACACCCCGAGTCCCGCGACCAGCGTGAGCCCGAGGGCGCGCGCGCCGGCGACGCCGGCGCGCGCGATCGCCTCGGGCAGCAGCGCGAGCAGCGCCGCACCGAGCAGCGCCCCGGTCGCGAAGCTCACGAAGTGC
>JAGWMP010000335.1 GCA_028871705.1 Gammaproteobacteria bacterium
GCCGTGCAGCCGTCCACCACGCCGCCGGCGGTCCCGGCCGCGGCCACCGAGGCGCCGCCGGCTGCGCCCGCACTGCCGCCGCTCTACGTGCAAACCGGCGCCTTCGGCGATCCGGCCAACGCCGGGCGGCAGCTCGCGCGGCTGCACGCCGCGGGCCTCGCGAGCGCCTTCATTCTGCCCCCGCCCGAGGGCAAGCCGCCGCTCTATCGCGTACGCATCGGCCCGGTGGGCGGCGTCGCCGAGTTCGACGCGCTCGCCGCGCGGCTCGCCGGGCTCGGCATCGCCGACCCGCGCCTCGTCACCGACTGAGCCCTTGGGCTAGACTTCGGAACTTTCTCGCCTGCCGAAGGACTCCTCACGGTGACCGGTATCCGTCTAGCCCTCTCCTGCGCCGTGCTGGCGCTCGGCGCCGCCGCGCTGCCGGGCGCTGTGGCGGCCGCTCCCGCCCCGGTTCCGGCCCCGCCTCAGGTCAATGCGCGCGCCTGGGTGCTCGTCGACCACTTCAGCGGCCGCATCCTCGCCCAGCAGCACGCCGACGATCGCGAGCCGCCCGCGAGCCTCACCAAGCTCATGACCGCGTACGTGGTGTTCCAGGCGCTCACCGACGGCCGCCTGAAGCTCACCGACCAGGTGACCATCAGCAAGCACGCGTGGAAGGCCGAGGGCTCGCGCACCTTCCTGCAGGTCGGCACACAGGTGCCGGTCGACATCCTCATCAAGGGCATGATCGTGCAGTCGGGGAACGATGCGACCATCGCGCTCGCCGAGAAGCTCGGCGGCACCGAGGAGGCGTTCGCGCAGATGATGAACGAGTACGCGCGGCGGCTCGGCATGCAGGGCAGCCATTTCGTCAACAGCGACGGACTGCCCGCCCCCGACCACTACTCGACACCGCGCGACATGGCGACGCTGGCGAGTGCGCTCATCCGGCAGTTCCCGCAGTACTACGGCCTCTTCAGCCTGCGCGAGTTCACATGGGACAATATCCCCCAGGGCAACCGCAATACGCTGCTCGGCAAGGACCCGTCGGTCGACGGACTGAAGACCGGGCACACGGATGCGGCGGGCTTCTGCCTGGTGAGCTCCGCCAACCGCGACGGGATGCGTCTCGTGTCGGTGGTGATGGGCGCTCCGAGCGAGCGCGCGCGCGAGGAAGCGAGCGCCGCGCTCCTCAACTACGGCTATACCTTCTTCGAGTCGATCCGCGTCAAGACGGCGGGCAGCACGGTGCTCAAGCCCCGCGTCTACCAGTCGGCCGCCCAGTACGCCGCGGTCGGCGTACCCGCCGACGTGTACGCGCTCGTGCCCCGTGGCCAGGGCGGTTCGGTCGAGACGGTGGCGCGGCTCGACCACGAGCCGCTCATCGCACCGCTCGCCGCCGGCGAGAAGGTGGGCTCGCTCAACGTCACCGACGGCGCCGGCACGGTGCTCACGAGCGCGCCGCTGGTAGCGCTCGCGGCGGTCCCGCAGGGGGGGCTGTGGACGCGCATGGTGGACGGCATCGCGCTGTGGCTGCGCAAGAAGTGACGCGCACCGCGCGCTGAAGGACCCGACATGGCCGAGCCGCTGCCGCTCTGTTATCTCAACGGCGCCGTGCTGCCGCTCGGGCAGGCGCGCATCTCGCCGCTCGATCGCGGCTTTCTCTACGCCGACGGGGTGTACGAGGTCATGCCGGTGTACGGCGGGCGCCCGTTCCGCTTCAGCGCG
This sequence comes from Gammaproteobacteria bacterium, assembly GCA_028871705.1. Lineage (GTDB taxonomy): Bacteria > Pseudomonadota > Gammaproteobacteria > Steroidobacterales > Steroidobacteraceae > 13-2-20CM-66-19. The sequence goes on from JAGWMP010000335.1 coordinate 1,708, forward strand.
CACGCCGGGCGCCTCACGCGCAGCCTGGCGGCGCTGCGCATGGAGGACCCGCACAGCCGCGAGGAGTGGCGCGCCATCCTCGGCACGCTCATCGAGCGCAACGGCGGCGGCGATTGCTACGTCTACTGGCAGGTCACCCGCGGCGCCGAGAACGGCCGCACCCATGCACCGCTGCCCGACATCCCGCGCACCGTGTTCGCCTTCTGCGCACCGCTGCCGCAGGCGGGCGCCGAAGTGCTCGCCAACGGCATCGCCTGCATCACCGCGCCCGACATCCGCTGGGCGCGCTGCGACGTGAAGTCGGTGGCGCTGCTCGCCAACGTGCTGCTGCGCCAGGAATCGATCGATGCCGGCGCCGCCGAGACCATCCTGCTGCGTGACGGCGAGCTCACCGAGGCCTCGGCCTCCGCCGTGCACGTGCTGATCGGCGAGGAGGTGCTGACGCCACCCAACTCGCAGCGCATCCTGCCCGGCACCACCCGCAGCGTGGTCGAGGAGATGGCGGCGCGCGCCGGCGTGCGGTGGCGCGCC
>JAGWMP010000336.1 GCA_028871705.1 Gammaproteobacteria bacterium
GACCAGCCACCAGGTGAGCGCGGTATTGCCGTCGGCGGCGCGCGCAGCGCCGGGCGGCAGCACCGCGACCGGCGCCGCCTGCGAGAGCTTCAGGTGCAGCGTCGCCAGGCGCTCGGGAGTCGCGGCGCCGGGGAAGGTCTCGGCCACGAGGTGCACGGGCACGTCCACCGCGGCCATCTGGGCGCCGGCCGGCGCCGCCGGGGTGCGCTCGAAGGAGTAGAGCGTCCCGCCGAGGCGGCTGTCGACGCTCAGCGACTCGACCGTGTCGTCACGGGTGAAAGCCTCGAGCCGCGAGGCGATGCCGTCGCGATCGCCGGCGCGCACCGCGCCGGCGATGTTCTCGGCGGCGTGGCTGGCGACGCTCTGGGCGCGCGCGGCGAGCTCGGGTCTGACGCTCTCGCGGGCGGCCTGCCCGGCGAGCGCGCTCAGCGTGCGGGCGTCGGCATACTGGCGCCAGGCGAGGAGCGCTGCGACCGCCGCCACCGCCAGCAGCGCCACGACGAACGCGGCGCCGGCGTAGCGAAGCCTGAAGCTGACGGCGGTCACGATTGATGGCCTGCGCGGGACGATCCTCGCCCCGGGCAGATTCCCCCTTATTTATCCAGGGGATCATCTTACGCGCGGCGCCCCGGCGGACGCCACCGAAGCGGCCGAATCAGCGCTTACGCGGAGGAACCAGCCGCCGCGGCTAGTAGTTCGCCCAGACTCTTTTTATATAGCCGAGCATCAGATTGCGCATGGTGCCCATCGGGTCCTCGACCGCCGCGAAGATCGGCGGGCGCCGGCGCAGCAGCTGCCAGTTCTCGCTGCGCAGGACCTGGCGCAGGAACTCGACGTTGCGGTCGATCGCCTCGATGTAGGGATTGCGGCCGCCGTAGAGCACCTCGAGGTAGCGGTAGGCGGCGCCGAAGTCGCGGTCGAGGCGGTTACGACGCGTCTCCTCGATGAAGTCGGGAGTCTGGCGCAGCAGGTCGAGTCCCGAGGCGTACTTCACCTGCCGATAGCCGCCGGAGAACGGCAGCGCCACGCCGCCGAGCACGAACTCCGCGTACAGGCGGTCGCGGCACTTCTCGAGATAACAGCGGTCGGCGATCTGCGCGATCATGTCGGCCGTGCCGAGCAGGTGCCCGACCAGCACGTCGCGGCGGTCGGCGAGGCGCGCCTCGAGCTTGGCGAACGGCACCTCGTAGCCGGTGAAGTGGATGATCTCGGAGGCCATCGGCACCCAGGCGCCGAAGCCGAGCACCGGCAGGTATTCCCCGAGAAAGCGCGCGCCGCGCGAGACGTGCACACGGGTGAACTCGGCGCCGTTGCGCGACTCGCGCTCGTCGGTGCGCCGCAGGTAACCCACGTCGTGGAAGAGACCGGTCACGAGTCCGACGATGGCGCGCGCGCCGCCGAGGCGCGACTCCTCGGGCTGCTGCCGCTCGTAGCCGACGATCAGGCGCGCCAGCGCCAGCGTGATGTCGAGGGTGTGCTGGCGGTCGTGGTAGACGGTGTCGACGCCGTGGAAGCCGGGTACCTCGCCCGCGAACAGCCGCTCGAAGTGCTCGAACGCGCGCTCCACGGGCTCGAGCGACAGGCCCGGCCAGGTGGGACGGTAGAGCGCGGTGACGGCCTGCAGCACCGCCTGCGGTGAGCTCACCTGCACGGTGTTGGTGACGTCGAAATCGCTGCGTCGGGTGTTGAGCATGGTCAGGACGACGTGCCGCGCGGCATGATGATGAGGGCCCTCCCCGACGAGGCCACGAATGGTTGAACTGCCGCACAGTCTAGTGAGTTGCGCTGTGCGCTCACCAGGACGCGGCGCACAGTTTTGCTCCCGATCCGGCCTCGGGAATTGGTAAATAAGAGTGCCGTTTCAATGGCTTATGGAGGCCCTGCGTCTCCGCGCGGCGACAGCGGCACCCAGGCGGCCGCGGGAGCCGCCTCAGAAGATGCGCAGTCCGCCGAACTTGGCCCGCATGCGCCGGTCGAGCACCCGCCAGCCGAGCACGAAGCCCGCGGCGAGACCGAGCACGGCGGCGAGCGCGACCCATATCCACGGGCCGCTCGCCGGCTGCGGCGCCGGAGCGGCCTCCTGCGGCGGCGGCGCCGCGGCGGCACGCTCGGCGTCGAGCGCGGACTGAAGCCTCCCTACCTCCTGACGCAGCGTCGCGATCTCGGCCTCGCGGCCGGTGTCGGGAAGGGCGGCGGCGGGCACCCGGGGCGCGGTCTTCGCTGCG
>JAGWMP010000337.1 GCA_028871705.1 Gammaproteobacteria bacterium
CCGGCGAACGCGCGCTGCAAGGTCTGCACGGCGGACTCGAGATCCTCACGCAAGGCCCCGGTGTCGGCGGCGGGGCTCGCGCCCATCTCGCTCAGCACCGCGTAAGCCACCAGCCGCCGCTTGCTCGGCCAGCGGCGATAGATGGTCGTACGCGCAGTCCCCACTTTGCGCGCGATGCGCTCGATGGTCACGGCACGGTACCCGCGGGTGCGCAGCACCTGGAGCACAGCCGCGACGACCTGCGCGTCGATGCTCTCGTCGCGCGGACGCCCGAGCGCAACGCCGACGCCTTCGGCCAGGTTCCTCATGTGGAGGTGCCCGCCGGGAGCGGGGTGGGCGGTGGCGCGGCCGCACCGGCTTTCGGTGCGGGCCCTGGGGCGTTTGACGGGGTTTGAGCCGGAGCCCCGGCCGCAGCACCGGCCTGCGCCCCGCCCTGCGCCCCGCCCTGGGCCTCGCCGGCGCTGCCCGCCGGTGCATCCGCGGGCGCATCCCGCGCTGGCGTCGCGGGCGCATCGATCATGGCGACGCTGACGACGCCCGGGTCATCGCGCAGCTTCACGTACAGCCGTCCGTCCGCCGGACGCGGCACCGACAGCGTTTGCCCGGTGAACCCGTCCGGGATCGCCGTCGGCCTGGCGAACTTCGCGTCCACCGACACCGATTGCAGCAGGAACAGATTGGTCCCGGAGAGCTGGCAGGTCGCATCCGGCGCCGCCGCGCATTGCAGATCGGTCAGCACCGGCAGCCGCACCAGGGTCGCGAGCGGCTGCCAGTCGCCCGTGCCGGCGGCGTTCACCACGCGAAAGCGCAGCGGCCCGAAGGCCGAAGAGCCGAACGCGCGCGCCGGGTCGAGCGTCGCCACCGCGATGCGGCTGTTCTGCAGCGTCATGCCGCTGCCCTGAGCGAGTACGGCGGAGGCCGACCCATCGGCGGTGGCCACCTCGATCCGGTCATCGCGTGTAAAGGCAGCGGGCACGCGCGCGTGCAGGGAGAACGTGAGCAGTGCGTCCTGCGGCAGCTCGTCCTCGCTCGCGAGCCGGATGGCGTGGCCGGTCGTCGCCGCGGCCGGGAACTGCACGCTCTTGCCGATGAGTGTGGCTACGGGGCGCGGCGCCAATACGAGCACGCTCACCTCGTACGCGCGGCCGTCCTTGAGCGTGACGCGTGCGCGCGTCTTCTCGCCAGGCTTCAGCTCCGGCGCGGGCGAGGCGGGCGGCGCGGCTTCGAGCATCGAGAGCTCATCGTGCCCGCCACTGCTCGAGAGCGACCCGGGTGCGAACGCGACGTCCTTGAGAGTGAGCGCGTCCACCTCGTCCAGCCGGTCGCCGCGCAGCACCCCGCCTGCTTCGCCAGCGTGCAGCGTAAAGCCCTCGAGATGAGCGGCCTCGCTGTAGGCGTGCAGCGTGAGGCGCTCGGGCTGCGCACTGCCGTACTGCCGGATCACGAGCGCCACCGCACCGGGCTGCGCCGCCTCGAGCGGGATCTTCGCCTCGACTTCATCGGGCCTGGCAGCCTTCCATTCGACGCTCGACTCCCTGCCCTCCGCATCGCTCAAGGCGATGCCGCGCACGCACGCCACGCTGCCGACGAACACATGCACCGCGTCCTCGCGCCCGACGATGAGGGCCGCCTCATCGCCCGGGGCGAGGGTCGGGGCACGGGCCTCGGCATCGACCAGCGTGAAACTCGGGCCGTCGTATTTGCCAAAGCCCCAGTCGCCGTGGAGCGCTGCGACCGTCGAATCGCCCAAGGTCGCGCCCGCGAGTGCCGATGTGTCGACCGCGAAGCCCCCCTGCGCGGCATCGGCTTTCGCGGGCAGCTCGAGCTGCGTCCCCGAGGGCGTGGTCAGGCGCAGCGTCAGGCCGCGGGCAAAAGCGCCCGCGAACATCGCCGGCGCGCCTTCGGCGGCGAGCACCAGCGGCGACTTCTTCGCGCAGTAGACCTCTTTCGCATCGACCGGCCGCAGGAGCGGGGACTGGGCCGCCTCGATCGGCGGCAACGCCACGACCAGCACCGATTTCGGATCGTGGAACGAGGGCGGCGCGTTCAGCGTGAGCGCGAGCTCGCGCCCGCCGGGGGAAGCGAGCGCGGCGATGTACTGATACTTCGCCGTATGAAAGGAGTCGAACAGGCGCGCGATGTCGAGCAGCGAGCCGATGAAAGGCCCGTAATAGCCGGACCTGAGCTGCGGGGTGT
>JAGWMP010000078.1 GCA_028871705.1 Gammaproteobacteria bacterium
GCACATCGTGCGTGAGTTCGGCCAGCGGGTGATCACGCTCGAGGGCGGGCACCTGCAGGGCGGCGAGGCGCCGGATGCGCTGCCGAGCGTGGTGGCGACCCGATGAGCTTAGGCGTCGCGCTCACCCGTCACGTGCAGGCGCTGCTCGGCGCGCTCGGGCGCCTGGCGAGGAGCCCGCTGTCGACGCTGCTCACGCTGCTCGTGATCGCGCTCGCGCTGGCTCTGCCGGCGAGCCTGCGGCTCTTCGTCAGCAACGCCCAGGCCGCCACCGGCAACTTCGGCAACGCCATCGAGCTGTCCGTTTACCTCAAGACCGAGGTGCCGCTCGCCAAGGCGCAGCAGCTCGCCTCCGCGGCGCGCCAGCGGGCCGACGTCGCCGAGGTCACGCTCATCCCGGCCGACCAGGGACTCGAGGATTTCCGCACCTACTCGGGATTCGGCGAGGCGCTCGCCGCGCTGAAGGAGAATCCCCTGCCGCACGTGCTGCACGTGCGGCCGCGGGCGGCGGCGAGCTCCGCGGCGGCGCTCGAGACGCTGCGCGGCTACTTCAGCGCCTGGCCGGAGGTGGACCTGGTGCAGATGGATTCGCAGTGGGTGATGCGCTTCAATGCGATCCTGGAGGTGCTGCGGCGGCTGCTCGTCATGGCGGCCGCGCTCCTCGGCATCGGCGTGCTGGCTGTGATCGGCAACACCATCCGCCTCGAGATCGCCGGCCGCCGCGCCGAGATCGAGGTGATCAAGCTGGTCGGCGGCTCCAATTCCTTCGTGCGGCGGCCGTTCCTCTACACGGGCGTGCTGTACGGACTCGGCGGCGCCCTGCTCGCCTGGGGAATCGTGGCGCTGGCGCTCGCGCTGCTCGGGGAGTCGGTGGCGAGCCTCGCGCGGCTCTACGGCAGCCACTTCGAGCTCTCAGGCCCCACACCCGCGGACATCGGCACGCTGCTCGGCGCGGGCGCGGCGCTCGGGTGGCTCGGCGCGTGGATCTCGGCCGCGCGCCATCTCTCGGGCATCGAGCCACGCGCGTAAGTCCATGGGAAAAACGGCCCGCGGCCGTTTGTCGGACAGTCTGCCCGCGTTTGCCGCTTCAGGTCGTGGCGGCGGAGCCGCCGTGCGCGTGCTCGGCGCTTTCCATCCAGCGGCGGATACGGCGCGCGTCGGCGACGCGGCTGCGCTTGCCGTAGGAGTTGAGCAGCACGATCACCACCGTGCGTGCCTCGATGATGGTCTGCATCACCAGGCACCGTCCCGCCTCGGCGATGTAGCCGGTCTTCTGCACGATGATGTCCCAGTCGGGCTTGGAGGTGAGCGAGTCGGTGCTGCGGTAGGTGAGGCGCTGGCGGCCGACGCGCACGTCGTAGCTCGAGTCGGTGGAATACTCGCGGATCGCGGGCACTTTGGCCGCCGCCATCACGAGCTTGGACAGATCCTCGGCGCTCGCCACGTTCTCATCCGAGAGCCCGGTCGGCTCGACGAAGCGCGCGCTGGTCATGCCGAGCGCGCGCGCCTTGGCGTTCATCGCCGCCACGCAGGCGCTGATGCCGCCCGGATAGTTGCGCCCGAGCGCGTGCGCGGCCCGGTTCTCGGAGGCCATGAGGGCGAGGTGCATCAGGTCACCGCGCGTCAGCGTCGCTCCGGGCGTGAGGCGCGAGAACGCGCCCTTGCCGTGCGCCACGTCCTCGGTGGTGATCTCGAGCGTCTCATCTAGAGGCTGGCCGGCCTCCATCACCACGAGCGCCGTCATGAGCTTGGTGATCGAGGCGATCGGCATGGCGACGTCGGAGTGGCGCGCGTAGAGGACCGAGGAGCCGGTCGCATCGAGCACCAGCGCGGCGCTCGAGCGCAGCGCGGGCTGCCTGGTGGAGACGCGCAGCGCCTCGCCCTGGCTCTGTGCCGCGGCGATTCCCGCAAAGCCAAGGCACAGGACTGCCGTAATCCATGTGATGCGACCGGGGTTCATCGACTACGTGCCTCGCCAGGAATTCGAGCTTGGTTTGAGTCTATCAAAACATAGCCTTATGTCATGCGGGCGTGACGCACTCTTAACTTTCGCGCACCCCCGCCCCGGCGAGCGGCGGCGGCCGTGCGCCGGGTCACACGCCCGTGAGCGGCCACAGCCAGCCGAAGGTACCGGCGGTGAGGGAGGCGTAGATCAGGCCGTCGAGGAAGCCCTTGAGCGTCAGCGTCCAGGAGCGCCGGTACCAAATGGACAGCTCACAGAGCGCGAGCGAATAGCCGATGAAGGCGGTGGCGCCGGCGATCTGGAAAACCCGCGGATAGCTCGCGCCTACGGGAAGCGCACGGCTGGTGACGTAGGCGGTAAAGACGCTCACGACCACGAGGAACACGAACCATTGGGTGAGGCTGCGGGTCATATTGATCATGCCGTTCGGCATCACGGTCATGACCGCGACCGGCCCCTGGGCGAGCTTCTCCTTGAACTCGGGCGACCTCATGTCGCCGGCTGCCGGACGCGGCACGAAATAGTCGCCCGGCGGGATGGCGAGCGGCTGCAGGGCCTTGCGGACCTCTTCCTCCCGGGGCATCGCCGGGAAGTCGTTGCGGTGCCAGAGCGGCGTCATGTGAATGATCGAGCTCGCGATGAACACGATGACGGCGGCGAGCAGGATCGGCTGCCACAGAGACAGAAGACTAATCATGGGGCCCCCTTCGTTCTTATAGGGTGTAGAGCCGACGCAGACTCTAGCGGACCGGCCGCCGGAGGAGGAGTCCCCCGGCCCCTCGTAAGGGGGATTCCGGGACCCTGAGGACGCGCCCAAGCTATTGTCAGTCAAGGCTTATTTGACTCCCCCCCGGGTGAACTTCCGGGGCCTTTAGCACTCTAACTACCCGACTGCTAGAATGACCACCAAGACCACGGGAGATCAGATGACTGCAGGTACCGCATTGGTTGCCCGCATGGGCGATCAGGCACTCGCCGGCCCGCTGGGAAGCCTCGATGCCTACCTCGAGCGCGTCGGCCGTATTCCGGTCCTCTCACGCGAGGAGGAGCGCGCCTTGGCGGAGCGTTTCCGCTCGCAGGGCGATCTCGACGCCGCCCGGCACCTGGTGCTCTCGCACCTGCGCTTCGTGGTGCACATCGCCCGCGGCTACAGCGGCTATGGGCTGCCCGTCGGCGACCTCATCCAGGAGGGCAACGTCGGGCTCATGAAAGCGGTCAAGCGCTTCGACCCGACGCTCAACGTGCGCCTCGTGTCCTTCGCGGTCCACTGGATCCGCGCCGAGATCCACGAGTACGTGCTGCGCAACTGGCGGCTGGTGAAGATCGCCACCACCAAGGCGCAGCGCAAGCTGTTCTTCAATCTGCGGCGCATGAAGAAGAATCTCACCTGGCTGTCGGCCGAGGAGACCGCCGCGGTGGCGCGCGATCTCGGCGTGACCGAAAGCGAGGTCACCGAGATGGAGAAGCGCCTCGCCGCGCGCGACCTCTCCTTCGATCCGACGCCCGACAGCGACGACGAGGAGACCTACAGCCCCGCCGCCTACCTGCCGGCGGCGGATGCCGATCCGGCCACGGCGGTCGAGGATGCCGAAAGCGCCGACGACACGAGCGCCCGCCTGCAGGGTGCGCTCGCGCGCCTCGATGCGCGCAGCCGCGACATCGTCCAGCGCCGCTGGATATCCGACGGCAAGGCGACGCTGCACGAGCTCGCCGGGAAGTACGGCGTCTCCGCCGAGCGCATCCGCCAGATCGAGGCGAGCGCACTCGGCAAGCTGCGCGGCTTCATGGCTGCTGCCTGATCCTTCATCGGCGCGGCCGGCAAGAACGGCGCTTCTTGCCGGCTGCGTTTATTGCGCGGCACCGCGGCCCGGCGTAGGGTCCCGGTGCATGCGTAGCGTGACGCAGTGGCTCGGCGAATACGGCGAGAGCCACCAGAACCCCACCAACAAGCTGCTGCACTGGCTGTGCGTGCCGCCCATCGTGCTGTCGGTGATGGGGTTTCTCTGGTCGCTGCCGGTGCCGGCGGCATTCGCCGCCCTCGCGCCCTGGCTCAACTGGGCGACGCTCGCGGCGGCGGCGGCGGTGATCTATTACTTCATGCTGTCGCGCGCGCTCGCGGTGGGTGTGCTGATCGCCTTCCTGGTCCTGCTCGGCATCACGTACTCGCTCACGCAGCTTCCCTGGCCGCTGTGGGTCACCTCGCTCGCGATCTTCGTGGTGGCGTGGGTGGGGCAGTTCATCGGACATGCCATCGAAGGCAAGCGCCCGTCCTTCTTCAAGGACCTGCAGTTCCTCCTGATCGGACCGTTGTGGCTGCTGGCGGCCGCCTACCGCCGCTGCGGCTTGAGCTACTGAGCCGACCCGCCCGCGGCGCCGAGCCTGCGCAGCTCATCGAGCAGCGCCTCGGGCGACACGCGGCGGCCGAGAAACCGCCGTAGCAGAACCGGGGTCGGATATTGCTCGCCCGAGGCGAGCAGATGGGCGGACAGCCACGCATACCAACGCGACTCGCCGGCATCGAAGGACCCGAGCTGCCGCGCGATGCGCCGGCGCAAGTCTGCGGTGATCACGCTCCCGAGACCGTAGTTCACCATGTAACCCGGCGCATCGACGAGCTGCACCCGCACCGCCCACCAGGAAAGCTCCGGATGCGGGAGGATGTGCAGGTAGTGCGTCGTGAGCTCGGTCCAGAGCCGGTTGGGGTCGGTGTCGGGGTCGCGCAGCATGCGCACATCGAAGAGCGCCCAGGCCACATCGAGCATAACGTTGGCATAGAGCGCGCGCAGCGAGTCGGCCGCGCGCGCCTCGCGGCCGAGATACCTTCGCTGCCAGGCGCCTTCATAGACGCTCCAGGAGGGGACGTCGGCGAAGGCCTCGTAGAACACCGGATCGCCGAGGTCCATGAAAGCCGGCCGGGTGTGCAGCGCCAGCATGTGGGCGGCGTGCCCGTTCTCATGGACCAGCTCGTTGAGCTCGCCGAGTCCCCCGCGCGTGTAGCTTCCCGACACGCGCACGATCGTCGGCTGCCAGGCGCCGGCGCGCGAGCGCCCCCGGAGCACGAAGTCGGTGTAGGCGAGCGGCGCCTTGCCGGCGCGCGGCTCGAGGTCGTACATGACGCGCGCCGCGGTCAGGTCCAGGCCGAGGTCCAGGTAATAGCGCTGCGTGAGCTCCTGCATGCGGGCCGCGGGGATCTGCTCGCTGAGCGCGCGCACCCCGGCTTCGGCCTGAAAACGGTAATCCCACGGCTCGACCTCGGTACTCCCGCTCGCCTGGCGCCAGGCATCGAGGATGCGCACGAGCCAGTCCTCGAGCTCGGGCGCGGTGATGCCGACGGTGCGCGCCGCCTGCCCAACCGGCGAGTGGCCGCCCTTGAGCTGCTGCGCCGCCAGCCGCAGCATGCGGCGGTACGGACTGTCGGGCTCATCGTCGCCATTGAGCGCATGCCACAGCGGCACGAAGGCGCGGAACAGCGCCTCGCGGCGCGCGGCATCGGGCAAGCTGCCGAGCAGCTCCAGGGCGTCGACGCGCGTCAGCGTCGCGCCCTCGAATGAGAGACGATTGCCGAGCTCGGTGAAGCAGGCGTCGAGGGCCTGCTCGGCGGCGCGCAGCGCGAGATCCCGGCGCTGCGTATCCGCACAATGCCCGGACGGCGCCAGCGACTCGGGCGTCGGGGCGGATTCGGCGACCGCCTCGTGCATGAGGAGCGTCGCCCGGCGATCGGCCGCCGGCAGACCTTGGACCTCGAGCCGCGCGAGGCCCGTGCGCAGTTGCGCGCGCCGCGATCCATAGAGCTGCGCCCACTCGGCACGGCTGCGCCCCGCGTATCCCGGCGCGGTATAGCGCCCGGGATCCGAGTCGATGAGTGCGGCGGCGCCCGCGGCGTCGTTGAAGTCGGCGTAGGCCGCTTCCAGCCGCGCCAGATTCGCCGCAGCCGCGGGTTGCGCCGCCTGCGCTGCCGCGCCACCCACGGCGAGCAGCAGCGGGCCCCAGAACGCAGCGCATCCGCCGCGCATACGCCTCAGCCGCTCGCCGCGCCGCTCGCGATCGCGGCGGCGTGCACCGCCTCGGTCACTTTCTCGTGCAGCCCGCGGTCGAGCGGATCGGGCACCAGCTCGTCTCCGGCGTAGGCCGCGATCGCCTCGGCGCCCGCCATCAGCATCGCATCGGTGAAGCGCAGCGCGCGCGCATCGAGCGCACCCTTGAAGAGCCCCGGGTAGGCGAGCAGGTTGTTGATGCCCTTGCCGTCGGCGGCGAACGCCGCGCCGCGTTCGCGCGCCACGACCGGCTCGATCTCGGGCTCGGGATTGGAGAGCGCGAAGATCACCTGGCCGCGGCGCACCCACTCCGGTTTGATGAGGCCCTTGACGCCGGTGGTCGCAACCACGATGTCGGCGCGCTGCATCACGCCTTCGAGCGTCGCGCCGCGGCCGCCGAGCGCCTCGAAGCGCGCCACGGCGTCGCGACTCAGGTCCGTGCCGAGAATCTCGCGCACGCCGTAAGCGAACAGCAGGCGCGCTATCCCGTGGCCGGCGGCGCCGAGGCCGATCTGGCCGACGACGCTCGCGCGCAGGTCGCGCCGCGCGTTGCGGGCGCCGTTGATGAGCGCCGCGAGCGTCACCACGGCGGTGCCATGCTGGTCGTCGTGCAGTACCGGCTTCGCCAGCCGCCCGCGCAGCGCCTCCTCGATCGCGAAACACTCCGGCGCCGCGAAGTCCTCGAGCTGGATCGCGCCGAAGGACATCTCGATGCCGGCGATGATGTCGACCACGCGCTGCGGGTCGGTGTCGCGCATCAGGATGGGCACGCCGTTGATGCCGACCAGATCGGCGAACAGCGCCGCCTTGCCCTCCATTACCGGCAGCCCGGCGAGCGGACCGATGTTGCCGAGCCCGAGCACCGCGGTGCCGTTGGTGATGATGGCGACGGTGCGGTCGAGGGCGGTGAACTCGTGCGCGGCCTGCGGGTCGTCGCGGATCGCCAGACACACGCGCGCCACGCCCGGGGTGTACACGTCGCGCAGCGTCTGCATGGAGTTGATGGGCTGCGCGGAGGAGACGCGGATCTTGCCGCCGCGGTGGCGGTTGAAGACGCGATCGGACTTGCCGACGAAACGCGCCACCGGCAGCTGCCCGATCCGGTCGTAGAGCGAGCGGTCGGCCTCCTCGTCCATCTCGACCGTGATTTCCCACAGCGTGCGGCCCGAATCGCGCTTGAGCGCCGAGAGGTGCTCGATGGTGAGTCCGGCCTCGCCGATCACCTGCAACACCCGGGCGAGGCTGCCCGGCTTGTGGATGGTCTCGACGACCAGAATCTCGGGAATCTTCATGTGAACGCCCCTCGCTCCCTCTTAGGATACGATACGCGCCCCCGCCCCATCGAGGAGCCCTCCGTGGCCAAGCCCGCCGAAGCCGTGAAGTCCGCCGCGAAGGCCTCAGCCCTCGACCCGCTGGACCTCTACGGAGTGCGCGCCGCGCTCAGCGAGGAGGAGCGGCTGGTGCAGGACTCGGTCGGGCGGCTGGTGGACGAGGAGGTGCTGCCGGTCATCCAGCGCTGCTTCGAGGAGCACCGCTTCCCGCGCGAGCTCATCCCGCGCCTCGCGGCGCAGGGCCTGCTCGGCTCCTCCATCTCCGGCTACGACTGCGCGGGTCTGAACGCGCTGTGCTACGGGCTCATCTGCCAGGAGCTCGAGCGCGGCGACTCCGGTATCCGCAGCTTCGTCTCGGTGCAGTCGTCGCTCTGTATGTACCCGATCTACGCCTTCGGCTCCGAGGAGCAGAAGCGGCGCTACCTGCCGCGCATGGCGCGCGGTGAGGTGATCGGCTGCTTCGGGCTCACCGAGCCCCACGGCGGCTCCGATCCCGCCAATATGAAGACGCACGCGAAGCGGCGCGGCGGCGACTGGGTGGTGAACGGCGCCAAGATGTGGATCACCAACGGCGCCATCGCCGACCTCGCGGTGGTCTGGGCCATGACGCCCGACGGCATCCGCGGCTTTCTCATCGAGAAAGGCACGCCCGGCTTCTCCGCGCCCGAGATCCACCACAAGTTCTCGCTGCGCGCCTCGGTGACGGCGGCGCTCTACTTCGACAATGTCGTGGTGCCCGAGTCGCAGGTGCTCCCCGGCGTCGTGGGGCTCAAGGGTCCGCTCTCGTGCCTCACGCAGGCCCGCTACGGCATCGCCTGGGGCGTCATCGGCGCGGCCCAGGCGTGCCTCCGGCAACTGCTCGACTACACCGCGGGGCGCGAGCTCTTCGGCCGGCCGCTGGCCGCCAATCAGACGATCCAGGTGCGTCTCGCCGATATGGCGCGCCGCATCACCACGGCGCAGCTGCTCGCCCTGCAGCTCGGGCGCATGAAGGACTCAGGCACCATGACGCCGGCGCACGTCTCGCTCGCCAAGTGGAACAACTGCCGCATGGCGCTCGACGTGGCGCGCGACTGCCGCGACATGCTCGGGGGCGCCGGCATCAGCGCCGAGTTCGCCCCCATCCGCCACATGCTCAACCTCGAGAGTGTGATCACCTACGAGGGCACCGAGACCATCCACCAGCTCACGATCGGCCGCGAGCTGACGGGCATCAACGCCTTCTGATCTGATCGGCCGAAATCGCCTGCTGCCGGCGATTTCGGCGGACATCACTCCGTGGCCCGCCGGCAAAAGGTGCGACTTTTGCCGGCTGGGCCTCACTTGCTGGTCAGCTCCCGGCCGCCGGTAGCGCCATCGCCAGCGGATTGGCGAAATAGAACAGGATCGCGATCAGGATCAGGTACGCGAGCAGGATGACCGTCCAGCCCATGTTGTGGCGGATGACGTCCCCTTCCTTGCGCACGAACTTGCTGGTCGAGACGCCGACACTCGCGGTCTGCGGTGCCACCGGCTTGCCGATCTCGGCGCCCACCGAATTGAACGACGGCAGGAGCAGCGGCGGCATGCCGAGCTGCGCGCCGACCAGCGCCTGGAACTTGCCGAACATGGCGTTGGTCGAGGTGTTGGATCCGGAGAGTGCCACGCCGATGAAGCCGAGGATCGGGCACACCACGATGAAGGCCGTGCCGAGGCTCGAGAAGCCCTTGGCGAGCGAGGAGGCCATGCCGGAGTAGTTGAAGGTGTAGGCGAGCCCGAAGATGAACACGCCGACCAGGCACGCACCCCACATCTGGTGGAAGCTGCGCCGCAACACCTCGCCGATCTGCGCGCCCTTCAGCTTGCCCATCGCCAGCAGCAACGCCACCACGATGATCCACGAGGCGAGGATCGCACTGCCGCCGACCCAGGGGGCGAAGTTGAACACGGCGGTCACGTTGCCCTTGGCCGGGCAGGCCGCGGCGAGCGCCGAGCAGGCGACCGCCTGCACCTTGAACCAGCTGACCTTCGGCAGCGGCGACCAGGGACCGGTCCAGGCGGCCACCACGACCAGCAGCACCACGAAGGGCAGCCAGGCCTGCAGCACCTCGCCGCTCTTCAAGCCGTGCGACTGGGTCTGGCGCGCCGTGGCCGCGTCGACGGGAACGCCGCCGTAACCGAGCACGGACTTCGGCTGCCAGACCTTCAGCAGGATCAGCAGCGCGATGAAGCACACGATCGAGCCGGTGACGTCGGGCAGGTACGGCCCGAGGTAACGCGCGACCGGATACTGGCCGGCGATGTAGCCGAGCGAGCCCACCACCGCCAGCGGCCAGCCGCCCTTCATGCCCTCCTTGCCGGAGACCAGGTACAGCAGCACCCACGGCGGCAGCAGGGCCAGCACCGCGACGATGGTGCCCACGGCACCGGAGAGCGCGAGCAGCGGGTAGCCGGTCACCGCGGCGAGCGCGATGATCGGGGCGCCGAGCGCGCCATAGGAGACCGGCGCGTTGTTGGCGATCGCGGCGACCCGGATCGCGTTGAGGTCGGAGATGCCGAGCGAGATCAGGATCGGCGCCACCACCGCCCACGGGTAACCGAAGCCGACCAGTCCCTCGAGCAGCGCGCCGAACGCCCACGCGAACAGCATCGTCTGCACGCGCACGTCGAGGCTTCCCTTGCTGATGAGCCAGCGGCGGAAATTCTCGAACAGCCCGCTCACCGAGAGCGTGTTGAAGAGCATCATGCCCCAGAAGGTGATCCAGTCGACGTTCCACACGCCGGTGGCCGCGCCGTAGACGTAGGCATGCGAGCCCTGGTCCATGGGCATCTTCCACACCGCGAGCGCGAGGGCGAACGTGATGACGGAGCCGATGAGCGTCGCGAGCCACGCCGGCCAGCGGAACACCGCCAGCATGACGAGCAGCGAGACCACCGGGATCAACGCCACGAGGCACGTGAGCGTCAGGTTGCCGAGCGGGTCGAGTATCTGGGTGAACATGACTGCTTCCCCTTGATGAGCCGCGCTGTGGATCGTCGCCGTGTGGCGGCGCTCTGGTTCTTCTTTAAGGACACGCTAGCACGGTCCGGGGGAGTCGCTCAACGGCCCGGCCTTGCCGCGCCGCCGAGGGCGTGCGCACGGCACGCCGTTCAGCGCGGCCAGACCACGCTGCCGGCCAGCAGCATGAGGAACGCCAGCCAGTTGACGAGCCGGCCGGCGCCCGGCCTGGCGAAAGGCGGCGCTGCGCGGCGCAGGGGGTCCTTGGGGCTCATGGCGCCATTTGGCCGCGCAGGGATCGCACGCCCGCGGCGCCAATCGGGCACCGCCGCGGCGCATCGTGGCGAATTGTGGCGCCGGGCGGCGCGGATCAAATCGGAGACGCGCGCCGCTTTCGCGGGCGCCGCCGGGGTTGTAGCCTCTCGGGCGTATGAAACGTCTGATCGCCATCGTCGAGGACGAGGCCGCCATCCGCGACAACTACGCCGCGGCGTTCGCGCGCGAAGGCTACGCGGTGCGCACCTACGCCAACCGCGGGCAGGCGATGAGCGCCTTCGCCACGCGCCTCCCGGACCTGGCGGTCATCGACATCTCGCTCGAGGACGAGCCCGAGGGCGGCTTCGAGCTGTGCCGGCAGCTGCGCGCGCTGTCGCCGGTGCTGCCGATCATCTTCCTCACCGCGCGCGACAGCGAGCTCGATGCGGTCTCGGGGCTGCGTCTCGGCGCGGATGACTTCCTCACCAAGGACCTGAGCCTGGCGCACCTCTCGGCGCGCGTGAACGCGCTGTTCCGCCGCGTCGAGGCGCTGCGCAAGCCCGAGGCCGCCGACGACGTGCTGCGCCGCGGCTCGCTCACGCTCGACACCGAGCGCATGCAGGCGCAGTGGGACGGCAAGGTGGTGCTGCTGTCGCTCACCGAGTTCTGGATCGTGCACGCGCTCGCGCGTCATCCCGGCCACGTACGCAACCGCCAGCAGCTCATGGACGCGGCCAACGTGGTGCTCGACGACAACACCATCACTTCGCACGTGAAGCGCATCCGCCGCAAGTTCCAGGTCCTCGAGCCGCGGTTCGACGCGCTGCAGACCGTCTACGGCATGGGCTATCGCTGGGTCGAGTAGCGCGCGCCCCCGATGTCGCTGCGCCTGAAGCTGCTCTTGCTCGGCCTCGTGACGCTGGTGCTGCCGTGGGCGGACCTGCGCTACGCGCGTGAGATGGAGTCGGCGCTGCGCGAAGGCGAGCAGACCTCGCTCCAGTCGGTCGCCGAGACGCTCGCCGCCTCGCTCGAGGGGCGCGTCGATCTGCTCTACCGCGCGCCCACGGGTGCCGACGCCGCCCTGGTCGATGGGCTGCTCAAGCCCGGCCCTTACGACCTCGAGCCGGTGGCGCTCACCGCGGCGCCGCTCGTCGACGGCTACTCCGAGGACTGGCCGCGGGACCCCGCCGCCTGGGCCTGGTACGCGAAGGACCCGCAGCACCGTGTCGGCGTGCTCGCCGGAGTGTTCGAGCGCGTGCTGTATCTCGTGATCGATGTGCGCGATGCGCACCCGGTGTTCGATGCCCCGGGCGCGAGCCCGCTCGATGCGCACGCCATGGGCGATCGGGTGTGGCTCGGCTTCACCGACCCCGAGGGCGGCGAGCGGCAGGTGTTCCTCGGCGCCACGGGTCCGGGGGTGGTCACGGCGCGCAGCATCGAGACCGGCGAATACGGCCAGCGGCTCGCGCCGTTCGAGCCGCGCATCCGCGGGGCGTGGCAGCTCGCCGCCGGCGGCTATCGCGTCGAGCTGCGCGTGCCGCTCTCGATGCTCGGCGCGGGCTTCGGCGTGCTGGTCGACGACCGCGACCAGCGCGGCGGCGACCCGGTGAGCTATGGGAGCCTGCATCCCGACGACCTGCACACGCTCGGACATCTCATCGTCGCCTCGCCCGATCTCACC
>JAGWMP010000338.1 GCA_028871705.1 Gammaproteobacteria bacterium
AAAGCGCCGGCACGCGCCGCGCGCGCCGGCAGCCGCCGCGGCCCGGGCCCGAAACGCCCGCGCACCGCCCGCCGTACGCCGCGCCGCCGCAGCCGGCGCTAGCGAGCGTTCCTCCCCGGGGACGTCCTACAGCGCCGCCAGCAGCCGCTCGCCGAGCACCTCGCGGCGCCAGCCGCGCAGCACCGCACCGTCGCGCCGCCCGTCGGCGAGCAGCTCGAGCTCGCGGCGCGTCGCCAGCACTTCGGGTACCAGGGCGAGCTCGGCCGCCACCGCCTGACTGATGCCGCCGAGCTTGCGGATCAGCCCCTGGCGCTGCGGGTCCGCGGGCGGTCGCGCCGGCGCGGGCGGCGGCGGATCCTCGATCCGCGCCGCGGCGACGCAGGCGAGCAGCTGCGCGCCGCTGTGCTTCACGACCCCGGGCGGCAGCTCCGGGACGGCGGCGAGCGCGGCGCTGGTGCGCGGCACACGCAATACGATCTCGCGCAACGCGCCGTCGTCGAGAATCCAGCCGCGCGGGCGATCGTGCTCCAGGGCGGCGCGCTCGCGCCACGCCGCGAGGCTGCGCGCCAGCCGCTCGCGCCCGGGATCGAGGCCCTTCAGTCCCCGCAGGCGTTGCCAGGCGTCCTCGGGGTCGACGGTGAAGGCGCGCGCGTCGGCGAGGCCGGCGAGCTCCTCGGCGAGCCACGCGCGGCGCCCGAGACGCGTCAGCTGCTCCTCGAGGGCCTCGGCGAGCGGCACCAGGTAGCGCACGTCATCGAGCGCATATTCGATCTGCTCCGGCGACAGCGGCCGCCGCGACCAGTCGGTACGCGTATGCGACTTGGCGAGCTCGCGGTTGAGGAGCCGGCGCACCAGCTCGGCGTAGCCGACCTGCGCCGGAAAGCCGGCGAGCGCGGCGGCGATCTGCGTGTCGAATACCGGACGTGTCAGCCCGGCGACCGGGAACAGCACCTCGAGGTCCTGACGCGAGGCGTGCATCACCTTGAGCGTGCCCGGGGCGCAGAGCAGCGCGGCGAGCGGCGCGAGCGCCGGCAGCGCGAGCGGATCGACGCACGCGGCCTCGGCGGCACCGGCGAGCTGCACGAGGCACAGCCGTGCGTGGTAAGTGCGCTCGCGCAGGAACTCGGTGTCGAGGCCGACGCGCGCCTGCGCACCGAGGTGCGCGCAAACCTCGGCCAGGGCTGATGCTGTCGTGACGGGTGTCTGCAAACGCTCGGGCGATGATCTGTACAATCGGGCGGCCCCAATTATGCGCATGCGCCGCCGCCACCGATAGCCATGAGGCAGATCATCCGCCTGTTCGTCGAGATCGCGCTGCTCAAGCGCGGGCCGCAGGATCTGCCGGCCTCGCGCACGCTGCTTGCGCTCACGGTGTGCGCCTACGCGGCGCTGACCGCGCTGGTGAGCGGCCTCCTGCCCCGGGGCGGGGCCTCGCCGCTGCCCCTCGCGGTCGAGGTGGCATTCACGCTGGTGTGGTACGCGGCGGTGCTCAAAGTGCTCGGCCGGCGCGAGCGTTTCCTGCAGACCGCCACCGGCATCTTCGGCGTGCAGACGCTCCTCATGCAGCCGCTGCTCGTGTCGGTGTGGCTGATGCGCCGCTACGAGCATGACGCGACCTGGCAGCTGCCGGTCGCGGCGGCGGGACTCGCGGTCGTGATCTGGGTGGTCGCGGCGAACAGCCACGTGGTGAAGGCGGCGCTCGAGTGGTCGAGCGCGGCGAGCGTGGCGCTGGTGATCCTCCAGATCGTCAGCGGGCAGCTGCTGCTGTTCACGCTGTTTCCTCCGACCCCGGTCTGAGGGCGGGCCGCATGCACGTCCACATCCTCGGGATCGGTGGCACCTTCATGGGCGGGGTGGCGGCGATCGCCCGCGCCGCGGGCTGGCGCGTCACGGGCTGCGACCGCGACATGTATCCGCCGATGAGCACCCAGCTCGAGGCGCTCGGCATCGAGGTCACGGCCGGCTTCGATGCCGGGCAGCTCGCACTCGCACCCGACGTGGTAGTCGTCGGCAACGTCATGACGCGCGGCATGCCGGTGATCGAGGCGCTGCTCGAGAGCGGCCGCCGCTACGTCTCGGGACCCGAGTGGCTGGCGCGCGAGGTACTGAAGGACCGCTGGGTGCTGGCGGTGGCGGGTACGCACGGCAAGACCACGACCTCCTCGCTCCTCGCCTGGATCCTGGAGCAC
>JAGWMP010000079.1 GCA_028871705.1 Gammaproteobacteria bacterium
CTGAAGGCCAGCACGGTGAAGGGCTGTGTCACCCGACTGCCCGCACTGAGTCCCGCCGCGATGCCGAGGAATGCCGCGTCCAGTCCCGCCCAGTCGCACAGCTGTAGCCGGGTGTGAAACCAGGCGCCGCGCAGCCAGCTGATCCCGGGGTTGATCTCGAGTGCGCGCTGGTATGAGCGCAGCGCTTCCGCGGGGCGCTCGAGGTCGCTGAGGGCGTGACCCTGATTATTCCAGGCGTCGGCGAGCGCGGCGTCCTCGTGCAAGGCGCGCGCGTAGCTCAGCAGCGCTTCGTCGCAGCGGGCGAGCTCCTGCAGCGATGTACCGCGATTGTTGGCCGCCTGGGCGAAGCGTGGCGCGATCTCGAGCGCACGGTCGTAGCTCTCGACCGCTGCCTCGAAACGCTGCAGCCGATGCAGGGCGATGCCCTGGTTGTACCAGGCCTCGGCAAAGCGGGGACGCAGGCGCAGCGCCCGCGCGTAGCTTGCGAGCGCCTCCTCGCTGCGGTCGAGCTTCTGCAGCGTCGCCCCGCGGTTGTAGTGGGCTTCGGCGTCCTCGGGCCGCAGATCGATCAGCCGGTCGTAGCTGTCCAGCGCTCCCTGCAACTCGCCGAGTGCGCTCTGCGCCCGGCCGCGGTTGCCGTAGGCCTCCGGGTACCGGGGGTCGAGTTCAAGCGCGCGCTCATAGAGAGCGAGCGCGTCCTGCCAGCGGCCCAGCGCGCACAGGACATTGCCGTAGTTGCTGTGTGCGGCGGCATCCAGCGGCCGCGCCGCGACGGCGCGCTCGAGCAGGACCGCGGCCTCCTGCGCCTCCCCCGCCTGCGCCCTGATGATCCCGAGGAGATTGAGCGCGTCGTAGCTGTCCGGTTGCACCCGCAGAACCGCGCGGCAGAAGGTCTCCGCCTGCGCCCGATTGCCGGCCGCATAGGCCGCCGCGGCGGCCTCCAGTGCCCGTCCCACGTGCAAGCCGGCGTAACCCGCCATGTCAGCGCCCCGCAACCGTCGCGGTGGTCATGGCCGAGCGCAGCGCCAGCGCGTGCTTGAGATCGCGCACGTTCGCCTGCCATACGGGCAGAGTCGCGGTGATCAGGACCTCTTCGGCCGCCGCCGCCACCAGCACGAGACACGCTCCACGCAGCGGCAGATCGGACCAGCCGGCGAAGAAGGCGACCGCGGCGGCTCCCATGAGATACGCGCACAGACTCATGAGCCGCGTGTGATAGCTCGTCAGGCGTCCGTATTTCAGGAAGCCCAGGGCGATGGGGCTGAGATAGGCGAGGAAAGCCAGCGTGACCCAGAGGGCGTTGTGCTTCAGCAGCACCGGCTGCAGCCACAGCGCCGCGCCCGGGTACACGAGTACCGTGAGGAAGTCTCCCCAGCTGTCGAGCTGGGCCCCGAGCGGCGTTTGCTGATTGAGACGCCTCGCCAGGTAACCGTCGAGGGCGTCCAGCAGGAGCGAGGCAGCCAGCAGGATCGTGAAGGCGAGGCCCGCGCCGCGAAAGGCGAGCAGCGCCAGCACCGGCACCGCCAGGATGCGCAGCGCCGAGACGGCGTTCGGAAGGTTGAGATTTCCCGCGTTCATCCGCTACTACCCGCGCCGGGGGCGATGTACTGTAGTCCCGTGATCGTAGCAAGAGCCCCACGGGGACGGAGGAATGCAGCGTGAGAATGGATGACCAGCAGGAGAGCCAGAATGTCGAGGACGAGCGCGGTGCCGGCGGATTCCGCCCGGTCCATGGCATCGGCCTCGGCACGCTCGCCGTCGCGCTGATCGGCGGATGGCTGCTCGGCGTCAATCCGCTGCGCATGCTCGGTCTCCTGACCGGCAGCGGCGACGACGTCCAGGCGCCGAGCGCCCAGGCGGGCCCGCCGCCCGCCGACGACGCGCAGGCGAGATTCGTGTCGCAGATCCTGCGCAGCACCGAGGTGGTCTGGGCACACGCCTTCGGGCAGCTCGGACGGCGTTACGAGGACCCGACGCTCGTCCTGTACCGCGACGCCATCGGCACCGGGTGCGGTCTCGGCCAGGCCGCGGCCGGACCTTTCTACTGTCCGGACGATCGCAAGGTCTACCTCGACCTCGGCTTCTT
Organism: Gammaproteobacteria bacterium; assembly: GCA_028871705.1. Taxonomy (GTDB): domain Bacteria; phylum Pseudomonadota; class Gammaproteobacteria; order Steroidobacterales; family Steroidobacteraceae; genus 13-2-20CM-66-19. Next base: position 2,087 of record JAGWMP010000079.1, read on the forward strand.
CGATCTCATGACGCAGCGGCTGGGTGCGCCCGGGCAGTTCGCGCACGCCTACGTGGTCGCGCACGAAGTCGGGCACCACGTGCAGAACCTGCTCGGCACCGTCGGGCGCGGCGACGCGGACCGCGGCGCCACCGGACGCAGTGTGCGCATCGAGCTGCAGGCCGACTGCTATGCCGGGGTGTGGGCCAATCTCTCCCAGCACGAGCAGGGCTGGCGGCTCGAGCCGGGCGACATCGAGACCGCGCTCAATGCCGCCGCGCAGATCGGCGACGATACGCTGCAGCGTCGTTCGAGCGGCGTCGTGGTGCCGGATTCCTTCACGCACGGCACCAGCGCCCAGCGGGTCGGCTGGTTCAAACGCGGCTTCGAATCGGGGAGTATCGACCGCTGCGACACGTTCGCGGCGGCGACACTGTAGGCGCGCCCGCAATTCGCGCTCCTCAAGACCTGCCGCCGGCGACGACGATGGGTTCGCTCAGCGCTCGCCGATATTCCTCCTCGCCGATCGCATCCACCGACCGCAGCTTCGCCAGCAGCGCGTCGATCAGCAGGCGCAGCCCCGGCCCCGGCGTGCCGTGCGCGAATGAACTCTGGTACTTGATCGGCCCGGGGATGATCGCCACGAGGAAGGCCATCTGCGCCGGCGTCAGCGCCCGGGGTTCGCGACCGAAATAACTGCGGGCCGCGGGGCGCAGGCCCCGCAGCTCCGGTCCCCATTCGATGATGTTCAGGTAGATCTCGAGAATACGATCCTTGCCGAGCGCCGACTCGAGCAGGAACGTGATGGCCAGTTCCTGCAGCTTGCGTCCGAGCTCCTTATCGCGCGACAGGAACAGGTTCTTGGCCAGTTGTTGAGTGATCGTCGACGCGCCACGCGCGGCGCCGCCGCGCGACCAGTTGGTGAGCAGCGCGGCGGGTAGTTCGCGCAGGTCGATGCCGCGATGCCCGTAGAAGCCGGCGTCCTCGGCAAGCAGCAGCGTGCGCACGAACAGCGGCGGAACGTCGCTCAGGGCGATGAAATCGGGGGATGCGGATGAGACATCGATGGGGCGGTGCGGCCCAGGGCCGTCTTCGGGGCTGAAGATGAAATCGCCGCGCAGGCGCACGATCGCCGGCGGCAACTGACGCGGCGGCCTGAAGTCGATTTTCTGGCTCACCGTGAGCGAGGCAGGGTCCGCCGCGCGTCCGCGGACACGCACATCGATCGTGGCCGATCCGAGGTCGCGGGCGCCGTCGGGCGCCATCCCTAGGCTTTCGGGCATCTCGAGCCCCGATGTGCCCAGCAGTTGCGCGAAGTCCAGATGCTGCACGCCGAGTGCGAGGTCGAGAACCGGATCGGTGTCGAGATCGCGGAGCGCGAGCGAGCCCGACAGGGCCGCACCGTCCACCGTCGCGTGCATCTTGGAGATCTCGATCGTGCCCCCGGCCCGGCGCCAGGCGCCGTCGAATCGCAGCGTCACGTCCGTCGGCTCGCCGAGCCGCGGTTCATCGCCGGCGCTGTCCGCCAGCGCTCCCAGGCGCGCGCCGCGCGCGCCCACTTCCACGTGGAAACGGAGCGCATCGGCGCCGGCCTGAAGGTCCACGCGGCCGTCCGCGATGCCGCCGTCCAGCAGCGGGCGGGCGTCGTGGCGCACGTCGAGCAGGCGGCCTGCGTCGAGCCCATGGGCCTCGATGCTCCACGCGCCGCGCATCGGGTCCGCCAGCTTGCGAATCGACAGGCCGGCCTGGGGCTCGACTAGCGCGAGCCGGAGATTCTCACCGAGAACTCCCGCCACATCCCAGGCGGTGGCCGGCGAGCTGACCCGGACTCCCGCTGGGCCCGCGAGAGCGGCGCCGCGAACTGCGACTCGCAGACGGCCGGGCCACGTGGCCGCAATCGTGTCGGCATGCAGTTGCACTCCGTGACCTAAGTCGAGATCGAATCCCGTAAGGCGCAGCCACGGCCAGACGCCGAGGTGTACCAGAGAGATTCGGGCAACCGCCCCATGGCGCAGGGCGGCGGACTCGATCCGCACGCGCACCCCGTCCTCGAGCATGGGTCTCAGCAGCAACGCGGTCAGGGTTGCGAGCAGCGCCGCTGCGATCGCTCCGAGCCACCACCGTCGCCCGCTGGTCCGATGCGTAGACATCGATGCAATTCTCTCCCACGCGCGGCATCCCAAGGTCGGGGAGGCATCGCCGAAATCATCGGTTGGATGGTGGCCAGGGGCGGAATCGAACCACCGACACGCGGATTTTCAATCCGCTGCTCTACCAACTGAGCTACCTGGCCGCCGGGTGGGAAGGCCGCGTATTAGACCGGCCTCGGCGCGGGGCGTCAAGCAATCGCCCTCCTAAGCCGTTGATTCTGGTGCGGGTTCCGAGCGCGATAAGGCTGACCGCCCGCCGCGGCCGCCTTAGGTTGCGCCCGCGCTGCTCTCTCTTAAGAGTGACGCCCGGCCCTGCCGGTGGGGCACCCCGCGTGGAACCGGCGCGCCGCGCGCTAAACTCCTCGGTTCAGCCCACCGGCTACCGCGAGACCCCAAGCCCCATGGCCGCCAATCCGACCCTGCTCGACACCGGCGAATTCCCCTGCACGGAGGAGCTGACGCGCATCAACGAATCGCTCCAGGGACGCGAGCGGCTGCTCACCGCGACCGCGCGGGCGAGCCGCCTGCTGCTCGAAGCCGCCGACGTGCGCGCCGCGATCCCCGGGGTGCTCGGCCTCATCGGCGAGGCGGCACACGTCGATCGCGTCGCCCTCATGGAAACGAGCACCGGTCCGAACGGCGAGCCGCTGCTGGTGCTGGTGAGCGAATGGACCGCGGACGGGGTCGCGCGCAGCCCGCACGAGCCGCGCGCCTGCACCTGCGATGAGCGCAACTTCTCCGAGGTGTGCGCGGAGCTGCGCGCCGGGCGTAGCGTCTGCTTCAGCCCCGGCGAGACTCACGACGGTAACGCGTCCGCCTTCCAGGGTGTCGGTACGCGCACCAAGGCCGTGGTGCCGATCTTCGTCGCCGGCGAATTCATCGGCGTCGTGAGCTTCGACAACACCCGCCAGCATCGTGCGGTGGATGCCGCCGAGCTCGCCGCCCTCGAGACCGCCGCCGGCGTCATCGGCGCGGCGCTGCATCGCGAGCGTCTGGTCGACGACGTGCGGCACGAGCGCGAGCATGCCGCCGAGGAGCGCTTTGCCGAGCTCGCCAAGGCGAACGCGGTGATCGCGGGCAACCTCGAGCGGCTCGCCGGCGAGACCGACCTGCACAGCTTCATGGGCACCATGCTGCTCGAGGCGACACGGCAGTTCGACGCGATTTCGGGCGCGGTGATCGTGCTCAAGGACTCCGCGCAGGAGTGGCGCATCATCGCGCACGTGCGCGACGGCAAGCTCGCCGACCCGCAATATGCTGCGCGCGCGCCGGTCGCCGGCTCCACCTTCACCGAGCGTTACGGGGAGCTGCGCGAGCCGTACTACGCGGACGTGGCGCACGAGGACGAGCAGGAAATCTGGCCGGGCGTGCGGGCCTTTCACCGCGCCGAAGGCGCGGTCGGCACGGTGCTCTATCCGCTGGTGTTCGGCGCGCGCAGCGTCGGCTTCTTCATCCTTACCTTCAGGCGCGACGCGCGCGACGTGCAGCGCAGCGGCCTGCTGGTGGCGCTCGCGCAGCAGGCGACGCTCGCCGTGCAGCTGACGCGCCTCGCCTACTCCGCCAAGGAGGCGGCGGTGCTCATGGAGCGCACGCGCATCGGTCAGGAAATTCACGACGGGCTCGCGCAGGCCTTCACCGGCATCCTGATGCAGCTCGGCGCCGCCGAGGAATTTCCCTCCTGCAAGAAGCGCAACTCCGAGCTCGCGATCACGCTCGGCCGCATCCGCGACCTGGCACGCGACGGTCTCGCCGAGGCGCGCCGCTCGGTGATGGCGCTGCGCCTCGATCAGACGCGCCGTGCGGGCCTCGAGCTCGCCTTGCGGCAACTCGCCGACCGCTCCACCGTGCCGGGTGGCGTCACCTGCACCTTCGAGGGCGGCGGCATGATCGCCGGCCTGAAGCCCGAGCACGAGCACGAGCTGCTGCGCATCGCGCAGGAAGCGGTCAGCAACGCGGTGCGCCATGCCCGTCCGCAGAACGTGCGCATCACGACGGCGGAAGAGGCGGCGCACTGGACCATGTCGATAGCCGATGACGGCGTCGGCATGGAGCAGCGTCCCGAGACCTACGCCCGCCAGGGTTTCGGGCTCTCGAGCATGCGCCAGCGCGCCGGGGCGATCGGCGGCGAGTGGCTCATCGAGAGCCAGCCGGGCGCGGGCACGCGCGTCAGCGTGCGCATGGCGAAGCGGGCCTCCTGATGGCCGCCGTCCTGAAGAAGGGAATCAGCGTCGTGCTGGCCGATGATCATCCGGTGGTGCGCGACGGTCTCGCCGCCATGGTGAACCAGCAGGCCGACATGGAAGTGGTCGCCGAAGCCGGCGATGGCGATGAGGCGATCGCCTGCTACGAGCGGCATCACCCGGACGTGCTGGTGCTCGACCTGCGCATGCCCAAGCGCGACGGCGTCGCGGTCGTGCAGCGCGTTCTCGAGATCAATCCCAAGGCACGCATCCTCATCATGACCACCTACGACGGGGATGAGGACATCTTCCAGTGCCTGTCGCAGGGGGCCAAGGGATATCTCCTGAAGGACGCGCCGCGCCAGGAGATCCTCTCGGCGATCCGCGCGGTCAGCGAGGACCGCCCCTACACCTCGACCACGGTGGCCGCCAAGGCGCTGCAGCGCATGGGCAAGCCGAGTCTCACACAACGCGAGCTCGACGTGTTGCAGCTGGTCGCCGAGGGACGCAGCAACAAGGACATCGCGCGACGCCTCTCGATCACCGAGGGCACGGCCAAGACGCACGTCAAGGCGATCCTCACCAAGCTCGATGCCATCAGCCGCACCGAGGCGGTCGCGGTCGCGCACAAGCGCGGCCTGATCCACCTGTAGGCGCGCCGCGGCTCAGCGCCGCTCCCACGGCTCGACGCCCCCCGCCACCAGCCGAAAGAGCGGATGCGCCTCCGGCAGGCGCGTCCCGCGCCAGCGCGCATAGAGCGCGGGACTGCGGCGGCGGAGCTTCCTCATGAGGTGTTGCCACTCGTAGGCGAGCTGTCCGCGGGTCGCGCGCAGCGGCCGGGCCCCGCGTCCCGGGCCGAGCTTGCTCTGGTTGAAGGAGTACCCGCGCGCGGCGGCCTCGGCCGCGACGATGCGCAGATACGCGTTGATCGTGGCGCGCGGTGCCGCCGGCGAGCGGAAGCGGGTGAGCTGCGGATGATGACGATAGCCGCGCGTCGCCCCGCGCAGCACCGCGCGCGCCAGCAACCCCTCGCGCCAGAGCGCCACCAGACCCTGGGCATCGAGGTACTTCGGATGCAGCGTCCAGAGCCGCACGTCAGCCCTTGGGCGGCGGCTGATATCCTTGCGGGGCGCTCGAGCCCGCGCCGAAGAGGAACTTCTCCATCTCCCCTTCGAGGAACTTGCGCGCCTTGGGCTCGATCGGCGTCAGCCGGTACTCGTTGATCAGCATGGTCTGGTGAGCGAGCCACTTGCCCCAGGCCTCGCGCGACACGTTCTCGAAGATCCGCCGGCCGAGGTCGCCCGGGTAGGGCGGGCGGTCGAGGCCCGGCGCCTCGCGCTTCAGGAGCACACACTGCACGGTTCGCGACACGCTTACCCTCCGGGTTGTTCCGCCGGCCGGGAATCATCGGGCACGCGCCCGCTCGCGAGCGGCGCGAGGAGCGCTGCGATCGGCGCGGGCAGGCCGATACGCGCCGGCGCGCGCACGTTATACCAGAGGGTCGCACCCTCCTCCACGGCGGGCTTGCCGGCCGCGCAGGGCACGAGCAGCGGATGGATGAGGAGATCGAAGTGCGTGAAGGCATGCGCGATCGCGCCGAGGCGCCGCGGGCTCGCGGCGCGGATCCCGAGCGAGCCCCGGATGTAGGCGCGCGCCGCGCTGAGGGTCAGGAACTCCGGCAGGCACCAGAGGCCGCCCCACACACCGCTCTCGGGCCGCCGCTCGAGCAGCACGCTGCCGTCCGCGCGCCGGGCCACGACCATGAAGATCTCACGTCTGCGGCGCACACGCGCCGCGCGTGATGGCGGAATCTCCCGCTGGCGGCCGGTGCGCCGCGCCACGCAGCCCGCGCCGAGCGGGCAGCTCGCGCACTGCGGCCGCGCGCGCACGCACACGGTGGCCCCGAGATCCATGATGGCCTGGGTGTATTCGGGCAGATGCGCGTGCGGCGTGCAGCGCTCGGCGAGCTCCCACAGCCTGCGCACCGCGGCGGCCGTCGCGAGGCCCTGCGTGACGCCGAAGTAGCGCGCCAGCACGCGCCGCACGTTGCCGTCGAGGATCGGGTGACGCTCGCCATGGGCGAGCGCGAGGATCGCACCGGCGGTCGAGCGGCCGATTCCCGGCAGCTCCGCCACCGCGGCGAAGGTGCGCGGAAACTCGCCGCCGTGCCGCGCGCAGATAATGGCGGCGGCGCGGTGCAGATTGCGTGCGCGCGCGTAGTAGCCGAGCCCGGACCACAGGTGCAGCACCTCGTCCACCGCAGCGGCCGCGAGCGAGCCCACATCGGGAAAGCGCCGCATGAAGCGCTCGTAGTAGGGCCGCACGGCGGCGACCTGGGTCTGCTGCAGCATGATCTCCGACACCCACACGCGGTAGGCCGTGCGGTCGGTCTGCCAGGGAAGATCGTGACGCCCGGCGCGCGCGCGCCATTCGAGGAGCGGTGCGGCGATCGGCGAAGCGGGGCTGTCGGTGGACTCTCGGGGAGCGGGCACGCGGGGGATTCTACGCCCCCGCGCTCATGCTCCGTGCGGTCCGGTGCGGCCTCAGTGATCGCACAGGTCGAGATCGCCGCTCAGGGTCTTCAGGCGCACGTGGGCGCTGCCGCCACCGCGCGTGCCCTCGAGCTTGTGGCCCGGGCCATATTCGCCGCTGCGCTCGGCCTTGGCGCCGAAGCAGTCGCCGATGTCGCCGGAGAGCGTCTGCAGCTCATACCGAAAGCCGTCCTCGGAGGCGACGTGTACCTTCAGATCGCCGTTCACCGCCTGCGCGTCGACATCGGCCCCGCGCGCCAGGCGGCCCTCGAAGGTGATGTCGCCGGAGGTGCTGCGGGCGTGGAACGAGCGCGCCGGATCGAGCTCCGCGGAGATCTGTCCGCTGGTGGTGGTCGTCTCCAGGTCTCCGGCCGCGTGCTTCAACTCGATGTCGCCGCTCACCGTCGTGAGGCGCAGCCGCGCCGGCTGGCCGTGGCCGCGCACCTTGACGTTACCGCTCACCGACTTGACGTCGATGTCGTTCGGCCCGGTCTCGGCGCTGACGTCGCCGCTGACGCTGTGCAGGCGCTGCACGCCGAGCACGCCGCTCGAAGTCACATCGGCGCTGACGCCGGAGACGTCGAGCTCGCTGTCCTTCGGAACCTGCACCCGCAGGTGCGTCTCGTCGTGGCCCCAGTTGAAGACGCCCGAGCCGTGCGGCTTCACGATCACGCGCACCACGGTGTGGTTGCCCGAGCTCTTCACCTCGACATGGTCGACCTCGGGACCGAGCCGGGCCTTCACGCCGACCGCGGCCTTGTCGGACCCGGTCACGTCGATCGTGCCGCTGGTGCTGGAGATCTCGACCGTACCCCTGGCGTCCGCCGGCACCTCCTGCTCGAAATTTCCCGTGCTGTCGCTACCCCACGCCGCACTCGCGCAGAGTGCGAGCGCGGCGGGCAGCATCCGGTAAGTCATATGCATGATCAGATCCCCTTGCCAGCGTCGCTGGCCTCGCGCACGTCCGTGAGGACGCGCATCTCATCCTGGTAAGTGTTCACGAGCAGCTCCTGCAGCAGCGCGTTGCCCGGATCCTTGCCGAGCGCCTCCTCGAGGTTGTGTTTCGCCTCGCGGATGGTCGTGAGGCTCGCCATCACCTTGACGCGGCTCGCGGGCGGCAGCGCGGCGATCCGGTCCCCGAGCGAGCGCATCAGCTCGGCGTGCTCGCGCTGGTAGCGCGGGTCCGCGACCCAGGCGGTCTGCAGCGTGCCGGCGCCGGGGCGCGTAGCCGCCGCGAGCGGCGGCGCCGCGGTACCGCCCATCCACACGCTGTGACCGATCCACACGCCGACCGCGACGCAGCCCACCATGGCGGCGGCCGCGAGCCACCGGAGCCCAGTGCCCGTGGCGGCACGGCGCGGCGGCGCCGTCACGGCCGGCGCGGCGTCCACGCGGCCGGCGATCTGCGCCTCGATCTGCGGCCACAGGTCCCGCTCGGGCTCGACGCCCTGGGGCAGCTCGCCGAGCGAGCCGATGAGGCTCTTGCGACCCTCGACTGTCATGTCAGCCTACCTCCACGTTCAACCGCTCGCGCAGCAGCTTCCTCGCGCGGTGCAGCTGCGCCTTGCAGGTGCCCTCGGCGAGCCCCAGCATCTGCGCGGCCTCGGTGTGCGAGTACCCGTACAGGGCATGCAGCACCAGCGCATCCCGCGCGCCCTGCGGCAGCGCACCGATCGCCTCCTCGATCTCCCGCACCTCGACCGGGGTCTCGAGCGTCCAGCGGGGCTCGGGCCCCTCCTCCTCGATCTCGCCGTCCGCCAGCGGCTCCTCGCGGCCCACCTTGCGGCGCTTCGCGAGCGTGACGTTGACCGCGATGCGGTGCAGCCACGTGCCGAGCGAGCTGCGCGTCTCGAACCGTGCGAGCGCGCGCCAGGCGTTGATGAAGGTCTCCTGGGTGCAGTCCTCCGCCAGGTGCGGCTCACGCGTCATGCGCAGGCACAACCCATACACCCGCCCGGCGTGCTCGCGGTACAGCCGCTCGAAGGCACGGCTATCCCCGGCGCGCGCGCGCTCGACCAGCGCCCCCTCCCAGTCGATCCGTGAGCTCTCGGCCTGTGCGAGTGTCATCGCTGGATTAGAGACGTCACGGCCGGTCGCGGTTTAAATGCGATACGTCGCTGACGGGCAACAGGTTTTTGCGGAACTCGGCCACACTCGAGTCCTCTAACCGGGACGCGAGGGGAAGGAGGCCGTTGTGGCAGTGCGACCGATGTGGCGTGAGATCTGGAAACCGCCGGGCGAGGTGCTCAATTCCTTCGCCGCGGTGCTGAACGAGCACTGGCGGGCCGCCAGCGTGCGCACGGTCCGGCTCTTCTGGTCGACCCCCGTGAGCTGGCTGGAAGCGCACCGGGTGCGCCTGCCGGCTACCACTTCACCACCGGCGGCAGACTCATCAGATACGCATCCGGATCCGCATCGGTGCTGAAGCCGAAGCGCGTGCCACGGTCGTACACCAGGTTGAACTCGACGTACCGGCCCCGCTTCACCAGCAGCTGCTCGCGCGCCGCCGCATCGTAGGGCGTGTCCTTGCGGCGCGCCACGAGGCGTGGATAGACCTCGAGCACCGCCTCCCCCACCGATCGCACGAACGCCCACTCGGTCCCCGCCGCCCCGGCGGCGAGATCGTCGAAGAAGATGCCGCCGACGCCGCGCGGCTCCTGCCGGTGCGGCAGGTAGAAGTAGCGGTCGCACCACGCCTTGTAGTCCGCATAGGCCGCAGGCCCCAGGCCCTGGCAGGCCGCCTCGAGCGCGGCGTGAAAGTCCGCCGTGTCCTCTGGAAAAGGAAACGTCGGCGTGAGGTCCGAGCCGCCGCCGAACCAGGCGCGGCTGGTGGCGAGATAGCGCAGATTCATGTGCATCGCCGGCACGTAGGGATTCGCCATGTGCGCCACCAGCGAGATGCCGCAGGCCACGAAGCGGCCCGCCGCTTCCGTCGCGCCCGCGACCTGCCCCCAGGCCTCCGGGGCGAGCGTGCCCCACACGTGGCTCACGTTGACGCCGACCTTCTCGAACACCTCGCCGCGCATCAGCCGCGACCCCCCCCCGCCCTTGAGACGATGGCCGTCGGGCTTCGTCCAGCTGCGCGCCGCGAAGCGGCTCGTGGGCTCGAACGCCTCGAAAGCCGCGCAGAACCGCGCCTGCAGGTCGCGGAAATACTCCGTCGCCGTCCCGGCGAACTCCTCAAGGCTGCTCATGCGCGAAGTCCACCAGGCGCGCCA
>JAGWMP010000080.1 GCA_028871705.1 Gammaproteobacteria bacterium
CGGATCGACCGTGACCCCGGCGAAGTACCAGCCGCGCTTCCAGATGCGCGCATCGTCGCTCACCCGCGTCCAGTTGGCCCCGGCGTCGTCGGAGCGATACAGGCCACCCGCGGCGGCGTCGACGAGCGCGAACACGCGCTGCGGCTGCGACGGCGCGACGCCGATGCCGATGCGTCCGGGCTGCTGCGGCAGGCCGTGGCCGGCGAGCTCGGTCCAGCTCACCCCGCCGTCGTGCGACTGGTAGAGCCCGCCGCCGGGTCCGCTCGCGGGCGGATACACATTCCAGGGCGGCCGGCGCGTCTGCCACAGCGCGGCGTACACGGTGCGCGCATTGCCCGGCTCGAAGGCGACGTCGATCGCGCCGGTGTCGGCGTCCTTGTAGAGAGTGCGCTGCCAGCTCGCTCCGCCGTCGCTCGAGCGGTAGACGCCGCGGGTCTCGTTGGCGCCGTAGGGATGGCCGAGAGCCGCGACCAGCACGACGTCGGGATTGCCCGGGTCGATGGCGATGCGGCCGATCTGCTGCGAGTCCTCGAGCCCGAGCGGCTGCCAGGTGCGACCGGCGTCGCGCGAGCGGAACACTCCCGCTCCCTGCGCAACATCCGCGCGCATGTCCGCCTCGCCGGTGCCGACGTAGAGGACGCGCGGGTCGGAAGGAGCGATCGCCAGCGCGCCGATCGAGCCGACCGGCGCCGCATCGAAGATCGGCGCCCAGCTGCGCCCGGCGTCACGCGTCTCCCACACGCCGCCGTTCACCGCGCCGAAGTAGAAGTGACTCGGCTCGCCGGGCACACCCGCCACGGCGAGCACCCGGCCGCCGCGGTAGGGCCCGATGGAGCGCCACTCGAGGGGCTGCCACGGCGCGGATTGCGGCACGGCCGCCACCGCCACCGCTGCCGCCGCGGCGCCCGCGGCGGCCAGGAAGACGAGGAGCGCCGGCACGCTGCGCGATGACAACACGTTTCACCTCGGTAGAAAGGGTGGGGATTGTATACTTGCCGCCCCCTCGCCAGCGGACCCGATGTTGCAACCCGAGCTTACCGAGCCCCTGAGCGCCGGCGATGGCGCGCGCACTCTCACGCTGCGGCGCGGTGAGGAACGGCGGCTCGCGGCCGGGCACCTGTGGGTGTTCAGCAACGAAATCGACACCGAGCGCACGCCGCTCGGTGAGTTCGCAGCGGGCGAGCTCGTCGAGCTGCGCACCCACCGCGGCGCGTTCGTCGGCCATGCCTACGTCAACCCGCATGCCCTCATCTGCGCACGCATTCTGTCGCATGAGGAAGCGCAACCCGTCGACCGTGCTCTCATCGTGCGCCGGCTGCGTGCGGCGCTCGCGCTGCGCGAGCGGCTCGGCCCGGCGCCGTACTACCGCTGGGTGTTCGGCGAGTCGGATCTGCTGCCGGGGCTGGTGCTCGACCGCTACGGCGAGGTGATCGTCGGCCAGATCGCCACCGCCGGGATGGAGGCGCTCAGGGAGGAGGTCGCCGCGGCGGTGCGCGAAGTGGTGAACCCCGCGGGACTCTTCTGGAAGAACGACACCGCCGCGCGCGATCTCGAGCAGCTGCCGCAGCAGGCACAGCTCGCCTTCGGCACGGTGCCGCAGGAACTCACCGTGGTCGAGGCCGGGCTCGCCTTCGCGGCGCCCCTCGCCCACGGACAGAAGACCGGCTGGTTCTACGATCAGAGCGCGAATCGCGCGCGCCTCGCGCGCTATCTGCCGCCGGGCGCGCGCGTGCTCGACGTGTGCTCCTACGTCGGCGCCTGGGCGGTGAGCGCGCTGCGCGCCGGCGCCGGCAGCGCCTGCTGCGTCGACTCCTCGCAGGCGGCGCTCGAGTACGCCGCGGCCAATGCCGCGCGCAACGGACTTGCGCTCGAAACGCTGCGCGAGGACGCCTTCGACGCGCTGAAAATTCTCGCCGGGCAGGGCCGGCGTTTCGACGTCGTCATCCTCGATCCACCGGCCTTCATCAAGCGCAAGAAGGACATCCCGCAGGGGCAGGCCGCCTACCGCAAGTTGAACCAGATGGCGCTCGCGCTGCTCGCCCGGGAGGGGATCCTGGTGTCCTGTTCGTGCTCCTACCACCTCGCCGCCGAGGAGCTCGTGAGCGCCATCCAGAGCGCGGCGCGCCACAGCGGGCGTTTCGTGCAGATCCTCGAGGCCGGCGGCCAGTCTCCGGACCACCCGGTGCATCCGGCGATCCCGGAAACGCGCTATCTGAAGGCGTTCTTCTGCCGCGTGAGCGGCGAGGTCGGCTAAACTAACGCGCCTCATGCTGAAGTTCCCCGGCTTCGACAAGGTCGCCTTCCACGTCGGCCCGCTCTCGGTCCACTGGTACGGCATCATGTATCTGCTCGGCTTCGCTGCCGCCTGGTGGCTGGCGCGGCGGCGCGCCCGCGCGCCGGGCTCCACCTGGAAGCCGGTGGACGTCGACGACCTGATCTTCTTCAGCATGCTGGGCGTCATCTTCGGCGGACGCATCGGCTACGTGCTCTTCTACGGGCTGAAGTTCTGGGCCGAGGACCCGTGGTATCCGATCAAGATCTGGGACGGCGGCATGTCCTTCCACGGCGGCCTGCTCGGCGTGGTCATCGCGCTCACGGTGTTCGCCTGGCGCCGCGGCCGCAACATGGCCGACGTCTACGACTTCACCGCGCCGCTGCCGGCGCTCGGCCTCTTCTTCGGACGCATCGGCAACTTCATCAACGGCGAGCTGTGGGGCAAGGTGACGAACGTCCCCTGGGGCTTCGAGGTGAACGGCGAGGTGCGCCATCCCTCGCAGCTCTACGAGGCGGGGCTCGAGGGTCTGGTGCTGTTCAGCGTGCTGTGGTGGTTCACGTCCCGGCCGCGGCCGCGCCTGGCGCCCTCGGGGCTGTTTCTGATCATCTACGGTCTGGCGCGCTCAGCAGTCGAGTTCGTGCGGGTGCCGGATGAGCACATCGGCTACCTCGCCGGCGGCTGGCTCACCGAGGGCCAGGTGCTGTCGCTGCCGATGATTCTCGCCGGCATTGCGATGCTCGCCTGGGCCTACCGCACCCGCACCCCGTCGGGGAACTTCACCGTCGCGACATGAGGCAGTACCTCGATCTGCTGCGCCGCATCCGCACCGGCGGCGTGCCCAAGCCCGATCGCACCGGCATCGGCACGCTGTCGCTGTTCGGACAGCAGCTGCGCTTCGACCTCGCCGCCGGTTTTCCGCTCGTCACTACCAAGAAGATCCACCTGCCGGCGGTGATCTACGAGCTCCTGTGGTTCCTGCGCGGCGATACCAACGTCGCCTGGCTGCACGAACACGGCGTCACCATCTGGGACGAGTGGGCCGACGAGCATGGCGAGCTCGGGCCGGTATACGGCCGCCAGTGGCGCGCCTGGAAGAGCGCCGATGGCCGCACGATCGATCAGATCACCCGGGCGGTCGAGCTGCTGCGGCGCGAACCCGATTCGCGGCGCAACCTGGTGAGCGCCTGGAACGTGGGCGAGCTGCCGTCCATGGCGCTCGCCCCCTGCCATCTCATGTTCCAGCTGTACGTGGCCGCCGGCCGGCTGTCGCTGCAGGTCTACCAGCGCAGCTGCGACATGTTCCTCGGCGTGCCGTTCAACATCGCGAGCTACGCGCTCCTCACCCACATGTTCGCCCAGCAGTGCGACCTCGAGCCCGGCGAGCTGGTGTGGACCGGGGGCGATTGCCACCTGTACGTCAATCACCTCGAGCAGGCCGACCTGCAGCTCTCGCGCACGCCCTACCCGCTGCCGCGTCTGGCGCTCGGCCGCCGCCCGCCGAGCCTGTTCGACTACCGCTTCGAGGACTTCGCATTCGCGGACTACCGCCATCACGAGACCATCCGCGCGCCGGTGGCGGTATGAGCGGCGCGCGGCGTAACGGCCAACCACTCATCGAGGTGCGCGCTTCGGCGCTGCACGGCCTCGGGGTGTTCGCATTGCGGCCGATCCCCAAGGGCACCCGCGTGATCGAGTATCTCGGTGAGCGCGTCTCGCACGCCGAAGCCGACCGCCGCTACGAGGGCAAGGACGCCGAGGACAACCACACGTTCCTCTTCATCGCCGACGACGCCACGGTGATCGACGCCGGCGTGAACGGCAACGAGGCGCGTTTCGTGAATCACGCCTGCCAGCCGAACTGCGAGTCGGTGATCGAGGACTCGCGCGTGTTCATCGACGCGATCCGCGCCATCGCTGCCGGGGAGGAGCTCACCTACGACTACCAGATCCAGCGCGCGGCCGACGATCCGCCCGACATCGATGCCATCTTCGCCTGCCGCTGCGGGCACCCGGGCTGTCGCGGCACCATGATGTGGCCGCCGAAACGCACGCCGCGCCGCGCCGCGTCCCGGCGCGCACGGCGCTGAACGCATGAACCCGAACCGCCCGTTCAGGCTGGCAACCGTGGTGGCCGCGACCGGTATCGTGTACGGCGACATCGGCACGAGCCCGCTCTACACCATGGACGCCGCGCTCGGCGCCGCCGGTGCCTTCAACGCCGAGGCGGTGCTCGGGGTGCTGTCGCTGATCTTCTGGGCGCTCACCATCTCGGTGAGCCTGAAGTACCTCACGGTCATCATGAAGGCCGACAACCAGGGCGAGGGCGGGATCCTGGCGCTGTTCGCGCTCGCGCAGCGCCGGCTCATCACCGGGAGCACCTGGGCGAAAGTCGCGGTGGCGATGGCGCTCGCCGGCACCGCGTTCTTCTTCTGCGATGCGCTCATCACGCCGGCGATCTCGGTGCTGGGCGCCGTCGAGGGCCTCGAGGTACTCAATCCCGACTTCAAGCGCTGGGTGATCCCGGTGACGATCGGCGTGCTGGTCGTGCTCTTCGCCTACCAGCACCGCGGCACCGCCTCCGTGGCGGCCCTGTTCGGCCCCGTCATGGTGGCGTGGTTCCTCACGATCGCGGTGATCGGCGCGCTGCCGATCCTGCGCAACCCGCAGATACTGGTCGCGCTCAATCCGCTCTTCGGGCTGGCCCTGCTGTTTCACCGCCCGCAGGTGGCGCTCGCCATCATCGGCGCGGTGTTCCTCGCGATCACCGGCGGCGAAGCGCTCTACGCCGACATGGGCCATTTCGGCAAACGGCCGGTGCGC
Source organism: Gammaproteobacteria bacterium (assembly GCA_028871705.1). Classification (GTDB taxonomy): domain Bacteria; phylum Pseudomonadota; class Gammaproteobacteria; order Steroidobacterales; family Steroidobacteraceae; genus 13-2-20CM-66-19. The sequence goes on from JAGWMP010000080.1 coordinate 5,096, forward strand.
ATTGCGTGGTTCGCGCTGGTGGGACCGGCGCTGGTGATCAACTACTTCGGCCAGGGAGCGCTGCTGCTCGAGCTCGGCAAGCCGGTCGAGCATCCGCTCTATCACCTGGTGCCCGCCGCGGTGCTGCCGTGGCTGGTGGTCCTCGCGACCGCGGCAGCGGTGATCGCCTCGCAGGCGACTATCTCCGGCGCATTCTCCATGGCGAGCCAGGCCGTGCACCTCGATCTCCTGCCGCGCATCAAGGTGCTGCAGACCTCGGCACTCGAGCAGGGCCAGATCTACGTACCGATAGTCAACTGGCTGGTGTTCCCGGCCGTCATCCTGTTCGTGGTCGGCTTCGGCTCCTCGGATGCGCTCGGCGGCGCCTACGGCGCCGCCGTGGTCGGCACCATGGCGGTGACCACCGTGCTCGGCGCCTTCGTCGCCGCCACGCAGTGGAACTGGCCGACTTGGCGCGTCGCGGCGCTGTTCGGTCTGATGGGGATCACCGACCTCGCCTTCGTCGCGGGCAATCTCACCAAGGTCCCGGCCGGCGGCTGGATCCCGCTCACGCTCGGCGCGATGCTCTATCTCATCTTCATGACCTGGCGCAGCGGCCGGCTCGAGCTGCGTGCGGCGCTCGCCAAGCTCGCCGTGCCGCGCAGCGAGCTGCCCAAGCTGGTCGCCGGCGTGCAGCGCGTGCCCGGCACCGGCGTGTTCCTCGCCAGCAACTCGACGCTGGTGCCCTCGGCGCTGATCCGCAACATCGAGCACAACGCGGTGGTGCACCAGCGCGTCATCATCCTCAACGTCGAGATCGCCGACACGCCGCGCCAGGACCCGGCTGGCCGCCTCAATGTCGAGGAGCCGGTGCCGGGCGTCTACTACATCACCGCGCGCTTCGGCTTCATGGAGACGCCCGACGTCGCCGAGGCGCTCAAGGCCTGCCGCACGCGCGGGCTGCGCGTCTTCACCGAGGACAGCTCGTTCTTCGTCGGCCGCCACGTGGTGCGGGCGCGGCCGCTGCCGGGGCTGCGCGGCCTGCAGCGGCGGCTGTTCGCGCGCATGCAGCAGTACAGCACCCAGGCGGCCGAGTTCTTCCGCATGCCGTTCCGCGACGTGGTGGTGCTCAACACGGCGGTGGAAATCTGAATGAGCGACGCCGAGCGGCCGCCTCTGATCTCGCTCATCGTCGCAATGGCGCAGAACGGCGTCATCGGCAGCGGCAACGCGCTTCCCTGGCGGCTGCCCGCGGACCTGAAGCGCTTCAAGGAGTTCACGCTCGGCAAGCCCATCCTCATGGGCCGCAAGACCTACGAGTCGATCGGCCGCCCGCTGCCCGGGCGCGCCAACCTGGTGCTCACGCGCGATCGCGATTGGCACGCCGCCGGCGTGATCCCGGTGCACTCGGTGGAGGAGGCGCTACGGCAGACGCGCACCTGCGATGAGTTGGTGGCGATCGGCGGTGCGGAGATCTACCGGCTGCTGCTGCCGCTCGCACGCCGCATCTACATGACGCACGTCCATGCCGACCTCCCCGGCGACACCTACTTTCCGGCGTTCGATCCGGCGCAGTGGGAAGACGTCGACTGTCAGACCCATCCGGCGGACGAGCGCCACGCCTACCCGATCACTTTCGTGACGCTCGAGCGGCGCAACGCGCCGGCCGCCCCGCGCCCGCACTGACCAGCCGCGGAATGTGCGGCGGTTCTCAAAGCGCCGCCTCTGCCCCGGGTTCCGCGACGCAGTTCGCACCGCGCCGTATACCGCGCGCTAGAGTAAATCGCTTCATCCTTCCAGGGCGGCGCCGATTCGGGGCCGCAGCATCTGGAGTGACATATGTCGAGATTCGATCGCAGGGCCGGCGCGCGTCTCGCCCTGATCGCCGCTGCCGCCCTCGCCGGGGCTGCCCCGGCCGCCGCCGCGCAGCGCGGGGAGCCGCGCGGCGAGCGCGCCGAGCGGGGTGAGCGTGCCGAGCGGGGTGAGCGTGCCGAGCACGGCACGCGCGAGCGCGCCCCTGCCGGCCCACGTGAGCGCGCAGCTGCCGGCCCACGTGAGCGCGCCGCCACCTACAACCGCGAGCGCGCGGCATTCAGCCCGCACCGCGAGGCCGCTCCGCGGGGCATGACGCAGCCGAACGCTCACGCCGCCGCCCACAACGTCCCGCCGCACGCCAGCCACGCAGTCGCCAACGCCCCGGTGCACGTGGTGCGTTATGGCAACGCACTCAGCGGCACGGTCGAGCGCCCCATCCGGCCGGGCTTCGTAAGCCGCACTTTCGTGAGCGGCGGCCGCGTGCTCTACACGCACGTCTATCAGCAGCACGTCTGGCATCAGTTCGGCCGATCCTTCACTTACGAAGCCTACGTGCCGGCGGTGCGCTTTCCCGCGGCCTACTACGGCTGGGCCCTCGGCGTATGGGCGCGCCCGGTGGCCTTCAGCTGGGGTTGGCGCGCACAGGCGTGGTATCCGGCTTACGGCGCGCTCTTTACCCCCTATCCGGTCTACGCCAGCCCGGATCTGTGGATGACCGACTACATCCTCGCGCAGAACATGCAGGCGGCTTACCAGGCGCAGGCCGTCCAGACGCCGCCGCCTGCAGCGACGGACTACGTCGACCCGGCCGCCGCGCCGCAAGCGCCGTACGCGCCGAGCCAGTACGTCGACCCGGCCGCCGCGCCGCAAGCGCAGTACGCGCCGAGCCAGTACGTCGACCCGGCCGCCGCGCCGGGCGCCGTGGCACCGCAATCGGACGAAGCCGCGCCGCCGGGGGGCGAGGCCGTGCCCGCGCCGGCGGCGCCTGCGACCACCGCGCCGCCCCCGGCCGTCACGCCGCAGATCAAGGCACAGCTCGATGCGCAGATCAAAGTGCAGCTCGAGGACCAGCAGGCCGCCGCGACCGCGACACCCGCGACCCTGACGACGCAGAGTGGTCCGGCGGCGCTGCGGGCCAATCACGTGTTCTTCGCGGTGGTACAGCCGCTCGATGTGGCCTCGGGTCCCAACCGGCACTGCAAGCTGAGCGCCAACGATTACATCAAGCGCACCGGCGGCATGAGCGCCGATGACTGGATGATCCCGGTGGTGGTGGAGCTGAGCGCCCCGAGCGACTGCCCGGAGGGCCTCGCCACGCGCATCGGGCTCAACGACCTGAACGCCATGGAGAACGAGCAGGAGGCGCAGGTGCTGCAGGCGATGCGCGCGGCCTCCAGGAGCATGGGTCCGAACGGGCCGGGCCCGGCCGCGCGACCCGCGCTGATCGCCGACGGCAGCGCGAGCCCCGACCCCGCCGCGCTGGATGCGATCCGGCAGGCGCAGTAAGCGCACGCCGCCGCCGTCCCAGGGGAGTCCGGGTTCGATCATGATCGGCGAGCTCATCGACCACTATCGCGTGCTGGAGCTTCTCGGCCGCGGCAACATGGGCGTCGTCTACAAGGCGCTCGACGTCAATCTCGACCGCCCGGTAGCCGTCAAGGTGATGAGCGCCGAGGCACGCAACGATCCGGACTTCGTCGAGCGCTTCCGCCAGGAGGCGCGGCTGCAGGGTGCGCTCAATCACCCGAACGTCGCGCTGCTGTTCGACTACTTCATCCACGACGGCGCGCCCGTCGCGGTGATGGAGTTCATCGACGGCGAGAGCCTCGAGCAGATGATCAAGCGCCGCGGGGCCATCCCGGCGTACGTGTGCCTGCCACTCTTCCGCCAGGCGCTCGCCGGGGTCACGGCCGCGCATCGCGCCGGCATCGTGCATCGCGATCTGAAGCCGAGCAACCTGATGGTCACCCGGGAAGGGATCGTCAAGGTGATGGACTTCGGCATCGCCAAGCGCCAGGGCGTCAGCGGCGCGACCAAGGTGAGCAGCACCAGCATCGGCAGCCCCCTCTACATGGCTCCCGAGCAGATCCTCGGCCGCGCCGTCGACTGCCGCACCGACATCTATTCCCTCGGGCTCACGCTCTACCAGCTGCTGAGCGGCCGGCCGCCGTTCAACCCGCGCGGCAAGGCCGAGTTCGTGGTGCTGAACGCCCACGTGAACGATCTGCCCGAGCCGCCGACCGTCTACTGTCCCGACATACCGCAGCCGCTGGTGGATGCCGTCATGCGCGCGCTCGCCAAGGATCCCGACGCGCGCTTCCAGAGCGCGGAGGAGTTCCTGCGCGCACTGCCTGAGGTGAGCGCGCCCGTAGCGGCCGCCGTCGACGCCGCGGCCGCCGCGAGGGCGCCGGCAAGGCCCGCGGGTCCCACCGGCACCGTGGCGCTAGGCCCAACCGGCACGGTGGCCTTGAAGGACGCACCGGCTCCTGCGCGCGCGCCGGCACCTGCAGCCGCACCTGCAGCCGCACCTGCAGCCGCTTCCGGCACGATGGCGATCGAGTACGCCCCGACCCGGCGGATCGATCCGGCCACCGCCATCGATCCGGGCAGCCTGACCGATCCAGCCGACTCGATCGACCCGGCCGACTCGATCAATATCGATTTCTCCGCCGGCACGGTGTGGCAGCAGTTGCACCCGGAGTCGCCTGGGGCATCGCCCGCCGCATCGTCCGCGGCATCGCTCGCGGCATCGCCAGCCGCATCGCTCACGGCATCCGCCGCACCGCCGGGCCTCGTGCAGCGCGCGCGCCGCGGTGCGCCGGTGGTCCTCGCGGCCCTCGTTCTCGTCATGGCGCTCGGCGCCCTGGCCCGCCATACGCAGCCCGACGGGTCCGCCGCGGCGCCGGCGCCAGCTGCTACAGCGCCGGCGACGGTCGCCGCGGCCAGCGCCACTGCACCCGCCACCGCACCTGCCACCGCACCCACCACCGCACCCACCACCGCGGCGTCCGCCGAGACGCCGGCCGAAGCGCCGGCCGCCGCCGCAGTGACCGCCACCGGGCCACCCGCCCGGCACGATCTCTCCGGCACCTGGCGCGGCGAATACCTCGATGCCTCCGGCCGAGAGCTGCTGCGCGTCGTGAGCCTCAGCATCGAGAGCGTCGGTCACGACGGCGGTATCGAAGGCACGCTCGAGTATCAGGCGGCCAGCGGCAACGGCGAGTGCAAGCTGCACGCGCGCGGCAGCAGCTGGAAGGCGCTGGCGCGGCGCCTGCAGTTGAGTCCCGAAGGCTGCAGCCCGCACTTTCCCCGCGAGCTCGGCGTGCCGCTCGATTTCGCCGGTGTGAATCCGCGTACCAACATGCTCAAAGACGGCCACATCGAAGCCCCGACCGGCGCGCTCATCCGCGTCAGGCTCAAGCGGGTGAGCGGCGTCTAGAGGTCCCGCCGCGCGCGGCTACGCCACCGGCGGCAGACGCTCCTCGATCAGCTGCGCGGTGCGTGCGAGATCGATGGCCGCCTCGACCTCGCGTCCCGGACCCGGATCGAGCTCATCGAGCAGCCGCGCCTGCACGGCGCCGCGCCGCAGCGCCTCGGCGTACGGAATCTCCGGGTGGAACATCACCATCGAGTAGCGTGGGATGAAGCGCGCGGGGAAGCGCCGCTCGAGCGCCATGGCGAGCTGCTTGAGGCGCACGAAGCGCGCATCGAGCACCGCATCGCGCATCTCGAGATAATTCTCGAGCGCCATGCGCGCGATCGCCTCGGTATTCGGGCGGCGCAGCCGCTCGAACTCGGCGAACGCCGTCTGCCAGTCGGCGCGCGCGCCGATCAGCTCATCGAGCACCGTGCAGTCCTCGAAGGCGGCGTTCATGCCCTGGCCGTGGAAGGGGACGATGGCGTGCGCCGCGTCGCCGAGCAGCAGCACCTTGCCCGCGATGCGCCACGGGGCGGTGTGGATCGTGCCGAGCTGCCCCTGCGGGTGCTGCGCGAACTCGCTGAGCAGGTGCGGCATCAGCGGCACGGCGTCGGGGAAGTGTTCGCCGAAGAATGCGCCGACCGCGGCCGGCGTGCCGAGCGCGGCGAATCCCGCGGCACCCGCGCGCGCCAGGAACAGCGTCGCGGTGAAGCTCGCATCCGTGTTGGGGAGCGCGATCAGCATGAAGCCGCCGCGCGGCCAGATGTGCAGCGCGTGCCGCTCGAGCGCGGGCGCGTCCCGGATCGGCGGGATGGTGAGCTCCTTGTAGTCGTGATCGAGCCACTCCTCGCGCACCGTGACGAGGCCCGCGGCGGCGAGACTGCCGCGGACCGCCGAACCGGCGCCGTCGGTCGCAATGGCGGGTGTCAGGGTGAGCTCTTCCTCGGCGCCGCTCACGCTATCGCGCAGCCGCAGGCGGTCGCGGGCCGGGTCGGCGCCCAGGCACTGGCGGTTGAAGCGCACCGTGACGTTCGGGTGGCGCAGCGCCTCCTCGATCAGGAGGCGATTCAGATCCGCGCGGCCCACCGAGTAGATGACCTCGTGCTCGCGCTGCCCGTAGGGCTGCAGCGTGCTCGCCCCCGAGGGCTCGTGCACCATGCGCCCGCGCATCGCGATGGTGAGCGGCCGCACGCGCTCCATGACGCCGGCACGCTCGAGCGCGCGGATGCCGCGCGCGGCGAGCGCGAGATTGATGGAGCGGCCGCGCTCAGGTCTCGACTGGCGCGGATCCGGGCGGCGCTCGTGCAGCACCACGGCGAAGCCGCGCCGCGCCAGCAGCACCGCGAGCAGCGCACCCGCGAGACCGGCGCCGACGATGTTGACCGGGGCGCTGGCCGCGCTCTTCACGCGCCCGCCCCGAGCACTGCGGACAGGCGCTGCACGAAGCGCGCCACGTCCTCGAAGCTGTTGTAGAGCGGCACCGGCGCCACGCGGATGATGTCGGGCGCGCGCCAGTCGCCGACCACCCCGCCGGCCCGCAGTCCCTGGAACACGCGCCGTCCGGCGTCCACGCCGCCGGCGATGCGCAGCGACAGCTGGCAGCCGCGGGCGGCGGGCGCGCGCGGCGTGATGATCGTGACGCGCGGCGCGAGCGGGCGCAGCAGCTCGTCCATGAAGCCCGTGAGCTCCACCGACTTCGCGCGCAGCCGCGCCATGCCCGCCGCGGCGAAGATCATGAGCGAGGCCACCAGCGGGGCGGCCGCGAGGATCGGCGGATTGCTCACGGCCCAGGCGTCCGCGCCGGGCGCGGCGCGGAACCCGCTCTCC
>JAGWMP010000002.1 GCA_028871705.1 Gammaproteobacteria bacterium
GGCATCATGGGTCCGCCGACCATCGCCTTCTACGGCGCCGATGGCCGCGAACGCAGTGACCTGCGCGTGGTGGGATACATGAAAGCCGACGCCTTCGCCGCAAGGGCCCGCGAGGCGCTCCAAGCTCCGCCGTGAGCGGGCGCCGCCGCCCGCTCGGTGCCGCTGCCGCGGTGACCGGGATGCTGCTCGTGGCCGCGGGCGCGGGCTTTCTCCTGCAGCGGTTGACCGCACCCCCGCCATCGACGCTGCGCCCGCTGCCACCGGCAGCAGCCCCCAGGCCTGCGGACCCGGCGCCGCCGACGGCTTCCGGGCCCACGCCGCGCCCGCCCGCCGCACCCGGCGCCGCTTCGGCCTCCGGGGGGCTCCCCGATTTCACCCTCCCCGATCTCAGCGGTGCGCCTCGCCGGCTTTCGGACTGGCACGGACGGACGCTGGTGATCAACTTCTGGGCCACCTGGTGCGAGCCCTGTCGCCGCGAAATCCCACTCCTCGAGACTGTTCGCCGTGAAAATTACTCTAAAAACCTCGAAATAATCGGTATCGCCGTCGATCATCTGGATTCCGTGCAAAAAATGGTCGAGGACCTCAAGATCGACTATCCGGTGCTGGTCGGGGAGAAGGGAGGGCTCGCCGCGGTGAGCGCCTTCGGCATGGATACGGTGCTGCCCTTCACGGTGTTTGCCGACCCGCAGGGCCGCATCGTTACGGTCAAGGTCGGAGAGTTGCATCGGGACGAGGCGACGTTCATCCTCGCGCGGCTGGCCGAGGTCGCGGCCGGAAGGCTCACCGTCGCAGCCGCACGGGGCCGGATCGATGACGAGATCCGCCGCCTGGCCACCGCCCGTGCGGCATCTGCAGGTCCCACCCACAATTAGCAAGATCGGGTGAGATCCTCGCAGATCCCGCCAAGAACCTATCCAAGTGCGCTCCGATTGGGGTACATTCGCCGCGCTTGTTTGACCCAAACCGATAAGAAGACCCGCCAGCCATGGCCCGAGTGCTGTTGTTGAACGGCCCGAACCTGAATCTGCTCGGTACCCGTGAGCCCGCCATCTACGGCACCGAGACGCTCGAGTCGATCGAGAAGCGCTGCGCGGCGCTCGCGCGCGAGGCAGGCCACGAGCTCGTGGCCTTCCAGAGCAACGCCGAGCACGAGCTGATCGGGCGGATCCAGCGCACCGGGACGGACGGCATCGCCTTCCTCATCTTCAATCCCGGCGCCTTCACCCACACGAGCATCGCGCTGCGCGACGCGCTGCTCGGCGCACACGTCCCGTTCATCGAGCTGCACCTCTCCAACACGCACGCGCGTGAGAGCTTCCGCCAGCATTCCTACTTCTCCGACATCGCCGTCGGGGTGATCGCCGGTTTCGGCGCTTTCGGCTACGAGATGGCGGTGCGCGCCGCCGCCGAGCGGCTCGCGCGCCGCGCCTGAGTCACCAACCCTTCGCCTCAAGACCTCGGGGTATTCCCGGCATGGACATACGAAAAATCAAGAAACTGATCGAGCTGCTGGAGGAATCCGGCATCGCCGAGATCGAGATCAAGGAGGGGGAGGAAGCGGTGCGCATCAGCCGCATGGGCCCCGCGCAGCCGGTTACCCAGCTGGTGCACGCCCCGGCCCCGGTCGCGGCCGCCGCGGGACGCTTGCCGGAGCTGCAGCCCGCGGCGCTCGCCGAGGGCGGCGGCGCGCCGAAGCCCAAGCCCAACGAGCATGTCATCACCGCGCCGATGGTCGGGACCTTCTACGCCGCGCCCTCCCCGGGCGCCAAGGCCTTCGTCGAAATCGGCGATGAGGTCAAGGTCGGCCAGGTCCTGTGCGTCATCGAGGCGATGAAGATGATGAACCAGATCGAGGCCGACAAGGCCGGCAAGCTCTCCTCCATCATGGCGCGCAACGGCGACCCGGTGGAGTTCGGCCAGCCCCTCTTCGTCATCGAATAAAGCCGGCCATGATCGAGAAGCTGGTCATCGCCAACCGCGGCGAGATTGCGCTGCGCATCCTCAGAGCCTGCCGCGAGCTGGGCATCAAGACGGTGGCGGTGCACTCGACCGCCGACTACAGCCTGAAGCACGTGCTGCTCGCGGACGAGTCGGTGTGCATAGGCCCGCCGGCCTCCGCCGGCAGCTACCTCAACATGCCGGCGATCATCTCGGCCGCCGAGGTGACCGACTCGGTCGCCATCCATCCCGGCTACGGCTTCCTCTCCGAGAACGCCGACTTCGCCGAGCGGGTCGAGAAATCCGGCTTTGTATTCGTCGGACCGAAGGCCGAGACCATCCGCACCATGGGCGACAAGGTCTCGGCCATCAAGGTGATGAAGTCGCACGGCGTGCCGTGCGTACCGGGCTCCGACGGCCCCCTCGGGGACGACGGCGACGAGAACCTGCGCATCGCGCGCGATATCGGCTATCCGGTGATCATCAAGGCATCCGGCGGCGGCGGCGGCCGCGGCATGCGCGTGGTGCACACCGAGGCCTCGCTCCTGAATGCCATCGGCATCACGCGCGCCGAGGCGCGCGCCGCCTTCGGCAACGACCAGGTCTACATGGAGAAATTCCTCGAGCGCCCCCGCCACATCGAGTTCCAGGTGCTCGGCGATGCGCACGGCAACGTGATTCACCTCGGGGAACGCGACTGCTCGATGCAGCGCCGCCACCAGAAGGTGATCGAGGAGGCACCGGCCCCGGGAATCACGCTCCGGCAGAGGAAGACCATGGGCGATCGCTGCGTCGAGGCGTGCCGCGCGGTCGGCTACCGCAGCGCCGGCACGCTCGAGTTTCTCTACGAGGACGGCGAGTTCTTCTTCATCGAGATGAATACCCGCATCCAGGTCGAGCATCCGGTGACCGAGCTCGTGACCGGCATCGACCTGGTGAAGGCGCAGCTCATGATCGCGAGCGGCGAGCGGCTGCCCTACGCGCAGAGCGACGTACAGATCCGCGGCCACGCCATGGAGTGCCGCATCAACGCCGAGGACCCCAAGACCTTCGTGCCCTCGCCCGGTCCCATCCGCCTGTGGCATGCGCCCGGCGGGCCCGGCATCCGCGTCGACAGCCACGTGTACTCGGGCTACAACGTGCCGCCCTATTACGACTCGCTGATCTGCAAGCTCATCGCCCACGGCGACAATCGCGATACCGCCATCGCGCGCATGAAGAACGCCCTCGCCGAGATGGTCATCGAGGGCATCAAGACCAACGTCGCGCTGCACCAGGAGATCTGCAATCACGCCGCCTTCCAGAAGGGCGGCACCGACATCCACTACCTGGAGCGCCGGCTGGGATTGCGTTGAGCCGGGTATCGGTCTCCTTCGATCTGGGCGCCCTCGATCCGGCGGTGGCCGAGCGCCTGTGCCTCGCGCTCGGCGCCGCGGCGGTCACCTTCGCCGACGCGCGCGATGATCCGGTGCTCGAGCCGTTGCCGGGCGAGATGCGCCTGTGGCCGGCGACGCGCCTCACGGCGCTGTTCCTCGAAGCCCCCGAGCCCGGCGCCGTCGCCGCCGCGCTCGCCGCGGCCCTCGGCATGCCCGCCGCGCGCATCAGCGCCGCGGTGCTGCCGGAGCGCGTCTGGGAGCGCGAGTGGCTGAAGGATTTTCACGCCATGCGCTTCGGGGAGCGGCTCTGGATCTGTCCGCGCCACGAGCGCGTCACCGAGCCCGATGCCGTCATCGTCACGCTCGACCCGGGGCTCGCCTTCGGCACCGGGACCCATCCGAGCACGGCGCTGTGTCTCGAATGCCTCGACCGCCATCCGCCCCGCGGCGAGCGGGTCATCGACTACGGCTGCGGCTCGGGGGTGCTGGCGCTCGCGGCCGCCAGGCTCGGGGCGGCCGAGGTGCATTGTTTCGACATCGATCCCCAGGCACTCACGGCCACGCGCGAGAACGCGCTCGCGAACGAGGTCGCCGCGGCGGTGCACGTGCACGAGCGTGCCGCGCAGCTGCCCGGGGGCGCGGGGCTCCTGCTCGCGAATATCCTCTCCGGTCCCCTGTGCGCGCTCGCACCGGCTTTCGCGGCGCTGCTGCGCCCCGGCGGCTTCGCGGTGCTTGCCGGACTGATGCGGCACGAGGTCCCCGACGTGACAGCCGCTTACGCCGCGTGCTTTGATGTGGAGGGCTGCGCAGAGAAGGGCGATTGGGCGTGCCTCAGGGCGCGCCGGCACTAACGAGCGATGTTCACCGTCTGTCCCAAGTGCGCCCTGACGCTGGTCGTGACGGCGGCGGACCTGCGCGTCGCGCAGGGGTACGTGCGCTGCGGCCGCTGCTCGAGCGTGTTCAACGCACTCGCCCAGCTCTCCGACGAGCGCGGCGCGGCACGCGCCGCCGAGCCGCCGCCCCCCGAGCGCGAGCCCGAGCCCGAACCCGAAGCACAGCCCGAGCCCCCGCCACCGCCGGCGCGCACGCCGGCGCCGCCTGCCGCGGAGGAGGAAGGACTCCCCGAGGAGGCGCTCGAGTTCAATCCCGAAAGAACCGACGCCGCCTCGGTGTTCGTTGCGGCGCCGCCAAGTCCCGAGTGGACCGCGGCGACCGGCTCGTTCAAGGCACTCGTGGCCGCCAACCAGGAGCCGGTCGCGCCTGCGCCGGCACCGGCCGCCGCGAACGAGGACCTCGACATCGAGCTCGACGCCGCGCTCCTCTCCGAGATCGTCGCGAGCCAACCGCGTGCACGGGACGCGCCCCCGCCGCCCGCTGCCCCGCCGCCCGCGCCGCAGAAGCCACCCGCTCCGCCGCGCCGCAGCGCGCCCCATACTGCGCCCGCCGCGGTGCCTGCTGCCGCGGCGCCCGCCGCGCCGCAGCCGGACACGGAGCCGGAACCGCTCGCAACCGCCTCGCCCGCGCCACGGCGCGCGCCCTGGCTGTGGAGCATCGCCGCGGCGCTCGCGGTGCTGGTACTCGCGGCCCAGGCCGTCGATCATCAGCGCGACGCCCTCGCCACCGATCCGCGCTTCGGCGCCCCGCTCACCGCGCTCTATGCCTCGCTCGGCGTTCCGCTCATGCCACGCTGGGATCTGCACGCCTACGACGTGCGCCAGCTCGGCGCCACGGTCGCACCGGCGGCCGCGGCCGGCGCCACCGGCGCGATCACCGTGCGCGCCAGCATCCACAACGCGGGATCGAAGCCGCAGCCGCTGCCGCTGTTGCGCGTGACGCTCGAGGACCGCTTCGGCAACCGCATCGCCTCGCGCGACGTGTCCCCGCGCGACTACCTGCCGCACAGCATGACGCCGGGCGCGCTGCTCGCCGTGGGCCAGCGCATCGACGCCGAGCTCGCCTTCGTCGATCCGGGCTCGAGCGCCGTCGGCTTCGAGCTCGACGCCTGCCTCGCGATGCGCGGCGGCGTCACCTGCGCCAACGACGCGGGCGCCCGCTAGGAGCGCGCATGCGTATCGGGCCCTGGACGCTGCCCTCGCCCGTCGTGCTCGCGCCCATGGCGGGCGTGACCGACCGGCCGTTCCGCATCCTGTGCCGCAGCCTCGGCGCGGGACTGGCGGCCTCAGAGATGCTCACCTCGGATACGCGGCTCTGGACCAGCTCCAAATCGCGCCTGCGCATGAACCACCAGGGCGAGCCGGAGCCGCGCGTGGTTCAGCTCGCCGGCGCCGATCCGGAGGCGCTCGCCGAGGCGGCCCGGCTCAACGTCGCGCTCGGCGCCCAGATCATCGACCTGAACATGGGCTGTCCGGCAAAAAAAGTCTGCGGGAATCTGTGCGGCTCGGCGCTGCTCAGGGACGAGCCGCTGGTGGCACGCATCCTGGAGACGGTGGTCCGCGCGGTCGAGGTGCCCGTGACGCTCAAGATCCGCACCGGCTGGGATCGCGCGCACGTGAACGGCGTCGAGATCGCGCGCATCGCCGAGCGCTCCGGCATCGCAGCGCTCGCGGTGCACGGGCGCACACGCGCGGACTTCTACGCCGGGACCGCGGAGTACGCGACGATTCGCGACATCAAGGCGCGCGTATCGATTCCGGTGTTCGCCAATGGCGACATCGGCGACGGAAAAAAAGCGCGCGAGGTACTTGATTTCACCGGTGCCGACGGAGTAATGATCGGCCGCGCGAGCCACGGGCGACCGTGGATTTTCCGCGCTGTCAACGGTGAGCTGCAAAGCGGATTTGCGACGCCGGCACTTCTGCGCAGCGAGGTGCGTGATATCATCCTCGCGCATCTCGACTCGGTGTACTGCTTCTACGGCGAGGAGACCGGAGTCCGGATCGCGCGCAAACATCTCGGCTGGTATTGCGGACAGCTGCTCGGCGAGCCGGCGGCGGTCCGGCGGGATCTGATGGGGGCATTGAGTACCGCCGCACAGTTCGCGCAGACGCTTAAAGCTTTCGATGCATGGGTGGGCGAGGCCGCATTGGCGGCCTGACGATCGGTTTTTCTCCGGGGGTCTTACATGACGGCAAAGAAAAAGACTCGGACTCGTGAAGCCGCCGCCGCCAGAGTGAATGGACGCGATCTGCCGCTGCGCAATCACGCCGAGCGCGCCTTGAGTGAATACTTCACCAGCCTGAACGGCCATCGGCCCGCGCACCTGTACGATCTGGTGCTGCGCGAGGTCGAGGAGCCCCTGTTTCGCGTGGTGCTCGACTACGCCCAGGGCAACCAGAGCCGCGCCGCCGGAATCCTCGGCATCAACCGTGGCACGCTGCGCAAGAAGCTCAAGCAGTTCGGACTCGCGGGCTCCTGAGGCCCGCCGGCGCCGGGCGCCCCGGCCCGTCGGGGGCTGAAAGCACGATGCCCTCGCTCCCCGTACGCCGCGCGCTGCTGTCGGTCTCCGACAAGACCGGGCTCGTCGAGCTCGCCCGCGCGCTGCAGCAGCGCGGCATCGAGATCCTCTCCACCGGCGGCACGGCGCGCCTGCTGGCATCGGCGGGCGTCGCGGTGCGCGAGGTGGCGAGCTGGACCGGCTTCCCGGAGATCATGGACGGGCGCGTCAAGACGCTGCACCCGAAGATCCACGGCGGCCTCCTCGGCCGCCGCGGCGTCGATGATCAGGTCATGGCGCAGCACGGCATCGGGCCCATCGATCTGCTGGTCGTGAATCTCTACCCGTTCGCCGCCACCGTGGCGCGCCCCGGCTGCACCTATGAGGACGCCATCGAGAACATCGACGTCGGCGGTCCGGCGATGCTGCGCGCCGCCGCCAAGAACCACGACTCGGTGCTGGTGGTGGTCGATCCGGCGGACTACCCGCAGCTCCTGAAGGAACTCGACACCCACCAGGGTGCAAGCGACACGGCGACGCGCGCGCGCCTCGCCGCCAAAGCCTTCGCGCATACGGCGAGCTACGACGCCATGGTCGCGGCGTATCTCCAGGCGCACACCGCCGGGGTGGCCGCGGCAGCCGGGCGGCCGCCCTTCCCGGCAACGCTCGCGCTCGTCTTCGAGAAGGTCCAGGACCTGCGCTACGGTGAGAATCCGCACCAGGCGGCGGCCTTCTACCGCGACCCGGCCGCCCGTGGCGCGAGCATCGCACGCGCCGCGATGCTGCAGGGCAAGGATCTGTCCTTCAACAACATCGCCGATGCCGATACCGCCATCGAGTGCGTGCGGCAGTTCGCCGGCCCCGCCTGCGTCATCGTCAAGCACGCCAACCCCTGCGGCGCGGCGCTCGCGCCCTCCGTGCTCGAGGCCTACGAGCGCGCCTATCGCACCGACCCGACCTCGGCCTTCGGCGGCATCATCGCCTTCAACCGCGAGCTCGACGGGGCGACCGCGCGCGCCATCACGTCGCGGCAGTTCGTCGAAGTGCTGGCCGCCCCGAGCGTAGCCCACGAAGCCGCCCAGGTGCTCGCCGGCAGGCCGAACGTGCGCGTGCTGGCGCTCGGCGACCTCGGCGCGGGCAGCCAGGATGCGCTCGAGCTGCGCAGCGTCGGCGGCGGCCTGCTCACGCAGACGCGCGATCTCGCGGATCTGCCCGAGAGCGAGCTGCGCGTACCGACGCGGCGCAAGCCGAGCGAGACGGAGATGGCGGACCTCAAGTTCGCGTGGACCGTGTGCCGCTTCGTGAAATCCAACGCCATCGTGCTGGCGCGCGAGCGCGCCACCGTCGGTGTGGGCGCCGGTCAGATGAGCCGCGTCTATTCGACGCGCCTCGCCGCCATGAAGGCGGCGGACGAGAAGCTGGTGGTGGCGGGCGCGGTGCTGGCATCGGATGCCTTCCTGCCGTTTCGCGACAATCTCGACGTGGCCGCGGGCTTTGGGGTCCGCGCGGTCATCCAGCCGGGCGGGAGCGTGCGCGACGCGGAAGTGATCGCGGCCGCGGACGAGCACGACATGACCATGGTTTTCACCGGCATGCGCCACTTCCGCCACTAGGTGCGCCGCCCATGAAGATTCTGATCGTCGGCGGCGGCGGCCGTGAGCACGCGCTCGCCTGGAAATGCGCATCCGCCGCGCGCGTCAGCGAGGTGCTGGTGGCGCCCGGCAACGCCGGCACCGCGGCCGAACCCCGGGTGCGCAACGTCGCGGTCGGCGCCGAGGACATCGCCGGTCTCACCCGCCTCGCCGCCGCCGAGCGCGTCGATCTCACCATCATCGGACCGGAGGCGCCGCTGGTGGCGGGGGTCGTCGACGCCTTCGGCGCCGCGGGCTTGAGGTGCTTCGGCCCGACGCAGGCGGCCGCGCGGCTCGAGGGCTCGAAGGCCTTCGCCAAGGAATTCCTGCGCCGGCACGGCATCCCCACGGCGCGCTCGGCCACCTTCACCCGCGAGAGCTTCGATGCCGGCTGGGTGCGCGCCCAGACAGCCCCGCTGGTCGTAAAGGCGAGCGGTCTCGCCGCCGGCAAGGGCGTGGTCATCGCCGCCTCCGCCGCCGAGGCCCTCGCCACGGCCGAAGCGATGTTCGCCGGCCGGTTCGGCGCCGCCGGCCGCGAGGTCGTGATCGAGGAATTCCTCGCGGGCGAGGAAGCGAGCTTCATCGTGATGGCCGACGGCGCCCACGTGCTGCCGCTCGCGACCTCCCAGGACCACAAGCGCCGCGACGACGGCGACCGCGGCCCCAACACCGGCGGCATGGGCGCCTACTCCCCCGCCGCGGTGGTGACGCCCGCGATGCACGCGCGCATCATGCGCGAGGTGATCGAGCCTGCGATCGCCGGCCTGGCCGCCGACGGCACGCCTTACACCGGCTTTCTCTACGCCGGCATCATGATCGCCCCCGACGGCACGCCCAACGTGCTCGAGTTCAACTGCCGGCTCGGCGATCCGGAGACGCAGCCGATCCTCGCACGCCTCGCCTCCGACCTCACGGGGCTGTGCGAGGCGGCGCTCGAGCGGCGGCTCGATCGCGAGCGCGCGCAGTGGGATCCGCGCGCGGCGCTCGGCGTCGTCATGGCGGCGGGCGGCTATCCGGACAGCGTGCGCACGGGAGACCCCATCGAGGGGCTCGAGCGCGCCGCGCAGCTGCCGGGCAAGATCTTTCACGCCGGTACGCGGCTCGAGGCCGGGCGCGTGGTCACGAGCGGTGGGCGGGTGCTGTGCGCGGTCGGACTCGGAGCCGATGTGGCCGCGGCGCAGCGCCAGGCCTACGCGCTCGCGGACACGGTGCATTGGACCGGCGTGCAGTACCGGCGCGACATCGGCTTCCGTGCGATCGCGCGCGAGCGCGGCGCACCGGCCTGAAGCGCGCCGTGGCGCTCGATTTCCCCGGCGCGCACGTGGTGGAGCTCGAGGTCCGCCCCGCGGACATCGACGCCTACGACCACGTCAATAACGCCGTCTACCTCACCTGGCTCGACCGCGCGGCCTGGTCGCACTCCGCGGCGCTCGGCCTGCCGCTCGAGCGCTGCGTGGCGCTGCGGCGCGGCATGGCGGCGCTGCGCACCGAGATCGACTTCGTGCGCGCGGCGCTCGCCGGCGATCGCGTGCAGGTGGCCACCTGGATCGAGGCCGGCGATGCGCGGCTGCGGGTGGGGCGGCGCTTCCAGGTGCTGCGCGCGGCGGACGGCGCGACGCTGGCGCGGGCCCGCACCGACTACGTCTGCATCAATCTCGACACCGGCAAGGCGGTGCGCATGCCGCCGGAATTCACGCGCGCCTACATCCCCACGGTCAGAAACTGAAGCGGATGAAGCCTTCGGGCCCCTTGAAGCTCATGTTGACGACGCCGGCGAAGCCGCTGCTGTCGCCGCTCACCGAGATGTGCATGCTGGTGTAGCCGAGGCCGAGCGAGAAGTAGGGGTTCCAGCGGTACTGCAGGTCCGCGTGCAGGTCGGTGTAGGAGCCGCTGTAGCCGCTCAGGCTGGCCTTGACGTAGTTGCCGCGCGCATTGAGCGAGAAGCGCCTGGAGATGCACCAGACGAAATCGACCGGCAGCGTCGGCAGCGGCTCGGCGGCCGACTCATTCTGCACCTGGCCGGTGGCGGGAATCGCCCCCATGGCCTCGGCCTGCACCGCGAACACCCCGATCCCGGTGCCGAGCTCGATGCTGTCGGTGTGAATGAGCGAGTAGGTGTAGGTGAGCCCGAAGCTGCGCCAGTTGATCGAGGTCTGGACCTGCTGCCCGGCGGCGAAGGTCTGATTGCCGAAGGTGATGTTGTTGGCGAGCACCTGACTGGCCGAGCGGTCCGACTCGTAGTACTCGGCGCGCAGCTTGTGCCGCTCGCGCATGCGGAACATGAACTCGACCCGGCCCTGGTGCATGCGCGCCGGGAGGCCGAGGTCGCGCTCGGCGTTGACCGGCGTACCCAGGGTCCCCGGGGGCACGCCGGTGGTCGGGTCGTAGCGTACGTTGGTGCTGATCGACGGCGGATAGAAGGCGCCGAGGATGTAGAAATGGTCGTGGATCGGGCTCGAGCGCTCGGGCCGCGCGGGCGGCGGCAGCGGCGCGCCCGAGAGCTTGTCGACGTCGGCAACGGCCAGCCCCGACTGAGTCGCGAGAACCACGATGGCGGCCGCGAGCCGGATGCGCATGCGAGTCGAGCTCCCTTGGCGCCCGTTTGGCGCAGGTAGCGCGATCTTACTGAGGCGTGCGGCGCTTGTACCAGCGTCGCCGGATGCCGACGTGACGCCGCGCACGTTAGCCGGGCGGCCAGACCGCCCGGCGGCGCGTCAGCGCTTCATCGCCTCGAAGAATTCCGAGTTCGACTTGGTGTCCTTCATCTTGTCGAGCAGGAACTCGATCGCGGCCAGCTCGTCCATCGGGTGCAGGAGCTTGCGCAGGATCCACATCTTGGCGAGCTCGCCCTGATCGGTGATGAGCTCCTCCTTGCGCGTGCCGGAGCGGTTGATGTTGACCGCCGGGAACACCCGCTTCTCGGAGACACGCCGGTCGAGGTGGATCTCGCTGTTGCCCGTGCCCTTGAACTCCTCGTAGATGACGTCGTCCATCTTCGAGCCGGTGTCGATGAGCGCGGTGGCGAGGATGGTGAGGCTGCCGCCCTCCTCGATGTTGCGCGCCGCGCCGAAGAAGCGCTTGGGGCGCTGCAGGGCGTTGGCGTCCACGCCCCCGGTGAGCACCTTGCCGGAGGAAGGCACCACGGTGTTGTAGGCGCGCGCCAGGCGGGTGATCGAGTCGAGCAGGATCACCACGTCCTTCTTGTGCTCGACCAGGCGCTTGGCCTTCTCGATCACCATCTCGGCGACCTGCACGTGGCGGGCCGCGGGCTCGTCGAAGGTGCTCGAGACCACCTCGCCCTTCACCGTACGCTGCATCTCGGTGACTTCCTCGGGCCGCTCGTCGATGAGCAGCACGATGAGATACACCTCGGGATGGTTGTGGGTGATGGCGGTGGCGATGTTCTGCAGCAGCATCGTCTTGCCGGCCTTCGGCGGGGAGACGATGAGTCCGCGCTGCCCCTTGCCGATCGGCGCCACCAGGTCGATGGTGCGCGCGGTCAGGTCCTCGGTGGAGCCGTTACCGCGCTCGAGCTTCAGGCGCTTGGTCGGATGGAACGGCGTCAGGTTCTCGAACAGCACCTTGTTGCGCGAGCTCTCGGGGGAGTCGAAGTTGATCTCGCCCACCTTGAGCAGCGCGAAGTAGCGCTCGCCGTCCTTCGGCGGACGGATGAGGCCCGAGATGGTGTCGCCGGTGCGCAGGTTGAAGCGGCGGATCTGGCTCGGGCTCACGTAGATGTCGTCGGGTCCGGCGAGGTAGGAGCCGTCCGCCGAGCGCAGGAAGCCGAAGCCGTCCTGCAGGATCTCGAGCACGCCGTCGCCGTAGATGTTTTCGCCGTTGCGTGCGTGCGCCTTCAGGATCGAGAAAATGATGTCCTGCTTGCGCGAGCGCGCCACGCTCTCGAGACCCATGGTCTCGGCCATCTTCACCAGCTCGTGGATCGGCTTGGCCTTCAGCTCCGTCAGGTTCATGGAGCTGCGCGACTGCACCAGCTCCGCCGGGCTGATGATCTCGGAGTCGTCCGCGTCGAACGGCTCCGGCTCGTGCATCATCTCGTCGGGACGCCCGCCGCCGTTACCGATGCGGTTGCCGTCGCGGTTGCCGTGGCGCGGTCCCTTGTTGGGCCGGTTGCGGCCCTGATTACCTAAATAGCCTCTCATTTTGCGGCCCGTACGCCGGCGGCATCGAGGTTGCTGTCGAGGAACGCCGCCAGCTGCGACTTGGAGACGGCGCCGACCTTCTGGGCCTCGACCGTGCCGTTCTTGAAGAGAATCAGCGTGGGTATGCCGCGGATGCCGAACTTCGGCGGGGTCTGCGGGTTCTCGTCGATGTTGAGCTTGGCGATCTTGATCCGGTCCTGGTACTCGCTCGCGATCTCATCGAGTATCGGGGCGATCATCTTGCAGGGACCGCACCACTCGGCCCAGAAGTCCAGCAGCACCGGCTTGTCGGATTTGAGAACGTCCTGTGTAAAAGTGGCATCGGTGGTATGCACGATGTTCGGGCTACTCACGCGGTTCAACCTCCGTTGAGACAGAGAGTGTGGATTTCATGGCTGTTGGAAAATTCGGAAAAATCGGGGCGGGTCGGCACACGCGCAGGAAAAAGCGATGCCAGTTGCACCCGTCAAACGGTTACACTAACTCGTCGGTTGAGTATCGGACCCCTTGGGGGAAAGGATAACCGGACTGGCGGGTACGGACCCTCGGGCCCGCTGACTGAGACACTTTGTAGCGCTTCCGGGCCGGTTTTTCAAGTCCCGAGGCGCTTTTCGCATAACGCTGCAGCTGTAATTGATGACTGATCCACAATCGGATTCCGTGACTTTTGCATCCCTGGGCCTGCGCGAGGAGGTCATGCAGGGCGTGCGCCAGGCGGGCTTCAGGCAATGCACGCCGATCCAGGCACAGACGCTCCCCCTCGCGCTCGCGGGCCGCGACGTCGCCGGACAGGCGCAGACCGGCACCGGCAAGACCGCCGCCTTCCTCATCGCGCTGTACCAGGCGCTGCTCACGCGGCCGCCGGCCGCCAACCGCAGCCCGACCTCGGTGCTCGCCCTGATCGTCGCACCGACGCGCGAGCTCGCCGTGCAGATCCACTACGACGCGCTCACGCTCGGCGCGCACACGGGCCTGCGGCACTCGGTGGTGTTCGGCGGCATCGACTACGACAAGCAGCGCCAGGAGGTCGCGGGGGGCTGCGATGTGCTGATCGGCACGCCGGGGCGCCTCATCGACTACTTCAAGCAGCACGTCTACGACCTGCGCCACGCGCAGGTGATGGTGCTGGACGAAGCCGACCGCATGTTCGACCTGGGGTTCATCGCCGACATCCGCTACATCCTGCGCCGGCTGCCGCCGCCGCAGCGGCGCCAGTCGATGCTGTTCTCGGCGACGCTCTCGTACCGCGTGCTCGAGCTCGCCTACGAGCACATGAACAACCCCGAGCTGGTGCGCATCGAGCCCGACAAGCGCACCGTGGATGCGGTCCGGCAGGTCATCTATTACCCGGCGATGGAGGAGAAGGTGCCGCTGCTCATCGGGCTGCTGCATCAGAGCGAGGCCGTGCGCACGCTGGTGTTCGTCAATACCAAGAGGAGCGCCGAGCGGCTCGAGAGCGTGCTCAGGGCAAACGGCTTCAACGCCCAGGCGCTGTCGGGCGACGTGCCGCAGAACAAGCGCCTGCGTTTCCTGCGCGACTTCCACGACGGCAAGCTCGCGGTGCTGATCGCCACCGACGTCGCCTCGCGCGGGCTGCACATCCCCGACGTGAGCCACGTGTTCAACTTCGACCTGCCGCAGGATCCGGCCGACTACGTGCACCGCATCGGCCGCACCGCGCGCGCCGGCGCCGCGGGCGATGCCATCAGCTTTGCCTGCGAGGAGTACGCGGTCGGGCTGCCGGACATCGAGACCTACCTCGGCCACAAGATCCCGGCGAGCCCGATCTCCCCGGAGGTGCTCGCGCGCGAGGTGCTGCCCGGGAGCCTCCCGCCCCGCTCGCACCGGCCGCATCACGGCGGCGGTGGCCGCCGCGGTGGTGGTGGTGGCGGGGGTCGTGGCGGCGGCGGCGGGGGTCCGCGCGGCGGCGGCAGGGGTCCTCGCTCCGGCCGCCAGGGGCGGGGCCGCTGAGCCGCGGGCGCGGCGCGCCCGTGGCACTTACCGCGCCGCTCGGCTAAGCTCCCCATGTTGGGGGCCGCCGCCAGCAGCTCCAGGCCGTCCAGCCCACCCCGAGATTGGGCCATCGCATGGCGGAAATCGAAGACAACGTCGACCGCGAGCTGTTTCGCAACGTGGAGAAGCTGCGGCAGTTGCGTATCGAGCACCGCGACCTCGATGAGGTCATCTCGCGGCTGTCGCTCGATCTGCACATCAACGAGCTGCAGTTGAAGCGCCTGAAGAAGCGCAAGCTCATGCTCAAGGATCAAATCGCGCGCCTGGAGAGCCAGTTGATCCCGGATCTGAACGCCTGATGGGTAATGCCGAAAGCGCCGTGCGGGAGCTCCTGCTGCGGCTCGCATCCCCGCAGTTCCTCGCCGAGGCCCTCGCGATCCTGATCGCGCTCGCGGTCGGATTCGGCGCGGCGCGCGCGGTGCGCCCGTGGCAGGCCGCGGACGCGGCCGAAGCGCCGGCACGCTCGACCTGGCCCGAGCGGCTGCTCGCGGCGCTGCTGACACTGGTGCCGCTCCTCGCCATGCTCGCGACGCTGCTCGCCGGCCGTGCCACGCTCGCCGCGGCGGGGCTCGCGACCGGCGTGGCCGACTCGGCGGTACAGCTCCTGATCGCCCTGGTGGTGGTGCGCCTCGGCGTGTACGTCCTCGGGCGGCTGCTCGGGCCCCACTCCTGGGTGCGCAGTCGCCAGCTCACCATCACATTGGCGCTGGCGTTCATCGTGGCACTGGCGCTGCTCGGCTGGCTCGATGCGATCGAGGCCGCGCTCAGCCGCGTGAGCCTCGTGCCCGGCCGCAGCCAGTTCAGCCTGTGGGCACTGCTCAAGGGTCTGGTGGTGATCACCGCGTTCGTCGTGGTGGCGAGCCTCGTCGCCCGGGCGCTCGAGCGCCACGTCATGCGGCTCGAGCAGCTCGCGGTCTCGACCCGGGTGGGCGTCTCGAAGTCCACGCACTTCCTGCTGGTGGGGCTCGGGCTGCTGCTCGGGATCAACGCCGCGGGCGTCGACATCACGACGCTCAACGTGCTCTTCGGCGCAATCGGACTCGGGCTCGGCTTCGGCCTGCAGTCGGTCGCCAGCAATTTCGTCAGCGGTTTCGTGCTACTGATGGACAAGTCCATCAAGCCGGGCGACGTCATCAGCTTCACCTCCGCCAATACGGGCGACAACACCGGCAGCAGCAATTTCGGCTGGGTACAGGAGCTGCGCGGCCGCTATGTCGTGGTGCGCGACCGCGACGGCGTCGACACGCTGGTGCCGAACCAGAACCTCATCACGAGCCCGTTCATCAACTGGAGCTACTCGGACCAGCGGGTGCGCATCCGCCTCCCGGTCACGGTGAGCTACGAGGACGATCCGGAGGTGGCCTTACAGCTGCTGCTCGAGGCCGCCGAGGGCCACCCGCGGATCCTGCGCGAGCCGGCGCCGGTCTCGCGCCTCATCAGCTTCGAGGACAACGGCATGCGCCTGGAGGTGCGCTTCTGGATCGCCGATCCCGTCAACGGCGTCAACAACGTGCGCTCGGACGTGAATCGCGCGATCTGGCGGATCTTCCGCGCGCATGGCGTGCACATCCCGGTGCCGCAGCGCGACCTGCGCATGCGCGAGGAGACCCGGCGCCGTCCGCCGGCCGGCGGCGCCGCGCCCGGCGTGCCCGGTTTCGACCGGGCCGCGGACTGACGGCGCGCGGGCCGCGCGCAACTCCCCAGTGCCGCTGCGGGTCGAGGCGGGTGTCGAGATTCCGGACGCGGAGCTCTCGGTCAGCTTCATCCGCTCCTCGGGTCCCGGCGGGCAGAACGTCAACAAGGTGGCGAGCGCGGTGCAGTTGCGCTTCGATCTCGCCGGCAGCACCGTGCTCGGCGAGGCCGTCAAGGCGCGGCTGCGTCACCTGAGCGGCCGCCGCCTGACCGCCGACGGGGCGCTGCTTCTCGTCGCCCGCACTCACCGCAGCCAGGGGGAGAACCGCCGCGACGCCCTCGAGCGGCTCGCCGAGCTCATCCGGCGTGCGCTGGTGCAGCCCAAGGCGCGCCGCGCCACCAAGCCGCCCCGCGCCGCGCGCGAGCGGCGCCTCGAGGGCAAGAGCCGCGTGCAGCGCGCCAAGCGCCTGCGGTCGCGGCCGCGCTGGGACGACTGAGGAGACGCACGTCCATGTATGCATCGGCATTGATGGCATTTCTGCACCACTGCGCCGCCTTCACCCTGGTGGCAGCGCTGGCGGTCGAGGTCGCGCTCTTCAAGCCGCCCCTCACCCTGGCGCAGGCGCGGCGCCTGCAGCGCACCGACCTCATCTTCGGCATCGCCGCCGGCGCCGTGCTCGTCATCGGCGCCCTGCGCGTCGCCTACTTCGAGAAGCCGAGCACCTACTACCTGCACGACGCCTGGTTCATCGCCAAGCTCGCGGCGTTCCTCGCCGCGGGCCTGGTCTCGATCTACCCGACGATGACGTTTCTGTCGTGGAACGCGGCGCTCAGGGACGGCCGCGTGCCGGAGGTGAGCGCCGCGCGCACCCGCCGGGTGCGCCTGTGTCTCATGCTCGAGCTCACCGCGATCGTCGTGATCCTGCTGTGCGCCGCGCTGATGGCGCGCGGCTTCGGGTACACGCGATAATAGGTCACACCTCAGGGTCTTCGTCGATTCCCGAGTCGCGACTCTTCTCGGGGTCTCGGCTCGGCTGCTCCTGCGCCGACTCGCCCTGCGAGATTGAGCCGTCTCTGTCTTGTTCGCGGAGCCTCAGCCAATCTTGTCGCGCCCTGGCACGAGTCTCCTCAGGATCCTCGGCTGCGCCCGGCAGCCGCCGCAGCCTGAGCCATTCCTCGCGCCCCAGTCTTTGCGCCTCGAGCACCGGGTCCGCTCCATGCGGGGCTGCGGCGGATCGCTGCTCCGCCGCACCGCGCGACTGATCCGCGCTCAAAGCCGCAACGTCAGCCAGATCCTGCGGTCGGCCCGCAGCAAGTTTTGCGGCGAGTAGGTCCTCGCGCGAGATGAAAGGTGCGCGCAGCGACCCGTCAATTGCGACGTCCACACGCCGCTGCCATGCCTGCTCGAAATCAACGCCGCTGATGCGCGAGAGAATGTCCACCATTACCGGCGGAGTGCCCATGCGGAAAAAGCTCCCTGGCTCGACCAAGTCCTGTGCGGTCAACCCCTCCACAGGGGCTCCGAACTGCGCCAAAGCCGCATACAGCGCGCCACCATTGACGGCGTCGGCACTGATCAGGATGTCGAGATCGCGGGTTGCTCGGGGCTGCGCGTGGAATCCCACCGCGTATCCCCCGACGATGAGGTACCTAACCCGGTGGGCGTTTAATGCGGACAAGAGATCTTTGAAGTCTGGGAACATCGACGTGGCCCTTGAGAGCGTAGAGTTCCAGCGTGAGATCCATCACCGCCCGCAGTCGTTCTTGCGCGGGCAGGCGCTGCCATGCCGGATACTCGGCTCTCTTCATCGCCTCAAGGCTTCGGTAACGCGTGATCGTCTTGTCCACCACCTCAACTTAGCACATCGGCAGCTCCGGCAAGTAGCTGCGGGTGGTCTGGATTCACTATTGATTCATGGACTTGCGGGGCGAGCCGGGCGGATCAGCCAGGCGGCCAGCGCCGGCAGCAGGATGATCGCCGCCAGCATGTTCACCAGGAACATGAAGGTCAGCATGATGCCGATGTCCGCCTGGAACTTGAGGGGCGAGAACACCCAGGTGGCGACCCCGATGGCGAGCGTCACACCCGTGAAGATGATGCTGGCGCCCGTCACGCGCAGCGTGCGCTCGTAGGCCTCGCGGACGTCGAGCCCCTGGTGCAGAAACTCCTGCATGCGGCTGAAGAGGTAGATGCCGTAGTCGACGCCGATGCCGGCGCCGAGCGCCACCATCGGCAGCGTCGAGACCTTGAGCCCGATGCCGACCAGAGCCATGACCGCATACACCAGCACCGAGACCAGGGCGAGCGGCACCACCACCAGCACCGTACCGGTCACGGAACGGAAGGTCAGCAGGCACATGAGGATCACCGCGCCGAACACGCCCGCGAGGATCAGCAGCTCCTTCGCCTCGACCGTCTCGTTGGTCGCCGCCATGACGCCGACGTTGCCGGCGGCGAGCCGCACCCGCGCGCCGGCGAGCGCGTTGGCGCTGCGCCACGCTTTCACCGCGGCCACCGCGCGCGCGATGGTCGCGGCGCGGTGGTCGGTGAGAAAGATCATGACCGGCACGACGTCGCAGTTCTCATTCAGCAGCCCGGTGCTGGTCTCGATGTAGCGCGTCGATTGCGTGAGCTGGGTCTGCTCGCGCGGGATGCTGCGCCACTTGAGACTCCCCTCGTTCCAGCCGGCGATCGCCACCTTGGCGATGAAGGGCAGCGTGATGACCTCCTGCACGCCGGCGACGTTGCGCATGTGCCAGCCGAAGCGATCGACGGCGGCCATGAGGTCGTGGCTGACGCACAACGGCTGGTCGGACTCGACGATCGCCGTCAACACGTCGACCCCGATGGAGAAACGGCTGGTGATGACGTCGTTGTCGCGGTTGTAGCGCGAGTCGGCGCGCAGCTCCGGCACGCCCCGCTGGGTATCGCCGATCGGCGTCTCGCGCCCCTTCCACCAGCCCGCCAGCGCGAGCAGCGCCGCGGCCGCGATGATGGCGAGCGCCGGGCCGCGCGCGGTGATCCCCGCGACGTGGTGCCACAGCGCGGCGAGCTGCCGCTGGCGCCGCTCGACGCGTGCGCGGTAACCCGGGGCGAAGCGTACGTAGGACACCAGCACCGGCAGCAGCACCAGGTCGGTGAGGATGACGATCGCCACGCCGATGCTGGCGGTGATCGCCATCTCGCGGATCACCTGCACCGGAATCATGAGAATGGTGACGAAGCCCACGAGGTCGGCGAGCAGCGCCACCACCGCCGGCAGCAGCAGCTGGCGGAACACGCGCCGCGCGGCGGCCTCGCTGTCGAGACCGGCGAGCGCGGCATCCGCGGCGGCGCTGATCTTCTGCACGCCGTGGCTCACGCCGATCGCGAAGATCAGGAACGGCACCAGCAGCCCGATCGGATCGATGCCGTAGCGCAGCGCCACCAGCGCGCCGAGCTGCCAGATCACCGCGATGCACGAGCACACGACCGGCACGCAGGCGATGCGCCACGACTGGCAGTAGAGCCGCACCGCGAGCAGCGTCAGCACCAGCGTGATGCCGGCGAACAGCACCACGGCGGCGGCGCCGTCGGCGATGTCGCCCATGACCTTGGCGAAGCCGATCATGCGCACGTCGATGCCGTGCCCTTCGAGCGGCTGGCGTACCTCACGCTCGAGCGCGTGCGCGACCGCGATCGGGTCGACCGGGCGGCCCTGCGCGTCCCGGTCGAGCACGATGGCGCTCACCAGTGCGCCGGAGAAGTCGTTGGCCACCAGGCGGCCGATGATGCCGGCCTTGCGGATGTTGTCGCGCACGCGCGCGAAGTTCTCCGGCGTGGGACTGAAATCCTCGGGCGTGACGTTGCCGGCCTCGATGCCGTCTTCGACCACCTCGAGGTAGCGCACGTTGGGCGTGAAGATCGACTGCACCTGGGTGCGGTCGATGCCGTCCATGACGATGATCGCATCCGTCGCCTTGCGCAGTGCGGCGAAGAACTGCGGCGTGAACATGTTGCCGTCGCGCGCGATGAGGGCCACCAGCACGCGGTCGGCGCCCTGGAACTCGGCCACCTTCGGGTCGAGGTAGGTGCGCATGTACTCGTGATGCACCGGCAGCGTCTTGGTGAAGGAGGTGTCGATGCGCAGCCCGCGCCACGCCACCGTGCCGAGAATCAGCGTACCGAGAGCGAACAGCGCGAGGATCAGCGTCCGCTGGCCGAAGATGAGCCGCTCGAGAACGCCGCCGAATCCCGGCAGGGGGCGATCCGCCGCCGCGGCGTCCCCGGCCGCGGCCGTCATTGCGCCGCCCCGGCGGCGGTGGCGCCCGTGCCGAGCGGGATCGTGCGGGCGCCGTCCTCGCCCACCACGGCGAGCGCGCCCGGCCCGGCGGCCAGCGCCGCCGCGAGCCCGCTGCGGTCGCTCTGCTGCTCGAGTGTGAAGGACTCCCCGCCGTCGCGGCTCACCAGCACCACCCCGGCGAGGCCCACGACCGCGACGGTGCCGCCGGGCAGCCGCGCCGCCCCATCGAGCATCTCGACGGTGCCGGTCTCGAGGCGCCGCCAGCTCGCGCCGCCGTCCTCCGAGCGGTAGAGATTGCCGCGCATACCGCTCGCCAGCAGTGCCTCGCCGCCGAGCGGCAGCACGTCGAAGAACGAGCCCGTATAGGGCGAGGCGAGCTCGCGCCACCCGCTCCCCGCGTCGTCGGAGCGGTAGAGGTGTCCCGCCTCGCCGGCGATGTAGAGCCGCGCGCCGGGACCGCCCACGATGCGATTGAGGTGATAGCCGCCGCCCGCCGCCTCCTCGGCCGCGCCGGAGGCGGCCGCGCGCGCCGCGCCCGCCGGCCGCGCCCGCGGGATCGGGGCAAAGGGGGGCGCGCTCCAGGTCGCGCCGCCGTCGGCGCTCGTGAGGTAAGTGCTGTAGGCGCCGACCGCGATGGCGGCGCCATTCGCGCCGCACCAGACGTCGAGCAGCGGGCGCTGCGCCTCGGGAGCGTGGTGGACCAGCCGCCAGTGCACGCCGGCATCGCTGGTCGCGAGGATCGCCTCGTCGTGGCCCACCGCGACGCCGCGGCGCTCATCGAAGAAGCACACGCCGGTGAGCAGCGCCTGGACCGGGACGCTCGCCGCCTGCGTCCAGCTCGAGCCCCGGTCGTCGGAATACACGATGACGCCGCGGTCGCCGACCGCCACCAGCCGACCGCCCGCGGGGGCGAGTGCGATGAGGAGTGCGTGCGCTGCGAGCGGCGCCTGCTCGGCGGGCAACGGCGCCGGTGCCGGCGCATCGGCCGCCGGACCGGCGGCGGCGTTCAGTGCCGCGGCCGCCGCCACCAGCGCCGCGAGCGCTGCGCGCCGATACACCACGGCGTCACCGGATGCCGCGGCGCTCCAGCATGCTCGGCTGGTAATCCTCGGGCGAGCGCTTGATGTCGAAATTGTAGGACTTGGGCTCCTCGTTCTGCAGGCCGAGAGCGAGGTAGCGTCCGTTGGAAAGGTCCATGACCAGCTCGAGCGTCGTCCACAGCGACGGCAGATCGTAGTAGTTCATGGCGTGCCCTTCCTGCACCCGGTAGAGCTGCCCGCGCGCGTCGTAGCAGTCGACCGCGAGGATCTGCCAGGAATCCTCGTCCACGTACAGCGTGCGGCGGCTGTAGAGGTGGCTCTGGCCGGGCTTCAACTTCGAGTCGACCACCCACACCCGGTGCAGCTCGTAGCGCGCCAGGTCCTGGTTCAGGTGGTTCTTGTGCAGCATGTCGCTGTACTTGATCTTCGGATCCTGCAACCGGTAGGCGTTGTAGGGGACGTACATCTCCTTCTTGCCGACGATCGTCCAGTCGTAGCGCTGCGGGCTGCCGTTGTACATGTCGAACTGGTCGGCGGTGCGCAGGTTGTCGGCGTTGGTGCCCGGGTTGTCGAAGGCGACGTTGGGCGCGCGGCGCACGCGGCGCTGTCCGGGGTTGTACACCCAGGCGCGGCGGTTCTCTTTCGACTGATCGAGGGTCTCCTGCACAAGCAGGATCTCGCCCGCGAGGCGCGCCGGCGCGGTGGTCTCCTGCGTGAAGTAGAGCAGGATGTTGTTCATCTTCGCCTCGGTCATGCCGGGCTCGTAGTACTGGAAGTAGAACTCCTCCTTGAAGTTCACGAGCGTGAAGCTGCCGCTCGCGGTGAGCGGCGCCTGGCCGACCTCGAGCGCGGCGGCGAGCCCGCGCCAGCGCGTCACGTGGTTCCAGTAGATCTCGACGCCCGATTGCGGGATCGGGAACGGCACGCCGCCGAGCGCGCCGGTGATGCCGTTGCCGTCGGGCACGAGCCGGCCGCTCACGGCATTGCGCCTGGTGGCCTCGTAGACGTGCTCGGGGGCCGCGGCGCTGCGGCGCGTCTGGTACACGATCATCTTGTAGTCGGGATAGGTCTTGAAGAGCGCCTTGTGCCCCTCGGTGAGCCTGGCGGTGTACTGCGCCATGTTGGCCGCGGTGATCGTGAACAGCGGCTTGTCGGCGGCGTACGGGTCGGGGTGATGGTCGCCCGAGTGGTAGTTGGGAAAGCCCGCATCGGCGGCAGACTTGAGGCCCCCCGTCCAGGCGGGAATCGTGCCGTCGGCGTTACCGGCCTTCTCGCCCCCGAGCGGCGTCAGGTCCGCGCCGAGCCGCGCGGCTTCCTGCGGGCTCACCGCCCCGTACGCCACCGGCGCCATGAGGAGCGCCGCCGTCAAGCTGATCACCGTCTTCATCGCAGCCCCCTCCATAGCCCATGCACGCCCATCGGGGCGCGCGCGGCTCAGAATGAGAATTTGACGGACGCCGCGAGAAAATCGCGATCGCCCAGCAGGTTGTACTGACCGGCGCCACCGTAGTGGGTGTAGGAGACGTCGAACTCCCAGCGCTGCCGCGTGCTCGCGGTCACACCGACGGTGCTCCCATAGCGGCCGGCGAGGAACGCGCCTCCGGGACCGGGCGACACGCCGCTCACGTCCTGACTCCAGGTGAAGTGCGGCAGCAGGTTCCAGTCGCCGATGAGGTTGTCGTACTCGAGGCGGCCGGCGAGCACGTAGCCCCAGGCGAAGTCGCTCGCGAACGCCGAGCCCGGGATGACGCACTGGAAGCCCGCGTTGACGCACTGGCCGTTGACCGCCGGGAACTCCGGGTAGCCGCCGAGGTTCGGGTTGCCGCTGAGCGTGCCCGGCCCGCCGAAGCGCAATCCGAAGCCCTGGGGACCGCCCGAGTACTTGTTCGGCAGCGAGGCGTAGTCGGCCCCGGCCTCGGCGACCAGGACAGCCTGGGAGGCCTTGAGGACGTTGGCCCATACCTGGGTCGCGGTGACGTCGAAGTGCCAGGTGTCCTTGAGCTCATAGCCCTGTACGGTCTGCCCGAGCCCGTAGAGGCCGAACTGGTTGCAGCCCGTGATGGGCGTGGCGGAGGCCGGAACGCAGCGCCCGGGACCGGTGGTCGGCTCGCCGAGCAGCTTCGCGATCCCCGTCTCGAAGGGGCTGAGCGAGGCATAGATCAGCTCGGGCAGATCCAGCTGCAGCGGCACGTCGTGACGGTAGGCGACCTCGCCCTGCAGCGCGGTACCCGTCGCCTGGATCTGGGTGTTGAACGAGAGTCCCAGCATCTTGATATTGGTCGGGAACTGCTCGACGTAGCCCTGGGAGGCGGCGTACTCGTTGGCCGCGATGTTGCTCGCCTGGTTGTTGACGTTGCCGCCGGCGCGCAGGGTGTTGGCGCCGATGGTGGCGTACTCGGTCGCGGTGGCTGCGCTCAGATTTCCGCCCTGCGTCGCGGCGGCCTGCTGCCCGACGGCGGCGCCCGTCGCGACCGCCTCCGCGAACGGCAGCCCGGCGGCGAGCGCCTGCGCGGCGGCGCCCACGGCGTTGACGGCGCCCCAGGCGTTGCCGAAGCCCACCTGCGAGCCCGACTGGATGGAGATGAGGGGCAGCCTGCTCGTGTAGTTGAGGAAGTAGAAGCCGAGCTCGGTGCCCTGGCTGAAGTTCGGCAGGTACCACTTGAACTTGATGCCCGCCTGGCCGGAGTTGGGGGGGCGTTCGTCCGGCAGCCGCGGGATCGCCTGGAAGTTGCTGATGAGACCGCCGCCGAGCGGGCTGAAATCGACACCCTGATCGGAGAGCGCGCCGAAGCCGAGCACGATCTTGTTGCCGCCGGCGCCGGCGATGTCGTTGGTGCTGAAGTAGGCGCCATCGGGCTCGATGATGTCCTGGTGCCAGTCGAAGAGGTACAGCAGCTGCGTGCTCAGGTTCTTGGTGAGCTGCAGGTTGAGCACCACCGACTCATCCGGCAGCAGCGCCTGCTTGAGCTCGGCGCCGGGCACCTGCAGAGCCGTCACGTCGAAGTAGTCGACCTGATTGAGACCTCCCGGGATGAACGTGCTTTCACCCCAGTCGATGACCTGGCGGCCGACCCGCAGCTCCGATGGCATCGAGCCCATGTTCCAGCGCAGGTAGCCGAAGGCATCCAGCAGCCGTGTGTAGCTGCCGACCACGTCCTTGGCGCCCTGCGAGAGCGGAGTGCGCTCGGCGAACCCGCCCATGACGTAGAAATCGTAGAGGCCCGAGCCGCGCACGAACACGCCGGCCTTTTCCTTATAGTTGAGCGAGAGCTCGGTGACGCCGGTGAGCGCCTCGGTGAAGGTACTGCCCTTGGCGTAGTTCAGGTCGCCGTCGTCGATGTTGGGTCCGTAGCCGCACCCTCCGTCGGCGATGGCGATGAACGCGCAATTGCGTCCGCCGATGCGCCACCCCTGGCCGTAGCCAATGGTGGTGTCCCACGAGCCGCTCCAGTCCCCTGACGAGAAATCGACTGCCCGCGCCTGCGGTGCCGCGCACAATGCCAGGCAGACCGCCGCGGGGGCGATCAGCAGCCCGCGACGCCCCATGTGAACTTTCCTCATGTCTCCCCCTGCTGCCTTGCGGCCCGGCGCCTGTGTCCGGGATATCTGATTTGCGACTGGTTCGCTGCTGGCGCCTGCACGCCGGGTTCTTGTTTGTTCCGCAACACAAGACCTGCGCGTCGGAGTCTACGACTCGGCCACGCGGGGCGGCAAGCAGCTGGCGAATCAGCGTCCTATGATGTACCGCCGCCACTACCGGGCGGCGCCAGGCAGCCGTGGCGCAAATGGATACTTTCACCGGCAGGACCGTTCTGATCACCGGAGCCTCGACCGGCATCGGGCGCGCGCTCGCGCTCGAGCTGGCCCGCGCCGGGGCGCGGCTCGCGCTCACTGCGCGCGACGCGGCGCGCCTTGGCGCCACGGCCGCGGAGTGTGCGGCGCTCGGCGCCGAGGTACTCGCCGTTCCCGGGGACGTCGCCGTCGCCGCGGACTGCCGCACGGCCGTCGCGCGCACGGTGGAGCGCTTCGGCGCCCTCGACGTGCTGGTGAACAACGCCGGCATGACCATGTGGGCGCGCTTCGATCAGCTCGCCGACCTCGGGGGTCTCGAGCGGCTGCTCGCGGTCAACTACCTCGGCGCGGCGCGCGTGACCGCGGCGGCGCTGCCGTATCTCAAGAGCGCGCGCGGGCTGATCGTGGCGGTGGCGAGCATCGCCGGACTCACCGGCGTACCCGAGCGTACCGGCTATGCCGCCAGCAAGCACGCCATGGTCGGCTTCTTCGAGTCGCTGCGCATCGAGCTCGAGAGCTGCGGCGTCGGCGTGACGATCGTGGCCCCGGACTTCGTCAAGAGCGAGCTGCACAAGGCGGCCCTCGGACCCGACGGCCGCCCCCTCGGCAAGACCCCGATGGACGAGCCGCGCATCATGACCAGCGAGGAATGCGCGCACCTCATGATGGGGGCGATCGCCAGGCGCCAGCGCCTCCTCATCACCTCGCGACGCGGGCGGCTCGGGCGCTGGGCGCGCCTGGTGGCACCGGGCCTGGTCGATTCACTCGCCGCCCGCGCCATTCGCCTGCGGCGCTGAGCGCGCGGCGCCCGCGCCCTCACTCGAAGGCGATCGCCGGCAGATCGAGCGCGATGAGGAAGTACTCGAACAGGTGCTGGATCACGCGGATCTGGTTGTGGAGGCGATGATCGCTCTCGAGCAGGTGCAGCGCCGCACGGTTGCTCTGCGCGAAGCGCACGCTGTGCTCGAACGGCACCACCTCGTCGCGCCAGCCGTGCACCACCGCCGCCGGACAGTCGACGCCGCCGGCGCGCAGCTCCGGCAACCCCTCGAGGTACAGCGCCGGCGCCATGAGAAACACGCCACGGGCGTGCAGCAGCGAGGCGGAGGCGACCGCCACGTAGCCGCCCATGCTCGAGCCGACCAGCACCAGGTCGCCGGCCAGCTCCTTGCAGAAGTCGACCAGCTTCGCGACGCGCGCGCGCGGCTGGTCGATGCCGCGGTAGTCGACCGAGTGCGCCTCGTAGCCCTCGCTGCGCGCCACTTCCGCGAGCGCGGTGATCTTGCGTCCCCAGGGACCGCTTTCCTGTCCGTGGGAAAAGACGACGTGACGGGTCACGAACGCCTCCACGCTGCCGCCGCCGGGCTTGGGTGCCGGATCCGCATGGGCGAATAATGCAGGCAATGGAAACGTTAAGCCAATCGGAAACGGCAAGCGCGCGGGCGCCGGGCTGGCAGTTCTGGATCGATCGCGGCGGCACCTTCACCGACGTGGTCGCCCTCGCACCCGACGGTGCGCTGCACATCCGCAAGGTGCTGTCGGCGCCCGCCGGCAGCGGCGCTGACGCCGATCCGGGCCTCGCCGCCGCGCGCGAGCTGCGCGCCGCGTTGGACCCCGGGGCGCCGGTCGTGGAAGTGAAGGTCGGGACCACCGTGGCAACCAACGCGCTGCTGACGCGCGGTGGCGAGCCGGTGGTGCTCCTCACCACCGCCGGCTTCGCCGATGCGCTGCGCGTCGGCTACCAGAACCGCCCCGACATCTTCGCGCGCCGCATCGTGCTGCCGCAGCCGCTCTATACCGCGGTCATCGAGGCCGAGGAACGCATCGACGCCGACGGGCGCGTGCTCGTGCCGCTCGCCCTCGAGCGGCTGCGGGCGGACCTCACGCGCGCGCGGCGCGCCGGACGGCGCGCGCTCGCCATCGTGTTCATGCACGGCTGGCGCCACGGCGCGCATGAGCGCGCCGCCGCGGCCCTCGCCCGCGAGCTCGGCTTCGAGGAAGTCTCGGTGTCGCACGAGCTCTCGCCGCTGGTGCGCTACGTGACGCGCGGCGACACCACGGTGCTCAACGCCTACCTGGCGCTGCCGCTGCGCGTCTACGTCGGGGGCCTCAGGGCGCAGCTCGCCGCGCTCGACAGCGGCGCGCGTCTCGCCTTCATGCAGAGCAACGGCGGCTTGGCGGACGCGGCCGCGTTCCACGCCCTCGCGAGCGTGCTGTCGGGGCCGGCGGGCGGACTGATCGGCATGCACTGGGTGGGCGAGCGCGTGGGTACGCCGAAGCTCATCGGCTTCGACATGGGCGGCACCTCGACCGACGTCTCGCTCATCGACGGTGCGCTGCCGCAGCGATTCGAGCACACCATCGCCGGGGTGCGCCTCACGCAGCCGATGCTCGACGTGCACACCATCGCCGCCGGCGGCGGCTCCATCCTGAGCTACCGCGACGGGCGCTTCGCGGTGGGTCCGGCCTCGGCGGGCGCGGCTCCGGGACCGGCGTGCTACCGGCGCGGCGGGCCGCTCACGCTCACCGACGTGCAGGTGCTGCTCGGGCACCTGCGCCCCGACACCCTGCCGGCGCTGTTCGGCAACGACGGCCGCGCGCGCATCGACGCCGAGGTGGTCGCGGACAGGTTCGCGGCGCTCGCGGCCGAGGTGAGCGCGCGGGTGGCGCACGGCTGCTCGGCGGAGCTCGTGGCGGAGTCGTTCCTCGAGGTCGGCGTCGAGTCGATGGCCAATGCCATCCGCCAGGTGTCGGCGCGCCAGGGGCTCGATGCCGGCGACTTCACGCTGTTCTGCTTCGGCGGGGCGGCCGGCCAGCACGCCTGCCGCGTGGCGCAGGCCGCCGGGATGCGCCGGGTGCTGGTGCATCCGCTCGCGAGCGTGCTGTCGGCATTCGGCATCGGCGTGGCGGACCGCCTGGCAGTGCGCCGCGCGAGTCTGCGGGCGCCGCTCACCGCGGCCGGCCTCGGGGAGGCGCGCCTCGAGCTCGAGCGCCTCGAGGCGCGCGCGCGCGCCGAGCTCGCCGCGTTCGCCGCGGCGCCCGAACGGGTGCGGGTGGCATGGCTGCTCGAGGTGCGCGCCGGCGACAGCGAAGTGACGCTCTCGGTGGCCTATGGCGCGCTCGGGGAGGTGCGCGAGCGCTTCCACGCCGAGCACCTGAAGCGCTTCGGCTTCGCCGCCCACAGCCTCGAGGCGGTGATCGAGGCGGTGCGCGCCGAGGCGCGCCTCACTTCGCTCGACGGCGCAAGGCTGACAATCCCCGCGCCGGCGGTGCCGGCGGCCCTGCCGCCGACCGCGCGCGCCTGGTTCGCGGGCTGGCGCGAGGTGCCGCTCGTCTCGATGGCGACTCTGGAGGAGACGCTTGCGGGACCTGCGCTCATCGTCGAGCCGCACAGCACCGTGGTGCTCGAGAGCGGCTGGCAGGCGCGCCGCCTCGAGGGCGGGGAGCTCCTGCTCGAGAGCCAGGCAGCCGCCGGCGGCGGCGGCGAGCACGCCGCCGATCCGGCGCGCATCGAGATCTCCAACAATCTCTTCATGCACATCGCCGAGCAGATGGGCGAGGTGCTCAAAGCCACCGCCCAGTCGGTGAACATCCGCGAGCGCCTCGACTACTCCTGCGCGCTGTTCGACGCGCAGGGGGGCCTGGTCGCCAACGCGCCGCACATGCCGGTGCACCTGGGGTCGATGGGCGCGAGCGTGCGCGCGGTCATCGAGGCGCGGCGCGGGCAGCTGCGGCCCGGGGACTCCTGGCTCCTCAACAGTCCCTACCACGGCGGCACCCATCTGCCCGACATGACCGTGGTCACGCCGGTCTTCAGCGGCGGCGGCGCTGCGCCCGACTTCTTCGTCGCCTCGCGCGCCCACCACGCCGACATCGGCGGGGTGACGCCGGGCTCAATGCCGCCCTTCAGCCGCGACATAGAAGAGGAAGGGGCGCTGTTCGAGTGTTTCCACATGGTGGAGGACTCGCGGCTGAGGGAGCGGGAGCTGCGCGCCGCGCTCGCCGCCGGACGCTGGCCGGCGCGCCGCCCCGCGCAGAACCTCGCGGATCTGCGCGCGCAGCTCGCCGCCAACGCGCGCGGCATCGCCGAGATCGGCCGCGCGCTCGAGCGCTACGGGCTCGCCGGCCTCAGCGCCCGCATGCGCGAGGTGCAGGACAACGCCGCGCTCGCGGTGCGCGAGTGCCTCGGTGCGTGCTCGAGCGGCGAGTTCCGCTACGAGATGGACGGCGGCTTCTGCGTCGCGGTGCGCATCGACATCGACCGCGACGCGCGCCGCGCGCGCATCGATTTCACCGGCTCCTCGCCCCAGGGCCCGCACAACTTCAACGCCCCGCGCGCCGTGTGCGTGGCGGCGGTGCTGTACGTGTTCCGCACGCTGATCGAGCGGCCGATTCCGCTCAATGAGGGTTGCCTCGAGCCGCTCGAGATCGTCATCCCGCCGGGCTCGATGCTCGATCCGCGGCCGCCGGCGGCGGTGGCCGCCGGCAACGTCGAGACCTCGCAGTGCATCGTGGACGCGCTCTACGGCGCGCTCGGTATCCTCGCCGCCTCCCAGGGAACGATGAACAACCTCACCTTCGGGGACGAGCGGCTGCAGTACTACGAGACGATCTGCGGCGGCGCCGGGGCGGGGCCGGATTTCGACGGCTGCGATGCGGTGCACACGCACATGACCAACTCGCGCCTCACCGATCCGGAGATCCTCGAGGCGCAGTACCCGGTACTGGTGCGCGAGTTCGCGATCCGCCGCGGCTCGGGCGGCGCCGGCCGCCACCACGGCGGCGACGGCGTGGTGCGCAGGCTCGAGTTCCGTGCGCCCTTCACGGGCGCACTGCTCGCCAATCACCGGCGCATCGCGCCCTTCGGGCTCGCGGGGGGAGCGCCGGGGGCGTGCGGCGCGGCCCACATCCGCCGTGCGGCGGGCGGCGCGCTCGAAACCCTCGGCGCCACGGCCCGTTTCGAGGTGGCGCCGGGGGACGAGCTCACGATCCTCACCCCGGGCGGGGGCGGCTTCGGCAAGAGTGACTAGCCAGGCGAGCCAACGACTCCACCGCGCAGGATCGAGGTCTGGATCTCCCACTCGACGCGCTGCCCCGCGGTCGCCTGGCGGTTCACCGACACGGGACGCACGCGGCTCACGCCCGCGCGGTGCGTCACGAGCCAGGTGTCGAACTCACCGGGGCGCGTGGTGGCGAAACCGAACAGCAGGTTGAACTTGCCCTCGGCAACGCTCTGGGCGCCGTTGACGCGTTCGTCGCAGATCACGAAGTGACTGTCGCGCGGCGTCACGCCGGCGAAGGCGCCCTGCGCGGCGAGTGAGTCGAGGAACTCCGAGACGCGCGCGCGCGCGCGCGCCCAGGTCGCCGGGCCGTTGTGCTCGAGCAGCACCCAGCGGGTGCCCTGCTCGATGCTCGCGGCGACGTAGAGCCCGAGCCGCCGCGCGCAAAGGTAGCGCCAGTCCGAGGCGCTGCTGCCATCCCCGGCGAGCGTGCGTGGACCCGGATTGGTGCGGCCGGCGCTGCGTACCGCCTGCAGGGTGTTGACCCCCTGCTGCGCGAGGCGCGCGCGCTCGGCGTCCGACACCGTCACCGCCGGCCGCAGCCCCGGGCGCAGCGACGCCTCCTCGGCCTCCACCGCCGTCCAGATGGGCCAGCTCTCGTCCGAGCGCGCGATCATTCCGGCGGCCGCCCCGCAGGA
This sequence comes from Gammaproteobacteria bacterium, assembly GCA_028871705.1. Taxonomy (GTDB): domain Bacteria; phylum Pseudomonadota; class Gammaproteobacteria; order Steroidobacterales; family Steroidobacteraceae; genus 13-2-20CM-66-19. Next base: position 30,961 of record JAGWMP010000002.1, read on the forward strand.
TGCGAAGGTTTCGACCCGGCCGCGCAGGCGGTCGAAGGCCTGGACGCGCGGGTAGTACATCACCGCGCAGTCGCTGCGGAACGGCCAGCTGCGCAGCGCCGCGAGCGCCACCGCGGCGCTGCTCCAGGATGCGGGCGGATCGACCACCAGCAGCGCGCAGCGCTCGCGGCACAGGCGCGCCGCCACGTAGAGCGTCGACATGCCGACGTCCTGCTCGCGTGCCAGCGGCGGAATGCACAGCAGGTTGAAGCGCTCGGCGGCGGCGAGCGCGAACAGGCCCGTGCCGCGGGCGTGCGAGCCGATCACGTCGTAGTCGGTGAGCGGTGCGCCGTCATCGCCGTCGGGATTGGAGAGCGTGTAGCCGGCCGCGACGCCGCCGGGCCCGCCGGCGGAGCGATCCGGACGCTGCGCCGGAAGCGTGCCGTGCACGCGTACCAGGGCCGATTCGAGCAGTGCCTGGGTGAGAAAGCCCTTCGCGCCGGCCGTCATGGACACGCGCCGGTAGATCTCCTGATCCTCGACGAGCTCCGAGCCCGCGGTGCGCACGCGCTGCACCACGAGATTGAAACGATCGGCGTCGGCCGCCGAGAGCCCGTCATAGTCGACCGAGGCGCGCAGGTACTCACGCGAGCCCGGGTTGACCGCGATCAGCGTGAGGATCTCGCCCGCCGCCGGGAGGCTGAGCGTCGGCGGCCGCGCGCCGTTGACCACGCGGACGATGCGCGCTTCGCGCCCGCCGTTCTCGAAGAACTGCTCGACGGCGTAGGACAGCGTCGCGGGCTGCCACAGGCCGCCGAAGTGCTGCTGGAACTCGGAGAAGCTGCGGACGGTGAGCGGCTGTGCGACCGGGCCCTTGAGCGTGCGCCCGACGAAAGCGGCGACCCCGGTGGCGACGCCGTCGATGGCCTGATAGTCACGGCTTTGTTGGGCGAGTTGTGCGCCGGACACGCGGCTGTTGGCCACTCAAACGCCTCTTGGAGTTGTATCTGGGGACTCTAGCACAGGGTGTCGGCCGACGCCGACAGTCTCGCGGCGCGCGCGACCTGACGTGACTTAAGTGCCGTCGCCCGTGTGCGGCGCGGCATCGCGCTCGAGCGCGCGCTGGGCCTCCTCGAGGCGGGCACGCTCGCGTGCCTCGCGCTTGGCGGCAATCTCCGCCAGCATGAGCTCGAGCCACTGCGATAACGCCGGGGCAGGCGCGTCCTGCCGCGATAGCGGCGGCGTCGGGGAATCGCTCATCAGCCGCCGCCGTCCTTCGTAGGGGGCGGCGTCTTGCCGGGCGGTGCAGCCGCGGCAGGTGCGGGGACAGCCGCGGCGGGTGCCGCGGCGCCCGTGGTGGGCGCAGGAGCCTGTGCACCGGGCTCGATCTCCGAGAGGATCTGCTTGAAGGACGCCTCGTCCATCGGCAGGTCGGACTTGCCGTCCCAGCTCGAGCCCGCGGGCAGCGCGTTCTGCACCCGCGGCGCGCGGGCGAGCACCTGCTCGAGACTCGCGTCCGGGGTCGAGATCGGCACCGGCACGCCGCGCGGATTCCTGGTGAGCGAGGCCACCAGGGCCCAGTCGATCTGCAGGTGATGGCTCTTGAGCTGCTGCTGCAGCGTCGCGGCGAGCTCCTTGCTGAGGAGCTTGCGCTGCGCCTTGTTCCAGTCGCGCGCATCGTCCTCGAGCACGTCGTAGGGCTGCAGGTACAGCTGCCCGTCGGTCCAGCCGAACTCGAACGGCTGGTTCACCACGCGCACCTGCGTGCCGACCGGCACCATGTTGAAGAACTGCTCGATGTCCTCGGGATAGAGGCGAATGCAGCCGTGACTCGAGCGCAGGCCGACGCCGGCCGGCTTGTTGGTGCCGTGGATCAGGTAGCTCGGCCACTGCAGATAGAACGCGTACTTGCCGAGCGGATTGTCGGGGCCCGGTCCGATCACCGGGTCGAGATCCTCGCCGTTGTCGTGATGCTCCTTGCGCACCGACACCGGCACGCGCCAGGTCGGATCCTTCTGGCGGCGCACGATCCGGGTGACGCCCTCGGGCGTGCGCCAGCCCACCTTGCCGATGCCGATGGGATGGGTGATTACGACGGTGCGTTCCCCGGCCTTGACCGGCGGGAAGTAAAAGATCCGCATCGCGGGGATGTTGATCACCAGGCCCGTGTAGGGGGCGTTCGGCAGCACGAACTGACTCGGTACGACGATCTCGGTGCCCTCGCCCGGCAGCCACGGGTCCACCTTCGGGTTGGCGCGCAGGATCTCCTCGTAGCCGACGTTGAAGCGGCGCGCGATGTCGGTGAGCGTGTCGTCCTTGCCCGCGGCCACCACCTGCACGACGCCGACCACGCTCTGCCCTGGCTCGAGCTCGAAGCGTTCCGTGACCGCCGGCTGCGGCAGCGCCGGAGGCGCCGGTGCCGCCGGCGGGGGCGGCGGCGGGGCCTTGCGATGCAGGGGGCCGAACAGCGAGCAGGCGGCGAGCAGGCAGCAGCCCGCGAGCGCCACGGCCGCTGCGCGCAGCGGAACGGTATTCATAAGGAGCGAATTATGACCGATGTGCGGCCGTGGCGAGCGTCGGCGCACGACTACAGGAGCACCGGCTGATTGGGCAGCTCGCCGCCCCCGGGCGCGACTCCAGGGAAATGCCGCCCGAGCAGCGCCCCGACCCCGGCGACCCCGCTGACCGAGCCCTCGCGGAAGCGCCCCTCGCGATAATGGTGCTGCATCTGGCGGCACACGGCGTCCCACTCGGCCTGGCTTACGCGCGCGGCGATGCCGCGGTCGGCGACGATCTCGACGACCCGGTCGGCGAGGTCCACGTAGATCAGCACGCCGTTGTTGTGGGCGGTGTCCCACACCCCGAGCAATCCGAAGAGCTGCAGTGCGCGCTGCCGCGGCGTGAGGTCGTGCCAGAGCTCGGGGAAATCGAAGGCGGTTTCGACCACGAAGCGGATCTCGCCCGCGTGTCGCGCCTCGCACTCGCGGATCGCCGCCTCGATCGCCTGACGCACCGGCGGCGAGAAGTGGCGCCGCGTGCGAAAGCGCGTGCTGGCAAGGTGGCGCAGGAGCCTCAGGATCTTCATCGCCTACCAGCTCCCCGAGGCCCCGCCGCCCGCGAAACCCCCGCCTCCGCCGCTGAATCCTCCGCCGCCGAAGCCGCCACCGCCGAAGCCTCCCCCGAGGCCCCCGCCGAAACCTCCGAAGCCCCCGCTCGACCAGCCGCTGCCGCGCCCGAGGCCCCCGAGCAGCGTGAACGCGAATCCGGCGAGCGCGGCGAGCCCGGCGAGCGCGAGCGCGTAACCGGCGATCCATACGAGCAGCCCCGCGCCCGCGCCGGTCAGCACCGAGCCGAGCGTGCGCCCGAAGATGCTGCGCAGCAGCGCCGAGCCCACCAGCACCGCAAAGAGCAGCGGCAGCAGCAACCCGCCGCCGCCGTGCGGCCGGCGCGCTCCCTGCCATCCCTGCTGCGGTGGGGGCAGCGGCTCGCCCTGGACGAGCTTCATCATCTGATCGAGGGCGGCGTCGATGCCGCCGTAGAAATCGCCCTGGCGGAAGGCGGGCTTCACGGTCTCATCGATGATGCGGTTGGTGAGCGCATCCGTGAGCACTCCCTCGAGGCCGCGGCCCACCTCGATGCGCACGCGATGATCGTCCTTGGCGACGAGCAGCAGCGCACCATCGTCGATCCCCTTGCGGCCGAGCTTCCAGGCATCGGTGACGCGGATCGAATACTGCTCGATCTCCTCGGGCTGCGTGCTCGGAACGATCAGCACGGCGAGCTGCGAGCCCTTGGCGGATTCGAACGCGGCGAGCTTCTGCTCGAGGGCGGTCTGCTGACCGGCGGTGAGCGTGCCGGTGAGGTCGGTGACGCGCGCGCTGAGCGCCGGCACGGCGACCAGCCCCGCCGCCGCTGGGTCCGCGGCGCCCTGGCCGGCGGCGCACACCGCCAGCCCGAGCAGCAGCGGCAGCGCGGCAGCCGCGCAGCGGCGGGCCCGAGGCGCCGAGCCCCTCATCGCGTCAGGGTTTTGCGGCGGGCGGGGTGGCCGCCGGCGCCGGGCTGCCCGGCATCGCCGGCGTGCTGGTGTCGAAGCTCACCGCCGGCGCCGTCGCGATCTGCTGTTCGTTGGCGACCGTGAAGTTCGGCTTCACCTTGAAGTCGAACATCTTCGCGGTGAGGTTCACCGGGAAGGAGCGCACCGTGACGTTGTAGCTCTCCACCGCTGCGATGTAGCGGTTGCGCGCCACGGTGATGCGGTTCTCCGTGCCCTCGAGCTGCGACTGCAGGTCGGCGAAGCGCTGGTCGGACTTCAACTGCGGATAGTTCTCGGTCACCGCCATCAGGTGACTCAACGCCTGGGTGAGCTGGCCCTGCGCCGCCTGGTACTTCTGGAAGAGCTCCGGGTTGTCGAGCACCTGCGGTGTCACCTGGATCGAGTTCGCCTGGGCGCGCGCCTCGGTGACCCCGATCAGCACCTTCTGTTCCTGGGCGGCGTAGCCCTTCACCACCTCGACCAGGTTCGGGATCAGGTCGGCCCGCCGCTGGTACTGGTTGACGACCTCGGACCAGGAGGCCTTAACGGCCTCGTCCTGCTGCTGCAGCTTGTTGTAGCCGCAACCGGAAAGCATCAGCACCGCGGCCGAAAGCAATGCCACCATCCACGCACGCATCGGGGTTCTCCTAGGCAAGACGCGCCCGGACCTGCAGCCAGGCCCTTGGGGGCGGGAATTGTCACATGGGGGCCGAAGCGGCGTCGATCAAGGGCCAAAAAAAAACCCCAGGTTTTTAGGCCTGGGGTCTGGAAGGGCGGACCTTCGATGAAGGGAAGGAAGTCCGCCAGGGGATTCAGTGCAATCGAGCCCAGTGCAGGATGCGGATCTCGTCCGAATCCAGATCGAAACTCTGTGCCAGGAGCGAGCGCAACTCGCGGTTGGCCCGTCCCTGCGTCAGCGGCTCGCGCAACTCCACCACTCCGCTCCACTCGTTGCCGGGCATGGTGCGCGCCCTGCCAGTACCGGTTACGAAGTGCGTGTAGTACTTGGTAGCCACGGCAAAAGGTTAGTGCCGGGGCACCGGCGAAGTCCGTGAGATGTTCCACAGAACCCCGGGGTTCTGTAAAAAGGGCTGCGACATAATTCACAGGATTTTCCCGCGATGCGACGCGCGCCCCCGCGAGAGCCTCCGGCCTCGAAGTACATCACCCCCCAGGGGGCGCAGCGGCTGCGCACCGAGCTCGATGCGCTCTGGCGCGACGAGCGGCCGCGCGTGACGCAGGCGGTCGCGGCGGCCGCGGCCCAGGGCGATCGCTCGGAGAATGCCGAATACACCTACGGCAAGCGGCGGCTGCGCGAGATCGACCGCCGGGTGCGCCACCTGCGCCGGCGCCTGGATGGCATGGTGATCGTCGATCAGCCGCCGGCCGACCCCACCCGGGTGTTCTTCGGGGCCTGGGTGCTCATCGAGGCCGACGACGGCGCGCAATCGCGCTACCGCATCGTCGGCCCCGACGAATTCGACATGCTGCCCGGGTACATCAGCATGGATTCGCCGTTGGGAAAGGCGCTGCTGCGCCGGCGCCTCGACGAGGAGGTCGCGGTCGCGACCCCGGCCGGCGAGCGCACCTACCTCATCGTCTCGATCGAGTACGAGAGGCTCACCACAACACCCGGACGTTCTTGAACTGCCAGGGATCGCTCTTGTCGATGTCCTCGGGGAAGAGGCGCTCGCGCTCGTGCAGCGGCGTCCAGTCGGTATATTCCCCGGACACCGGGCCTAAGTACGGCATGCAGATCTCGAGGTTGCGCCGGAAGTCCATCTCGTCGGGCTCGACGAGTCCCAGGTTCGGGTTCTCCATCGCCCAGATCACCCCGGCAAGCACCGCCACGGTCACCTGCAGGCTCGTGGCGTTGTTGTAGGGGGCGAGCTGGCGCGCCTCGCCGATCGAGAGCTGCGAGCCGTACCAGTAGGCGTTACGGCGGTGGCCGGCGAGCAGCACGCCGAGCTCGTCGATCCCAGAGGTGATGTCGTCCATGAGGATGCGCTGGCGCTCCTGCTGCACGTAGTTGCGGCCGGCGAGCTCGTGCACCGACATGACCGCCGCGTCGCACGGGTGATAGGCGTAGTGCACCGTCGGGCGGTAAACCACCTGCGCCCCCTCGCGCACCGTGTAGTAATCGGCGATCGAGATCGCCTCGCCGTGGGTGATGCACAAGCCGTGGAAGTGCCCGGCGCGCGGCGTCCAGGTGCGCACCCGCGTCGCCGCCCCCGGCTGCATGAGATAGATCGCGGCGAGACAGCCGAAGTCGTGGCGCTTGCCGTCGCGCGGGAAGTTGCGCTCGTGCGTGCCCCAGCCCATCTCGCTCGGCTGCGAGCCCTCGGAGACGAAGCCGTCGATCGACCAGGTATTGACGAACTCGCCGGGCAGCTTCGGCTTGCTCGAGATCTGGGTGTCGCGCTCGGCGACGTGGATCACCTTGACGCCGAGCCGGCGCGCGAGCTCACCCCACTCGGCGCGGCTCGCCGGATTGCCGGCCTCGACCTTGGTGTCCTGCGCGATGTTGAGCAGCGCCTGCTTGACGAAGTGCGACACCAGCCCCGGGTTGGCGCCGTGGGTCAGCACCGCGGTCGGGGCACGCTCGTTCCCGGCGCGCAACGCCAGGGCCTCCTCGCGCAGCGCGTAGTTGGTGCGGCGCGCCACGGGCACGGTCGGATCGGTATAGCCGCCGGGCCAGGGCTCGATGCAGGTATCGATGTACATCGCGCCTTTTTCCCAGCACAGCTTGATGAGCGCGATGCTCGAGACCTCGACCGAAACGTTGATGAGAAAATCCCCGCGCCCGAGCAGCGGATTGAGCACGCGGCGGAAGTTCTCGCGCGTCAGCCGCTCCTTCACGAACCTGACGCCGAATTTCGCCGCCTCCTCGTTCCCCTTGTCCTCGGCGGTGACGATGGTGATGCGCTCGGGAGCGACGCCGATGTGCCGCAGCACCAGCGGCAATACGCCCTGGCCGATGCTGCCGAAGCCGATGAAGAGAATCCGCCCGGGGAACTCGACGTGAACTTTGTGCTCGTTGCTCATGATGCCCGTTGCTCGAGTGGACCGTGAACGGGCACACCCGGTGCACCCGCCGCCAGTGCGGAGCGTATCAATCGGCCGTGCGCGGGTCACGCGGCTTACCGCCGCGCGCTCATCTCCAGTGCGGCGGGTAGGTGCGCTCGTAGCCGGGGAGCGAGGCGACGCGCTCGAGCCAGCGGCCGAGCGCCGGGTAGTTGACTTCCACCGGCATGAAGCGCGAGGACAGCTCGCGCGCCTCGGGGCGCTCGAGCGCCCGCTTCAGCAGCTGGATGCCCGGGAAGATCACCATGTCGACCGCCGAGCATGCATCGCCCACCACCCACTCGCCCTTCGACAGCCTGCCTTCGATGGTGCGCGCCTCGTTCGCGACCGCGTGCATGGCGCTCGTGACCTCATCCCCGGCGAGATCGCCTTCGTGCTGGAACACCGCGCGCGTGATGGTGCGCAGCTGCGGCTCGATGTAGGCCTGGTACTCGCAGATCACCCGCATGATGACCCCCGCCTCCTCGGGCGTGCGCCCGAAGATCGGCGGCTGCGGGTACTTCAGATCGAGGTAATAAAGAATGGCGAGCGACTCGAAGCACACGTAGTCGCCGTCCTTCAGTACCGGCACGCGGCCGCGCGGATTGAGCGCCAGCATCTCGTGGGACTTGTGCTCCTGCTTGGAGAACTGCAGCAGGTGGCTCACGTAGGGCAGCCGCTTGTACTCGAGCGCCAGCAGCACCCGCCACGCGTAGGGACTGCCGCTGCCCCAGTAGACGTCGATTGCCATCGGTCCCTCAGCACTTGGTGCTGCGGTGATTGTAACGACAAGTGCTTCGCGCCGAAAATGCGCGCATGGCTGCAACGCTGATCGATGCCGCGGGGCTCGCCCGCCACCTGGGCGACGGCGACTGGCTGTGCATCGACTGCCGCTTCGACCTCGCCCGCCCCGAATGGGGGGCGCAGGCCTTCGCCGCCGCTCACATCCCCGGTGCGCTGTACGCCCACCTCGACCGCGATCTCTCCGGGCCGCGCACCGCGGCGAGCGGCCGTCATCCCCTGCCCGACCCGGCGGCACTCGCCGCCACCTTCAGCCGCTTCGGCATCGATGCCCGCGTTCAGGTCGTCGCCTGCGACCAGGGGCCGGGCGCCTACGCGGCGCGGCTCTGGTGGCTGCTGCGCTGGCTCGGCCACGAGCAGGTGGCGGTGCTCGACGGGGGCTTCGGCGCCTGGGAGCGCGCCGGGCTGGCGGTGACGGGGGAGCGCACCTCGCGGCCGGCGCGCCGCTTCGAGGCGCGTGCCCCCGCCGACCGCGTGGTGAGCACGGCGGCGATCGCCGCGGCGCTCGGCCGCGGCGACCTCGCGCGCGGCGAGCCGCTGCTGGTCGACGCGCGCGCCGCCGACCGCTTCGCGGGCGAGAACGAGACCATCGACCCGGTCGCCGGCCACATCCCGGGCGCGCGCAACCACCCCTTCGCCCGCAACCTCGACGCGCGCGGGCACTTCCTGCCGCCGGCGGAGCTGCGCCGTGCGTGGAGCGCGACGCTCGGCGGGCGGGCGCCCGAGGCGCTGGTCGCGATGTGCGGCTCGGGTGTAACCGCCTGTCACAACCTGCTCGCGCTCGAGCACGCCGGACTTCCCGGAGCGAAGCTCTACGCCGGCTCGTGGAGCGAGTGGATCCGCGATCCGGCGCGCGCGGTGGCGCGTGGTGGCGACGATGTGTGACGCGGCACTCTCACTCGCCACACAATTTTGATATAACGCGGACCCGTGGCCGCCGATCCCAAGATCGCCCTCAACGGCAACCGCAAATTCAACCCCGCGCAACCCTGGGGGATCGAGGAGTCCCTCGACCTCTACAACGTCGCCGCCTGGGGCAAGGGCTACTTCTCGATCAACGACTCGGGCCACGTCGTGGTGCGCCCCGACACCACGGTGGAGCGCGAGATCGACCTCTACGAGGTGGTCGAGGGGCTGCAGGCGCGCGATCTCACGACGCCCGTGGTGGTGCGCTTCTCGGACATCCTGGCGCATCGCCTCAAGCGCATGCACGATGCCTTCGCCTCGGCGATCGCCGAGAACGACTACAAGAACCGCTACGCGGCGGTGTACCCCATCAAGGTGAACCAGCAGCGGCTGGTGGTCGAGGAGGTCTACCGCTACGGGCGCGAATACGGATTCGGGCTCGAGGTGGGCTCCAAGCCGGAGCTGCTGGCCGTCATGGCGATGACCGAGAACGCCCCCGAGCGCCTCATCGTCTGTAACGGCTTCAAGGACGACAGCTACATCGAGGCGGTGACGCTCGCCACCAAGCTCGGCCGCACCATCATCCCGGTGGTGGAGAATTTCGAGGAGCTGGGGCTGATTCTGCAGCACGCCGCCGCCTACCAGGTGCGCCCGCGCATCGGCGTGCGCGTCAAGCTCTTCAGCGAGGGCTCGGGGCGCTGGAGCGCCTCGGCGGGCGAGAAATCCAAGTTCGGCCTCTTCATCACCGAGATCCTCGAGCTCTTCAACGTGCTCAAGGCCCGCGACATGCTCGACTGCCTGCAGCTGGTGCACTGCCACCCGGGCAGCCAGCTGCAGGACATCCGCCGCGTCAAGGATGCCATCAACGAGCTGGCGCACGTGTACGCCGAGCTCAAGCTCATGGGGGCGGGCCTGCAATACATCGACGTGGGCGGCGGCCTCGGCGTCGACTACGACGGCAGCGGCACCAACTTCGCCTCCTCGATGAACTACACGCTCAACGAGTACGCGAGCGACGTCGTCTACCGCATCGCGAGCGTCTGCAACGCGCGCGACATCCCCCATCCGATGATCGTGAGCGAGTCGGGGCGCGCGGTGGCTGCCTACCACAGCGTGCTCATCTTCGATGCGCTGGGATCGTCCGCGCTCGACAAGTTCCGCGTCACCGGCTACGAGGCCGAGGATTACTCCGGGAGCGAGGAGCTGCCGCAGCCGGTGCAGGACCTGTTCGAGGCCTACCGCGCCGTGAGCGACCGGCGCCTGGTGGAGTGCTACCACGATGCGCTCACCGCCCGCGAGCAGGTGCTGCAGATGTTCAACCTCGGACTGCTGTCGCTCGAGTTCCGCGGACTCGCCGAGCGGCTCTACTGGGCCACCTGCGCCAAGATCCGCGACCAGTGCCGCAAGCTCGAGCGGCTGCCGGAGGAGCTCGACGACCTCGAGGCGATCCTCTCGGACACCTACTTCTGCAACTTCTCGGTGTTCCAGTCGCTGCCCGACAGCTGGGCCATCGACCAGCTGTTCCCGATCATGCCGATCCATCGGCTCGAGGAGCGCCCCACCCGCACCGCGGTGCTCGCCGACATCACCTGCGACTCCGACGGCAAGATCGATCACTTCGTGTCGCTGCGCGACGTGAAGCGCACCCTCGAGCTGCACGAGCTGAGGAGCGGCGAGAAGTACTACCTGGCGGCGTTCCTGGTCGGCGCCTACCAGGAGACGCTCGGCGACCTGCACAACCTCTTCGGCGACACCCACGTGGTGCACGTGCGCCTGCACGACGAGGGCGGCTGGTGGATCGAGGAGATCGTCAAGGGCGACACCGCCAACAAGGTGCTCGAGTACATGGAGTACGACGTCGCCGAGCTCTACCCGGCCCTGGCGCGCGACTGCGAGCGCGCCATCCGCGACGGCCGCATGACCATCGCCGAGAGCCAGGCGCTCAAGCGCTTCTACGAGAGCGAGCTCGACGGCTACGCCTACCTCGAGCCTGCCGGCACCTGAGTTCAGGCCAGCGCCGCCAGCACCGCGAGCGCCAGGAACACCGCGGCACCGATCCGGTGCATGAGCTGTACGGGGATGCGCTCGGCCACCGCGCGGCCGAGCAGCACCGCCGGCACGTCGCAGATCAGCATCCCGAGCGTGGTGCCGGCGACTACCGGCAGCAGCACCCGATAACGCGCGGCCAGCGCCAGTGTGGCGATCTGCGTCTTGTCGCCCATCTCGACCAGGAAGAAGGTGACGACGGTCGTGCCGTAGGCGCCCAAACGCGTCGCGCGTGCGCCGGCGGCCGGCTCCTCGTCGGGAATCAGCATCCACACCGCCGTGGCGAGAAAGGAGGCCACCAGCAGCCAGCGCAGCACCTGCGGCGAGAGCAACGCGGCGAGCAGCATGCCGACGGCGCCGGCGGTCAGATGGTTGAGGAGTACGGCCGTCACGATCCCGGCGATCACCGGCACCGGCGCGCGAAAGCGCGCCGCCAGCAGCAGCGCGAGCAGCTGCGTCTTGTCGCCGAGCTCCGCGAGCGCGACGACGCCCGCGGAGACCAGAAATGCTTCCATGGAGACCCTCGAGGTTTGCGTCCCGGTGGGGCCGGGAGTAGCATGACACGGGCGTTCGTATCCGTCGTGGATGAGTGCGCTTTGTACGATTGTGTTGACTTCCCTTCCCGCCGCGCGCTCCTCATCCGTGCGCGAACGCAGGTGCAGGCCGCCGGCCCAAGCGCTGCGCATCGACTGAAACACTGTCGTGTGCCTTGAAGCCTTGACCTGTTTGATCCTTCACGCGGTTCATGCGACCGCCGCGCATGCGGCGTGCCGCTGTCCGCATTTTCATAGAGAGACCGCCCAGTGACGACGATTTACGTAGGCAATCTGCCCTTCACCGCCACCGAGCAGGACGTGAAGGCCTTGTTCGAGCGCCATGGCAAGGTGGAGTCCGTCAAACTGATCAACGACAGGGAAACCGGTAAGCCGCGCGGCTTCGGTTTCGTCGACATGCCGCAGAGCGAGGCGCAGGCCGCGATCCAGGCTCTGAACGGCTTCCAGATGGCCGGCCGCCCGCTGCGCGTCAACGAGGCGCAGGAGCGCCCGCAGCGTCCGCGCCAGGGCGGCGGTCCCTTCCGTCGCTGAACTGTCACGGCCGGCCGTTGAAGCGCACAAAGAACCCCGCGCCCCGCGGGGTTTTTTCATGTGGCGGCCAAGGGGTAGGCGGCGGCGTACGTTGCACGGGATCGTCATGACCATCGACAAGAACAAGAAGAGATGGGCGGCACTCGCCGCCGCGGCGCTGCTGCTCGGCGCGTGCACCGCTTACAGCACCCGCCAGAGCACTTCGCTCGCGCTCGATCGCATCCTCGCGGGCGATCAGAGATCGGAGCAGAACCGCGCGCGCGACCGCTACCGCCACCCGAAGGCGACGCTGCTGTTCTTCGGCATCCGCCCCGAGATGAGCGTGCTCGAGGTGTGGCCGGAGCCGGGCTGGTACACGGAGGTACTGGCGCCGCTCCTGGCCGACAAGGGCCATTACTACGCCGGCGTGATCGCCGCCGATCCCAAGAGCCCGTACGTCACGCATCGCCTCGAGGCCTACCGGCAGAAGCTCGCCGCACGCCCCGAGGTCTACGGGCACGTGACGGTCGTGACCTTCCCGCTCGACGGTTCCGACGTGGTGCCGCCCGGCACGCTCGACATGATCCTCACCTTCCGCAACATCCATAACTGGATGGCGCACGCTCAGGCGGCCGCGGCTTTCGCCACCATGTTCCGGGCCTTGAAGCCCGGCGGGGTGCTCGGCGTCACCGAGCACCGCGGCGACCCCGCCGTGCCGCAGGACCCGAAGGCGAAGAGTGGCTACGTCAACGAGGACTACGCCATCCGGCTGATCGAGGCGGCGGGCTTTCGGCTCGAGGCGAGCTCGCAGGTGAACGCCAATCCGAAAGACACCCGGGACTACGAGCAGGGCGTGTGGACGCTGCCGCCCACCTACGAGCTCGGCGACAAGGACCGCGAGAAGTACGCGGCCATCGGCGAGAGCGACCGCTTCACGCTGAAATTCGTCAAGCCCGCGCGATAACGCGCGCCTACCACATATCGCGCAGGCGGGCGCCCACGTCGACCGTCAGCTGCTGCTCGCCCGTGCCCTGGAGCGCATCCTCGCCGAGGCGGCTCGAGCCCTGGAAGATGGCGGCGTCGAGCGTCTTCAGTACCTTCTCGGTCATGAAGCGGCTGCGTCCGCCGTAGACGTGGGCATCGCCCTGGCGCGACTGCTGCGTCAGATGGAACTTCAGCGGCATGACGAGCGCGAGGTCGTTCTGGGCGCGCGTCAGCGCCACGTACAGGAGGCGCCGCTCCTCCTCGATCAGCTCGGGTCTGCCGGTGGAGAATTCCGAGGGAAAACTGCCGTCCACCACGTTGAGCAGATACACCGTGTCCCACTCCATGCCCTTGGCCGAGTGGATGGTGGACAGCACCAGGTAGTCTTCTTCCAGCGACGGCCGGCCGGCGAGATCGCTGGTGGCATGCGGTGGATCGAGCGTGAGCTCGGTGATGAAGCGCTCGCGCGAGGGATACTGGCCCGAGAGGTGCTCGAGCTGATCCAGGTCGCCGAGGCGCGTGTGAAAGTGCTCGTAGATGCGCTCGAAGTGCTTCTGGTACCACTCGCGCGCCTGGTGCACCTGGCCGGCCCAGGGCAGCTGCGGGTCGGCGAGCGCACGCAGCAGCTCGATGAGCCGCCGCCAGTCGATCTCGTGGGTCTGCGGCGGCTTGAAGCCCGCGAGCGCCTCGAAGGTATTGCCGCCGGTCTCCATGTGCTCGATCGCGGCGGCGGCGTTCACCGGTCCCATGCCCGGCAGCAGCTGCAGCACGCGAAACGCCGCCAGGCTGTTGCGCGGGTTGTCGGCCCAGCGCAGTACCGCCAACAGGTCCTTGACGTGCGCGGCCTCGAGAAACCTGAGCCCGCCGTACTTGACGTACGGGATCTTGTGCTTGGTGAGCTCCACCTCGAGCACGTCGCTGTGACTCGCGCTGCGAAACAGTACCGCCTGGCGCCTGAGCGGTACGTTGGCCTCGCGGCGGCGCAGCACTTCGGTGCGCACGTACTCGGCCTGGGTCTGCAGCTCGTCCACGGTCACGGCGCGCGGCCGCGTCCCCTGGCCGCGCACCGACAGGAGGTACTTGCGCTGCTCGCGCGGCGCCTCGCCCATCACCGCGTTGGCGACGTCGAGCACCTGCTGGGTCGAGCGGTAGTTCTGCGCGAGCGCCACCACCTCGGCGCGCGGCTGAAAGCGCTGCGCGAAGCCGAGGATGTTCTCGACCGCCGCGGCGCGGAACGAATAGATCGCCTGCGCGTCGTCGCCCACCACGGTGAGTCCCGCGCCGTCGGGCTTGAGCGCATGCAGGATCTCCGCCTGCAGCCGGTTGGTGTCCTGGTACTCATCGACCAGCACGTGATCGAAATGCGCGCCGATGTGCTGCGCGAGGCGCGCCTCGGACATCATGCCGTGCCAGTAGAGCAGCAGGTCGTCGTAGTCGAGCAGATGGGCGTGCTGCTTCTGCTCGACGTAGCCGCGGAACAGCGCGGTCAGCTCCGTCTCCCACTGCAGGCACCACGGATAGTGCCGCTCGAGGGTCTCCTTGAGCGGCGCGCGCGTATTCACGCGATTCGAATAGATCGCAAGGCAGGTGTCCTTGCGCGGAAAGCGCTGGTCGCGGGCGGCGAGCCCGAGCTCGGCGCGCAGACTGTCCATGAGGTCGGCGGAGTCGCCGCGATCGATGACGCTGAAGTGCGGATCGAGCTGCAGGTGGCCCGCGTAATGGCGCAGCAGCCGGTTGCCGATCGAATGGAAGGTGCCGGCCCAGGCGAGGCGCTGCGAGATCGTGGCGCTCACGCCGCCCATCGACTCCTTCAGGGCCTGCTTGGTGATTTCGTGGGCGCGGCGGCGCATCTCGTGGGCGGCGCGGCGCGTGAAGGTCAGCATCAGGATGCGCGCCGGATCGACCCCGTGGATCACCAGGTGCGCCACGCGGTGCGCCAGAGTGTCGGTCTTGCCGGTGCCGGCCCCGGCGAGGATCAGGAGCGGCCCGGAGGCGAAACCCTTCTCGGGCAGCGGCTCGCCGTGCGTCACCGCCTTGCGCTGCGCGGCGTTGAGCTTGTCCAGATGCGCGGTGGTGGCCATGGGCGCGCCGACTATACCCGTGGCCGCGAGCGGCTGGCGACCGACGCCCGCACGACCCGCGGGTTAGGATGCGCCGCATGAAACCCGCCAGCGAAACCGTGCATTTCACCGGGCGCGTCATCCGCGTCACCACCGAGCAGGTGGTGCTGCCGAACGGCCACCGCGCCGAGCTCGAGGTCGTCCACCACCCGGGCGGCGCCGCGGCCGTGGCGGTGGATGCGGCGCGGCAGGTGTGCCTGCTGCGCCAGTACCGCTACGTGGCCGGCGGGTGGCTGTGGGAGCTGCCCGCCGGCAAGCTCGAGCCGCGCGAGCCGCCGCTCGGCACCGCGCAGCGCGAGCTCATGGAGGAAGCGGGCGTCAGCGCGCGCCATTGGCGCCCGCTCGGCACCTGCCTGTCCTCGCCCGGAGTGTTCACCGAAGTCCTGCACCTCTACCTCGCTACCGGAGTCGCTCCCGCCGCCACGGCGCACGAGCGCGCCGAAGTGATCGAGATTCACTGGTTGCCGTTCGACACCGCCTGCGACTGGGCGCTCGATGGCACCATAACGGACGCCAAGACGATCGTCGGCCTGCTGCGCGCGCGGTTTGCCATAACCACCACAAGTGTCGCCATTTGATCCGTGACGCAGGTCGCAGAACGCCGGATGCCCGCGCGGTTACGCTTGGAAACGTGAAGCGCGTCTTGCGCCCGACGGTATTGATCCCGTGGACGACACGAGTAGAAAAACACAGTCCCAGGAGAGCCCCGCCACGGCAGGCGATGCCGAGCGGCGGCGTATCGGGTTGGTCGTGCACGACGACCGCGGCCAGGCCTCGGTCGAGTGGCGCGACGCGCCGAGCGACTACGAGCGTCCGGTGCTCGAAGTCATCGGCAATCCGCAGCTCGCCCTGAAGAGCGAAGAGAGCTACGACCCGTACGCGCGCCACACCGCGACCTATCCGAAGGCCGGCCCCGGCAGCACCACGCGCACGGATCTGCGCAAGCTCTCCGAGTGGATCAAGATGAAGCGGGCCCTCGAGGAGCGCAAGCAGCGCGGCGAGGACTAGGACGTCCTCTCGATGTGCGCGCGCTTGCGCGCGTTGCCGAGCCGGTAGAAGCGCCGCAGCTCCGTGAGCACCTCCCGCTCCCCGTGCACGGGAGCGGCCAGCCGCCCCTCGAGCCGGCGGCAGAAGCGCTCGGCATAGCGGCTCGCTTCCCCATACAAGCCGCGCCGCTGCGCGCTGAGCCGCGGATCGATGCGCGTGCGCTCGAACAGCGCACGGCGCAGCTCCGCCGGGAAATGGTCCGGGTACTGCCGGCGCATGAGCCAGTAGCTCGCCACGTACTTGTCGACCTCGGCCTGCATCTCGAGCTCGAGCAGCGACACCGGCTTGTCATGGCCGGCATTCCAGGCGAGATAGAGGAAGTGACTGACGCCCTCGAGCGCGGTCCACCAGTCGCCGAGGTTGGCGCCGTTCAACTCGATGAGCGGATCGGCGCCCGCCAGGCGCTCGAGGAGCTTCGGATCGAGGTACAGCGACAGCGCGAGCTCGCTGCCGTCCGCGCTCTGCGCCACGATGAGCTCCTCGTCGGCGAGGCCGCCGTGCGGCGCGCGCGGCAGCTGCCCGCGGTCGGTCACGAGGAAGTCGTACACGTCGTAGGCGACGCGTACGTCGTAGATGCCGCCGATGAGCTCCTGCAGGCGCGACAGCAGCATGCGCGCGCCTTCAATGCTCGCGGGCGATGCCGCCGCGCTCGCGCGTCGGGCAGACGCCGAGCCGGTCGAGGAGCGAGTAGCAGCGCGCGCTGCCGGTCTTCAGCCACAGCTCGTAGAGGCGCAACACGTCGCGGTCGCTATGGCGGCAGGAGGTCTCGCTGATGTCGTTGAGCGCATCCACCATGGGCTGGAATTTCGCCGACAGCTCGGCGAACACCGCGCCGAGCACCCGCCCGCGGCCCCGTCCGACGGCGTGCGCGAGCTCGCCGTAGGCACGGCCGCCCATGGCGATGTGATAGTCGATGTCGATGAGCCGCGCGGCGAAGCTCGGTGCGAAGAAGCCCGCGACGAACAGCGACACGTCGCCGAGGCGCTGCAGGGCGCGCTGCCGCTCGTTCTCGCTCGGCGCCTCGAGCGCCTCGCACAGCATGACTACGAGCGGCTTCAGGCGCACCGCGCCCGGGGAACCCTCGTAGAGCGCCTCCGAGCGCGCGAACAGCGTGAGCAGGTTCACCACGTAGTGCTCGGTCTGGTCCTCGACCGCGACATGCGCGCGCGTGAGAGCGCCATGCAGGCTGTCCCGGAAGAACTCCTGCAGGTTCGCCACCGGCACCACCCGTTCGGTATCGGCACTCATGGTCCGCGCGCCTCCTCGTACTCCTGTAACGGCCCGCTGACAGATTCTCTCCAGGCGCCGTACCGATACCGTGACGCGCTGCGCTGAACGGGTGCAAACTCGCGCCACAAGAATCTGGCAGCGCAGCTGCGCGAGTGCTGATTGCCGCGCCGGGGGCTCACCGTGCCGACGACTCCGTTAACTGCCCCACAGGGGACCTTTCTCGGCCTCTCGGGCTATCACTGGCTGGTGATCGCGGCGGGCTGGGCCGGCTGGGGACTGGACGTCTACGACGCGGTGCTCTTCAACTTCGTCGCGCGCAACTGCATCCCGGCACTGCTGCACCTGCCGCCCGACTCCGCCGCGGCGAAATCCGCCGCCGTCTTCTGGAACGGCGTGATCACCTCGACGCTGCTCGTGTGCTGGGCGGTCGGCGGCATCGCCTGCGGCGCCGTGGCGGACCGCATCGGCCGCAAGCGCGCCCTGTTCCTCACCATCGCCGTGTACACGCTCGGCACCGGCGCCTGCGCCCTGGTGACCAGCATCCCGCAGCTGATCCTGTGCCGCGCCGTCGCCGCCCTCGGCATCGGCGGCGAATGGGCCATCGGCGCCGCGCTGGTCGCGGAGGTAGTGCCGGAGAACCGCCGCGTCGAGGCGGGAGTCATCATGCAGACCGGCTCGCCGCTCGGCGTGGTCCTCGCCGGACTCGTGAACTACCAGATCAGCGGCGTGTGGCTCGCCGGGCGGCCCGAGAGCGCGTGGCGCTACGTGTTCCTCGCGGGCCTGCTGCCGGTGGTGCTGGCGGTCTGCGTGCGGCTCTTCCTGCGCGAGAGCGAGCGCTGGGAAGCCGGTCGCGGCGCGGCGCGCACGGCGAGCCCGCGGGCGCTGTTCACGCCGCAGCTGCGCGCGGCGACGCTCGGTGGCCTCTTCGTCGCGACGGCGGCGATCCTCAGCTGGTGGGGCTGCAATGCCTTCGTGCCGCTCCTCGGCAGCAGCCTGGCGGGCGAGACGGCCCGCAGCGCCGGACTGGCCGGCGCCCAGATGCAGGCGCTGACCGCGGCGTGGCAGGCGCACGGCTCGGCCTGCTTCAATCTCGGCGGTCTGCTCGGCACCTTCGCCGCCGTGCCACTGGCGCGCGCCCTCGGCCGGCGGCCGATGTTCGTCATCTACTTCCTCTTCTCGGCGCTCGCGCTGTTCGCGACCTTCGGGCTGCCGCTCGAGCCGTACACGCGGCTGTCGCTTCTCGCCCTGGTGGGCGCCGGTGTCTACGGCATCTTCGGCGGCTTCACCTTCTATCTGCCGGAGCTGTTTCCGCTGCGGGTGCGCGCCACGGGAGCCGGCTTCTGCTACAACACCGGGCGGGTGCTGTCCGCTTTCGGCCCCTACCTGGTCGGCTCGGTCTCCGCGGCCGCCGGCGGCTCGGGCGCCGCTCTCACGCAGGTGTTCTTCTGGCTCGGCGTCGTGCCGCTCGCGGCGGGCCTGATCTCGTGGCTCGTGGTGGTGGAGACGCGCGGGCGCCCGCTGCCCGCCTGAAACGACTGCGCCGCCCCTCAGGCCCCGAGCCTCGAGGCGAGCTCGCCACAGTCGCGCACGTCGAGCTCGGCCGGCGCGAGCTCGGCCGGCCAGGCGCTGCCGCGGCGGTTCATCCAGGCGCTGCGGCAGCCGGCGGCGCGGGACGCCTCGACATCGAGCCAGGGGTCGTCGCCGACGTAGAGGATCTGGTGCGCGGCGAGCCCGAGCGAGCGCGCCAGGTGCTCGAAGCTGCGGCGGTCGGGCTTGCCGGCACCGATCTGCCGGGCGTTGAGCGAGAGCGCGAAGGCGGCGTCGAGGCCGATGCGGCCGAGATCGGCATTGCCGTTGCTGAGCGAGGCGAGCGTGAAGGCGCGCCCGAGGCGCGCCAGCGCCGGACGCACGTCGGGCAGCACCTCGACCTCGCAGCGCGCGGCGAGGAACACCTCGAAGGCGCGCGCGGCGACCTCCGCGCCGTAGCCGCACTCGCGCGCATGCCGCTCGAGCGCCGTCAGGCGCAGGTACGTCACGTCGTGCGCGTTGTGGGGCTCGGCGCGCGCCAGCTCCTCGCGCGCGGCGCGCATGTCCGCGAGCGACAGCTGCTCGGGGATGCGCGGGCAATTGAGCCGCAGCCATTCGATGAGGCGCGCCTCGGCACGCGCGAGCACCGGCTCGACATCCCAGAGTGTATTATCGAGATCGAACGCGACGGCGCGCACGTCGTTCAGCACGCCCCGAAGGTTATCACTGAAGTGGCACAGCTCACGCTCGCCATCGGCAACAAGAACTATTCCTCGTGGTCGCTGCGCGCCTGGATCGCGCTCAGGCACCTCGGGGTCGAGTTCGACGAGGTGCTGATCGCGCTCGACCAGCCCGACACCCACGAGCGCATGGACGCGTTCGGACCGAGCGGCCGGGTGCCGGTGCTGCGCGCCGGGGACCTCGCCATCTGGGACTCGCTGGCGATCTGCGAGTACGCCGCCGAGCTCACCGGCCGCGGCTGGCCGCGCGAGCGCGCGGCGCGCGCCGTGGCGCGCTCGGTTGCCGCGGAAATGCACTCGGGATTCCAGACGCTGCGCACGCTGTGGCCCATGAACGCCCGGGCCCGCAACCGCCGCACCGCGACCCCGGCGGCCCTCGCCGCCGACGTCGAGCGGATCGATGAGCTCTGGAACGACTGCCGGCGCCGCTTCGGCGGCGGGGGACCGTGGCTCTTCGGTGCCGAGTACGGCATCGCGGACGCGATGTACGCACCGGTCGTGCTGCGCTTCAACACCTACGGCGCGCGGGTATCCGACACCGCGCGCTGGTACATGGCGGCGGTGCTCGAGGACGGCGCACTGCAGGAGTGGATCCAGGGCGCGCGCGCCGAGCCCTGGACGATCGCCAGCGACGAAGTCGGCTGAAGGGATCCATCGCATGCGTCCCCGCGTGTCCCCGCTGCCCCCGTTCGTGTGCCTGCTCGTGCTGGGGTGCGCGCCGCTCGCGCACGCCGCCCCGTTCACGCCCGAGGACCTCGTGGTCCTCAAACGCGTGAGCGATCCGGAGCTCTCCCCCGACGGCCGCTACCTCGTCTTCGTCGAGCGCGAGACCGATCTCGCGGCCGACAAGGGCCACACCAGCCTCTGGCTGCTCGACCCGCGTCCCGGCGCCACGCCGGCGCGCCTCACCGACGGCAAGGTCAACGACTCGAGCCCGCACTGGTCGACCGACTCGCGCACGCTCTACTTCCTTTCCGACCGCGGCGGCAGCTCGCAGCTGTGGCGGCTGTCGCTCACGGACGGCGGCATTCAGCGCATCAGCGACTACCCGCTCGAGGTCGGCTCATTCAAGGTATCGCCCCGGGGCGAGGTGCTCGCCCTCTCCCTGGCGGTCTTCCCGGACTGCCCCGACCTCGCCTGCACGCGGGCGCGCCTCGACGCGCAGGCAAAGGACCCGGCGAGCGGCCGCCTCTACGACCGCCTGTTCGTACGCCACTGGGATACCTGGAGCGACGGCACGCGCTCGCACCTTTTCACGGCACGGCTCGGGGCGGATGGCCATGTGGGCGTGCCCGTCGACGTGTCGAAGGGGTTCGACGCGGACATTCCCGGCAAGCCCTTCGGCGGCGACGAGGACTACGCCTTCAGCCCGGACGGGGCGACCCTGGTGTTCTCGGCGCGCATTGCCGGGCGCACCGAGCCCTGGTCGACCAACTTCGATCTCTACCAGGCGCCCGCCGACGGCTCCACCGCCGCGGTCGACCTCACGGCCGGCAATCCCGCCTGGGATGCGCAGCCGGTGTTCCTGCCGAACGGCGACCTCGCCTGGCTCGCACAGGACCGGCCGGGTTTCGAGTCCGATCGCTTTCACGTGATGCTGCGCAGCGCGCGAACCGGCACCGCGCGCGCCCTCACCGCCTCCTGGGACCGCTCGGTCGCGCGCCTCGGCGCGATGCCCGATGGGCGCCACCTGCTCGCGAGCGTCGAGGAGCGCGGCCAGCGCGCGCTGTACTCGATCGACGTCGCGACGGGCAAGCCCGTGAAGCTCATCGGCGAGGGCGAGGTGGCCGGCTACAGTGCCGGGCGCGCGACGATCGTCGTGAGCCTCGCGAGCCTCGCCGGCCCCGCTGACCTGTACGCGCTGCCGGCGCGCGGCGGCGTCTTGAAGCGCCTCACCGACGTCAACCACGAGCTGCTGGCGGCGCGCAGCCTCACCGGCTTCGAGCAGTTCAGCTTCAAGGGCTGGAACGACGAGACGGTGTACGGCTACGTGATGAAGCCCTACGGCTATGAGCCGGGCAAGCGTTTCCCGGTGGCCTTCATCGTGCACGGCGGCCCGCAGGGCAGCATGGGCAACGAGTGGCACTACCGCTGGAACATGCCGGTATTCGCCGGCCACGGCTACGGCGTGGTGAGCATCGACTTTCACGGCTCCACCGGCTACGGCCAGGCATTCACCGATTCCATCAGCCGCGACTGGGGCGGCAAGCCCCTCGTCGACCTCGAGAAGGGCCTCGCCGCCGCTCTCGAGCGCTACCCGTGGCTCGACGGCACGCGGGCGTGTGCGCTCGGCGCCTCCTACGGCGGCTTCATGATGAACTGGATCGAGGGCAACTGGCCCGACCGCTTCCGCTGCATCGTGACCCACGATGGGGTGTTCGATCAGCGCATGATGTATTACTCAACCGAGGAGCTCTGGTTCCCCGAGTGGGAGATGGGCGGCACGTACTACAACGCGCCGGAGCTCTACGAGAAATTCAACCCGGCGGGCTTCGTGGCCCGCTGGCGCACGCCGATGCTCGTCATCCACGGCGAGCAGGACTTCCGCATCCCCTACTCCCAGGGACTCGGCGCATTCACCGCCCTGCAACGCCGCGGGATCGAAAGCCGCTTACTGGTCTTCCCCAACGAGAATCACTGGGTGCGCAAGCCCGCCGACAGCCTGCAGTGGCACCACGAAGTCTTCAAGTGGCTCGATGCGCATCTGCAGGACCCACCTCACCAGCCGAGCACTCCGTCGAAATGAAAACGCACGGGCTGGATGCGCACCTGAAATGAGGACGCTGCTCGCACTTGTGGGCCTGGGGGCGCTCTCGGCCACGCTGGCCGCACCGCCTCCCGCGGCGGAGGTGTTCGCCGCGCTCCCGGAAGCGACTCAACCCGCGATCAGCCCGGATGGCCACTACCTGGCGTGGTCCGAGCGCAAGGGTGACTCGGTCGGCGTGGTGATCTTCGATCTCGGTACGCGCCAGAATCTGCGCGTCCTCGGCGTCGTCGCCGGCGACACGCTGGTCTCACTCGGCTGGCAAAGCAACGAGACGCTGCTGATGGAGCTGCAGATCGCGGCCAATCACCCCGGCCCGGGGCGGCAGGTGTTGGCGCAGAACGTCGCCAGCGGCGAGAGCCGCGAAGTGGTCTCCCGCTTCGAGTACCTGGTCGCAGCGCGCACTACCAAGCCCGACACGGTCATCGTCGCCACGCAGCCGCCCAACGTCACCACCATCGGAGAGGCCGGCGGTTACACGCACCTCCTGGAGGTCGACGTGCGCACGGGCACCCAGACCTCGCTGCGCGAGGGCGGTAAGCGCACGATCCGCTGGTTCGTCGACCGCGACGGACACCCCGTGGCGCGCGAGGACTGGGAGTGGCTGCAGAACCAGTACTGTGTCTATGCCATCCCGGGCAACACCAAGCGCGAGCTGCTGTGTCGCGACGACTCCGACCCGCCCACCATCAGCGGCATGCTGGGCGACGGCAGCGCGCTGGTGGTTCTGGAGGCCAACGGACACAGCCACGAGGCGGCCTGGGCGCTGCCGCTCGACGGCTCGCACCCGCGCGTACTGGCGGAGCTGCCGGACGCCGACATCACCAGTGTCTTCCTCGACTCCTATAGCGGCGCGGTGACTGGTGTGCTCGCGAGCGGCCTCGGCAGCTCCATTCGCTGGCTCGACCCTGCCGCCGAGCAACGCTACACCTCGATCGCGCGCGCCTTCCCCAATCTGCAAGTGGAGCCCTACGGATGGACCGAGGATGGCAGCAAGACGCTGGCTCGCGTCAGCTCCCCGTCCGCTCCGCCCGTGTACTACCTGACCGACTTCAAGACCAACAAAGCGGACATCGCCGCCGAGACGTATCCAGGGCTGGCCGGCGCGGCGCTGGGTGAGGTGAAGGAGATCAGCTACAAGTCCCGCGACGGGACCGACATCCCGGCCTACCTCGCGACGCCGCCGGGCGCCAAGCCGCCTCTTGCGCTCGTCGTGCTGCCGCACGGCGGTCCCAACTCGCGCGACTACCTCGTGTTCAATGCCCTGGTGCAGTTCCTCGCCACCCGCGGCTACGCGGTACTGCGGCCTGAGTTTCGCGGCTCAAGCGGTTTCGGTGACGCCTACCGCGAGGCCGGCGATCAGCAATGGGGCGGCAGGATGCAGGATGACATCACCGACGGCGTCCGCGCGTTGGTCGCACAGCAGCTCGCCGACCCGCACCGGGTCTGCATCTTCGGTGACACGCCGTACGGCGGCTACGCGGCGCTGGCGGGTGCGGCGTTCACACCCGAGCTCTACGCGTGTGCGGTGAGCATCAACGGCGTCTCGGACTTGCCGGCCTATGTCACCGCGTTGCTGCCGCGCACCGGCACGCCTCTCGCGCACACGGCGTCCTCATCCAGCGCGGCGCGGGTGGAGAAACGCATCGGCAAGCCGGGCGACCCGATCCTCAAGAGCCGCTCGCCGATCAACGCCGTCGCAAACATCCGCGCGCCCATCCTGATCATGTATACCGGCAACACCGGGCTGCTCCCTGTGCAAGGAGCTGATATGGCGCGGGCGCTCACCGCGGCGGGCAAGGACGTGACGCTCGACAAACTGCCCGGCGATGCCTGGGCCAATTCCCGGGTGCGCGCACAGATCTTCAGCGAGGTCGAGCGTTTCCTCGGCCAGCACCTGCAGGCGAACTGATCAGCGCCCCTTGCGCACGAACTGGTAATCCCCGACGGCGAGTGCGCCGGCGCTGAGCTCCATCTGCGCAGCGGCCGGGACGGCCGCGCTGTCGGGACACACCTTCGGGTCGTGCGTGGCGGCGAAGCCGTTGCCCTTCTTCTTCCAGATGAGCCGGCAGCCTTCCGGCTGCACGTCCTCCATCTGCATGCTGGTGAAGAGGTCCTTGTTGAGGTAGCCGTCGCGCCAGCGCGTCGGCTCGTTGAGCTCGTAGAGCGTCTGCACCAGGCCGCGCTTCTCGTCGAGCTCGAAGCTCCACATCTTCTGGCCGAGCACACGGCGCGCATCGTCGAGCGCCGACTCCTGCGCGTAGTACACGTAGTGACCGAGGCGCGGCGTGTACACGTGCGTGACGACGAGCTGGACCGATTCGTGCGCCGGGTGGACGTTGTTGCGCGCATCGAGCTGCGCCTGGGCGCTGTTGTCGTAGCGCCCCGGCAGCATGGTGAGCATCAGCATCAGGTCGGGCTGGGTCAGCCTGTCC